>NZ_NOIO01000013.1:0-162733 GCF_014596605.1 Pseudomonas sp. PSB11
GATGGTGCGGGAGGCAATCTTGATCTACAACCAGGAGCGCCCGCACCTGTCTTTAAAATACAAAACGCCCGATGCGGTGCATCGGGCGCTGGGTGAAATAGATGTAAACCTATTTCAGGACTAGACACGTTGTTTTTATTTCAAAAGAAAAAAGCCGACCTGTCTATTCAACAGATCGGCCCTTTTCAGTGACGCCTTGCGTCAGACATGCTCACTGTTCTTGGCCAGCACTGGTCGCGGGTCCACCGCCCCATGTGCCGATTCCACCACTGGAATCTCCTTGCCATCGCAGTCGTGCAACTTGCCGTCGCTGAAGTAATCCCCTTCGCGCAACGCCGCCAGGTCCTGGTAGCGCAACACCCGCTCGGTGCCCGCCGCAAACACCGACTGCTGGTCGGAGTTACCGGCCGTGAGGTGGTTGAAGGTCAGGTTGAGCACGATGGCCATGATTGCCGAAGAGCTGATACCCGAATGGAAGATCGTGGCGAACCAGCTTGGGAAGTGATCGTAGAAGTTCGGCGCGGCGATCGGGATCATGCCGAAACCGATGGAGGTCGCGACGATGATCAGGTTGACGTTATTGCGGTAGTCGACCTTGGACAGCGTGCGAATGCCGCTGGCCGCAACGGTGCCGAACAGCACGATACCGGCCCCGCCGAGGACGGAGGTCGGCACGGCGGCAATCACACGCCCCATGAACGGTAGCAGGCCGAGGATCACCAGGAACAGGCCGCCGGTGGCCACCACATAACGGCTCTTGATGCCGGTCACCGCCACCAGCCCCACGTTCTGGGCGAAGGCGCTTTGGGTGAAGGAGCCGAAGATCGGGGCGATCATGCTCGACAGCATGTCCGCGCGCAATCCGTTGCCCAGGCGCTTGGAATCGACCTTGGTGTCGATGATTTCACCCACGGCCAGGATATCGGCCGAGGTTTCCACCAGGGTCACCATGACCACGATGCACATGGACAGGATTGCCGCGAAGTGGAAGGTCGGCATACCAAAGTGAAAAGGTGTCGGGAAACCGAACATTGGCCCCTGGCCGACGGACGAGAAATCCGCCATGCCAAGGAACACCGCGACGACCGTACCGATGACCATCGCCAGCAGGATCGACAACCTTGAGATGGTGGCGCTGCCGATCTTGCTCAGCAACAGCACCAGCACCAGCGTCACCGCTGCCAACCCGATGTTGGCCATGCTGCCAAAGTCAGGGGCGTGACTGTTGCCACCCATGGCCCAGCGTGCCGCCACCGGCATCAGCGTTAGACCGATGGTGGTGATCACGATGCCCGTGACCAGCGGCGGGAAGAACTTGGTGATTCGCGAGAACACCGGCGTGATCAGCAATCCGATCAGGGAAGCGGCTATGACCGCCCCCAGGATCGACTGAAACCCGCCCTCGCCGCCACTGCTGACAATCGCCACCATGGTCGCGACGCCGGAAAACGACACGCCCTGCACCAGCGGCAACTGACAACCGAAAAACGGCAGACCCAGGGTTTGCAGCAACGTGGCCAGCCCCCCCGCAAACAATGAAGCAGCAATCAACAAACCGATGTCCGCCGGCGACAGCCCGGCCGCCTGCCCAATGATCAAGGGCACCGCGACGATGCCACCGTACATGGTCAGAACATGTTGCAGGCCGTAAGCCATATTCGCGCCGATCCCGAGATTTTCATCTTCAGGCCGTTGGTGTGAAACATGGGGCGTTTTCATGTTAGGGGGTTCCCTGGTTTTTGTTATGCGCACACTGTATTCAAGATCCAGGACAAATGTCTATAGAGTTGTATACAACTTGCCAGTCAAATTATGAACGGTCGTTCATGCAGGCTGTGTGCCATCGCGCATCACATCGTAAAAAACCTTGAAATACATCCGCGCGCCCCATTCTCCCGCGCCCACTAGTCTTTTGAATTCCTGGTGACCATCGGTAGTGATCGCCCCCTTTCATATACATATAAAGTATGCATAATGAAGTCATTCGAAATTCAGTATCACAGGGCGAAGAACGCAGCCAATAAACTCAAGCACCTGGGTATCAGCCTCGCAGATACGGAGCCAGTGTTCCATGATGAACGGGCGCTAACCTTTGAAGACAATCATCATGACGAACAGCGCTGGATCATCATGGGGCTGGACGGCAAAGGTCGTTTGCTGGTCGTGGCGTACACCCACCGTGACCCTAATTTCGTTCGAATCATTTCGGCGCGCCTCGCCAGCAAAAACGAGCGCCGCCAGTATCTGGAGGCTTGACCCATGAAAGACGAGTACGACTTCAGCCATGCCAGGCGTGGGGCAGTTGCCTCCAGCAAAGGCAAGACCCGTATCACCATCATGCTTGATGACGTCGTCATCGAAGCGGCACGCGCGCTCGCGGAGAGCGAGGGTTATGGCTACCAGACCGCGATCAACAACACACTGCGCAGGGCGTTGCTGACCGGGCATGACAAAACAGAAGGTAGCACTGGCAGGCACCTGAAAAAGGGGATCACCGCCTCTGAGTTGAAAAACCTGGAAAAAAAGCTCGCGCAAGCCCTCAGTGAAATTCAGCGGGTGATGGAGCCTGATGCCCGGCCTTAGAAAAGCACGGAAAAGGTGCAAATTGATCCAATCCGCACTTTTTTTGTGTGCACGATGCGTCGACTATTGCGGCGCTATCAATCGCTCAAGTGTGCGCATCAACGATGCATGCGTGGGCACCCGAATCTCGAACTCGCTTTCCAGCACGCCAATCAACTCCTGTAGGTCGGCCACTTCCCGGCGTTCACTGTCCTGCCCTGTACGATGGATTGCAAAGCTGCCGTTATTGAGGGTCCGTCGCCATCCTTCCCCGGTTCGAGCCACCATCAGTTGCCTGGCGAACGGTGATTCGGGGTGGGTCGAGACGTACCAGTTGCCAACGGCGTAATCGATGTCCTCCTGGCGCTGCAGATCGAAGATGTACATGGGTCGCCATTCATTCGCGACCTTGGCGCGAAGGGTGTAGCCGTCAACGTGCTGTTCAATGCGATACGGCTCGTGGGGAGTCCATTGTTCATCGCGGCTGTCGAGCAACAGCGGTGCCGTGGGCACCATGCCGCCGAAGCCGACGTCAGTGATGTAGCGCACGCCATCGAGCGTCACCAGGCTCAAACGGTGCGTACGCGCGGTCCAGGCACCCTCCGGCTGGCCCATGACCACGCGCCCGCTGATGCCCCGCGCGTCGAAGCCGAGCGCCTGGAGCAAGACCAGAAACAGATAGTTGAGTTCGTAGCAGTAACCGCCGCGCCCATCCTGCAGGACCTTTTGCTCGATCGATGCCAAGTCGATGAGCACCGGCTCGCCTGCCAGCGTGGTGAGGTTTTCAAACGCAAAGGCACCGGTGTGACGCAATTGAAGCAGGCGCAGGGTTTCAAGCGTCGGTGCCGGGGGAGCGTCGAATCCCAGGCGCCTTAGATAGGAAACAGTGTTTGCCAGACGTGGCTCGCTCATCGCTTTATCCTTATGCACGCAAGCTGTGGACGCTATGTATAAGGGATGAAGGGGTACGGCCGACAATTGATTTAGCCAATCGTCCGGCAAGAACACTCAACGGCGCTTGCGCGAGCTCAACTGAATCCAGGTGGGCGCATGGTCGCTGGCATGGGGTTCGTTGCGCACCCAGGCATCGACACCGGCGTCCTCCAGGTATGGACTCAAGGCCGGGTTGAGCAACAGGTGATCGATGCGTAACCCGGAGTTTTTCTGCCAGTGCTGGCGAAAATAATCCCAGAAGGTGTAGACCCGCTCATTCGGATACAGGTGTCGCAGAGCATCGGTCCAACCCTGGTCCAGCAGACGCTGGTAACACTCGCGGCTCTCGGGTTGCAGCAAGGCATCCTTGAGCCAGGAACGCGTGTTATAGATGTCGAGGTCGGTGGGAACCACATTGTAGTCACCCGCCAGCACTACCGGATGCTCACTGCCCTGCAGCGCCTTTGCGTAACGTATCAGGCGCTCGAACCAGGCCAGTTTGTAATCAAACTTCGGCCCTGGTTGCGGGTTACCGTTGGGCAAGTACAGACAACCCACCACAATCCCGTGTACGGCAGCTTCCAGGTACCGACTGTGACTATCCTCGTCATCGCCCGGCAGACCTCGACGGCTTTCCAGTGGCTGCGCATCGCGTGCCAGAATCGCCACCCCGCTCCATGACGCCTGCCCCTGCCAGATCGCTCCGTATCCGATGGCCTCAAGCTGCGCGGCGGGAAACGCACTGTCGACCGACTTGAGCTCCTGGAGACAGGCGATATCCGGTTGTTCGCGCTCAAGCCAGGCCAACAGATTTGGCAGGCGGGCGCGCATGCCGTTGACGTTGAATGTCGCAATTCGCAGCTTTTTCATGACCACCGTCCCGTTTGGCTGGGTCTCATGGGTGTGACCGCACGGCCTGCCAGGTGTTCGGCCCACCATAGACTGCCACTCGTCATGCTGCTGGCACCAACCGCCCTGCCCTTCACACCAACTTCAGGTAACGACTCATTTTTTGGAGACGGACCATGAAAAACGCCAGAATCACTTCGCTGTTTCTCGCTGGATTGCTTTGCGCGGCCTCCCTGGCCACCTTCGCAGCCGGCGATGGTGCTGATGCCGCGGGTACTAAATCCGGAGCATCCAGCGGGCCGGTCATGCCACCGGACAACACGCCGAGCTCGCCCTCGGGCGGCAACGCCGGTGACGGCGGTGCAACCGGCTCATCAAGTGGAAGCGCGGGCAGCAACAGCGGTTCGGGTGCCGGAGGGGGCACCGGGGCGGCTGGCGGAGGGACCGGCGGGGCTGGCGGCGGGACGGGCAGCTGAACGCGTAAAGGCAGCCGATGACGGATCATCGTCGGCTGCCTCGATTGCCCGCACTACATCTGCTTGACCGCTGGCGGATTCCACTTGCCGTTCAAGGCCTCGGACTTCGGACCGTACAAGCGCATGGTCAGGTTGAACGGCCCCTTGGGCGCCGGCAGCCAATTGGCTTCCAGGTCCTTGCCAGGGTTTTCATTCTGGAAATAGATATCGAGCGAGCCGTCAGCGTTGTTCTTGAACGGCATCCAGCTGCTGACCGCGAATCGGTTGAGCTCGTTCCCTACCTGGAAACCTTCAGGGTCGTACAGTGTGATCGACCAGAAGGCATTCACTGGAGGCACTTCATCCTTGGCGAAATGCAGCACGTATTTGTGCGCGCCGTCGAGGGCATTGCCATTTACATCACCGATATTCAAGGGATAGATCGCGTCTTCCGGCAGATTCGCGCCGAGCCCCACCTGCGCCACAATCGCGCGTTTGAGGTAGTAGTTGCCGTAGACGCCCATGGTGTCGGTGTTCATCGACCAGCCGTTGACCACTCGTGCGAGGGTAGGCACCTTCCACGCCATCAGTGCTTGCGCGTCCTTGGGCGCAGTCTCCAAGGCAGCTTTTATCTCAGGGTCCAGGGCATCCATGCTGAACGACTTGCCAGGTTCGATGCCAATGCGCTTGATTTGCGCCAGTAGCGGCTGATCGGTGCCGTGGGCCGGATGCACCTTGAGCAGTTCGGCGGCGTAGGCGAAGTAGTCGGCCGCCGACATTGTATCGACCTGGATTTTCGGCGGGGTCTTCATGTCCACGGCCGGGTCGATCTTGACGCTGACCGGTTCAGCACCTTTGCCCAGCCGAGACAACGGCGTCACGGTGTAGCCGGCCTGGATCTTGTGCACCGCCGCGTAGTCCGCCGCGCCATCGGTCTTGGTTCGCCCGATCACCCAGACAAAGGGCGTCGGCGCCGGCAG
The DNA here is from genome assembly GCF_014596605.1 of Pseudomonas sp. PSB11. NCBI lineage: Bacteria > Pseudomonadati > Pseudomonadota > Gammaproteobacteria > Pseudomonadales > Pseudomonadaceae > Pseudomonas > Pseudomonas sp. PSB11. Next base: position 5,780 of record NZ_NOIO01000013.1, read on the forward strand.
ATGGTTCAGTCCCGCAGGTACTGTGCCGGTCCATCCCGGTGGGGTCACCAGGAACTGCGCTGCGTCGGTTCCGGTGGTGCGCCAGCCTGGCGAAGCGAATACGTCACTCCACATGTCGAGCATCGGCAGCAAATAGAAGCGTCCGGCTGTATCTGGCGCAGCGATGACCAGCGGTTCTTTGGTCAGGTCGAGCCATGCGATGGAATACAACGTGTCGAAATTCGACCGCACCACCCCTTTGAAATCTGCAGGCGGGTACTCAGGCACACTCACAAACATGTTCATCGGGCCTTTGCCAAACTCCTTGCCCGGTTCAATGTTGGTGAATTGCTTGCGGGTGATGTCCATGGTCAACAGCGGATAAAAGTAAACGTAGGCATCCACGCCAATGGCATGCGCTTCTTCGGCGGTGATTTTCGATTGCGCCTGACTGACCAGCGGAAAGACCGCGCTGGACGCAACAATAAGGGCTATGGAGGTCAAAGCTTGGGTTATCGACATAGTGGCGATCGTCCGTGCGATGGGGAGATCTGCCGGAAGTGGCAGAGCTATCGGAACTCTAGACGATCAATTGCACAAGTTCTGACAGGCAGACAATCGGCTACCGCTAGTCGCGCAGCCACGTCAGCGGTCCGATCGCACGAGTGCCTGCACCCCGCCCTCCACCGACAACGTCGCCGAACGGTTCCTGCCCGAATGCTTGGCCTGATACAGCGCAGCGTCCGCGCGCTGGATGAACACTTCCACGCTATCGCGCCCCGTTGGCACGAACGAATAGCAACCGAGGCTGACGGTCACGTATCCGCAGGGCGATCCCGAATGGCTGATGTTCTTGTCCATGACGCCGCGACGGATCTGTTCGGCAATGTTCATGGCGCCCTGAATATCGGTGTCAGGCAGCAACACCGCAAACTCTTCGCCACCGTATCGCACTGCCAGATCGGCTTTGCGATGGCAGCAACTTTTCACGGCACGTGCCACTTCGGCCAGACAGTGATCGCCCACCACATGACCGTAGGTATCGTTGTAACGCTTGAAAAAATCGATATCGAGCATGATCAGGCTCAGCGGGCTGTGTTGCCGGGCGCCGCGCCCGAATTCGATATCGAGGGCCCGCTCGAACAACCGGCGATTGGCCAGGCCGGTCAGGCTGTCGTGGGTGGCAATCAGCTCAAGTGCTTGCTGAGCTTGTCGCAAGTCCGCCTCGACCTGCTCACCCACACGCACCTGGCGTATGAACACCCAGCCGATCAGTCCGATGCCCAGCATGACCAGCACGACGATGGCGCTGGAGCGAAATGCCGTGTCGTACCAGTCCGCGAGAATCGAGTCCCGCGACGATGCCGCCGAGACCACCAGCGGGTAGGCCTCCAGCTGCCGATAACCATGCAGGCGGACAATCGAATCCATCTCTGAGGCGAACATCGCGTTGCCGGAAGTCGCGCGAGGCAGCAGGTTCTGAAAGATTTCACCCTTGGCCAATGACGTACCGATCTGCGCTTGCACATAGGGCCGACGGGCGAGCAACGTGCCATCGGTCAATGCCAGGAACATCGCGCCGTTGTCATCGATACTGAAGCTTTTGAAGAACTGCTCGAAGTACGACATCTTGATGCCGGCCAGCAGCACCCCCTGGAACTGCCCCTTCCTGTCATTGACCCGCTTGGAGATCGGAATGATCCATTCGCCATTTTCCCGACTGCGGATGGCCGGGCCGATGTGCGCCACGGAAGAAATGTTCTGCTGGTGAAACCTGAAATATTCGCGATCGGCCACGCCGTTGCCGCGAGGCAGTGCTTCAAACGAGGTCACGACCCACTGGCCCTTTTGGTCGAACAACAGGATGCCGTGCAATTGATCCAGCGCCTGCACCCGCCGGACGAAGGTCTTCTGCAAACGTGGACGTTGGGCTGGGCCGAATCCGTCGGCCTGAATCCAGTCCACCAGGCTGGTCAGCACCAGATCGGCTTGCATGAAGGTGTCTTCGGCCTGCTGCGCCATGGCCCGCGTCAGGTTCGACGAGGCGACCTGGGCCTGGCTCAGGTCATGGCGCCGGGACTGCTCCAGTTGCAGATAAAGCAAGGCGCACAGGCATAGGCACACCGCGCCGATAAACAACACTGCGGCGTTGCGCAGCGGTATGCGTTTCAAGGCGATCCCTTGGGCGTGATACAACTCATCAAGGCGTGTTGGCAAAAAGCGCTCCCTGAAAGGACAAGGCACGAGCGACACCCCCATGCCTCTGGTTTTGGGCGCCAAGTCTACGATGTTACCCGCGGGAAAAGCGCAGCAGATGCCAAATGTTTAACCATCCCCTGGAAACTGTCAGCGACATGACACAGGACAACTGCCACATCACCATCAAGGAGCTACGATGAGTGTTACACCACGACAGGGAAATGAAATGAGCAAGGCAGACGAGCTGGCCGTAAAACTGAAACAGACCCGGCCCTCCGGCATCGATCAGGCGATCGACAGTTGGCCGGGCCAGGTCTATGAGCTGTATCACCGGATCGAGGCCTGGTTACAGCCATTGACCGAGGCCGGCCTGGTCCTGCGGCGCAACCCCACTCACGTGTTCGAGAGCCACCCACAGGGTGACACCTTCGACTATGCCATCGACCAACTGGTGATCACCGGCAATCGCCAAAGCATCACGCTCGATCCCGTCGCGCGCTTCACGGCGGATGGCGAGGGGCGGGTCGAAATCCACTGCAAAGGCAACGAACTGGCCCTGTTGCGCACCGTGGACGAACACGGCGCAACACATTGGTGGCTACAAGTGATCGAACAAGCCGCAGCGCAACCGGATGCGGTCGCGCTGACCGAAAACAATCTGCTGTCGGTGGTCCAGGCAGGACTGGAGCTCGGGTGAAGCACCATCACCGCAAAGGTGGAACCCGGATATCACCGGCACGGCATTGTGTCTTCACTCCGGTGCCACAAGACGCAAACGCCAGGTCCTTGTCCATGCAGACCCGAACCTCCGACAACTGCGGCCCGTTGCAGATCACCGCAATGCCATCCCCCGGCAACCCCGGATTGCTCTGGCGAAACATCTGCTCAATGTCCCGGGCTGAAAAATAAAGCGTGTTATTCAAGGGTTGCAGTTGCTCGGGAATCCTGACCGCGCCCAAGGCCTTGTCGGAGGCCTCCAGGTAACCGATGGCACCTAGGCCGCTGCACGTGCCGTGCTTGGCCCATTCGTGCTCGAGCAGCTTGTTGGTCGGGAATAGCATCAAGCCCTTCGCCCGCTCCTCTGGCGAAAGCTTCACCCTCGGCGCGCAGGACTTCGGCCAACCACCCCGGGCGTATTGCGGCCAGAGGCCGTGAAGTACAAAGCCATAGCCTTTGCCGGAACATTGCGCGTCGTCACGATGGGTCAGGCAGTAGGTAGGAGACCAGGACAGCACCAACAGATAGTAGTCAAACACCCCCGCCACGGATGGCGGCCTGGCGCTCCCTGAATCCCGGGCGCTGCTCGGGCCCACGCTGGCGAACGTCAACACGATCAGCGCGACCATGGCGTAAAGTCTTTTCATCGGCACGTTCCTTCGAGGTGATTTCATTGGAAATAACACCGACCGACACTGGACCGGTCAAAAGCCGATACTTTGGCACAGCCACGAACGCGCTCCACCAAGAGAGTCATTCGAAATGTGTGATGTCGTGCAGAAGAACAATCCGTCAAAGCAACCTGTCGAGCTCTTCCAGGGTCATCCGTGGAATCAGTCGCGATGGAATTTTCGAGACGCCGGACAAGTTGTAGACCTGAAAATCCTCGTTGATGACTTGCTTCGACAGGATCTCGAACGACGGCAGGATTCTCGTCTGAAAATGGTCGTCGAGCACGCAGGGTGAAACGAATTTGCCTGGCGTTTCATAGAAGCGCCCCGCTGTCGGGTCCAGGTCGACGCCCACCAGGAACACCCGATTGAATCCCAGGTGGTAGGCGAGCTGCAAAGCCAGGTAGGCGACGGTACGCGCGTCAAAAAAACCGCGTTTGAGGTTCTTGCTGAAACCCAGGGTTTTACTCCGCCCCCTGCCTAGCTTGCGGACCCTGACAAGGTCTTTGTCAGTCCTGAAAAAATCACTCCACACCAACTTGGGTGCCCGGCTTAGCAAGTACAGCTTGCCTTGGGGCTTTAGCGAGGTGTGCCAGACATGTTTTTCCCACAGCGCAACCCGCTCGCTGATGCGCATGGCCTCGGTGAACAATTCCGGCTGCTGCTCGGAAAACCCCTGGTCGGTACACACATAAAAGTACGGCTTGATACCTGTACCCGTGAATTTCGAAATGGCACCGTTCATGCTGATCATTGGAACGCCAGCATACCTGTGCAACGGGAAATCCTTGGCCGATTTACCCGACGCCACGATGAACACGGGTCCCTTTTGAATGTTGCGACACTCATCCAGGTCGTGCACCCGAAGCGCCCGGGTAATGAGTGTCGTTTTTTTGTCGGCAACATCCATCGTCAATGTCCCTATCCCTATCCCTATTTAACTGAACAACTGTGACCCATTTTCATGTCCATGGTTCTCAATGGGTCCCCCCGGCCTGGCTTCTCGCCAAGGCGCCAGGACTACAGCGTGTCTTGCCCCCTAACGACCAGTGACGGCTCTGCTCGTTGCAACTCCAGGGCAGGCAACTTGGAAGGCTGGTTCAAGAGTCGCAGCACTGGCGAATCGTAACCGTAAACGTCCGGTTTGAACGTCACCCGTCCGTCGTTATTCAGATCCACTGTCCAATAGGCCAGCAGCACGGGCACCTTGACGGGAAGGCTGATGTTTTGAGTCTTGCCGTTGGCCAGTTGCTTTTGAATACCCGCCGCGTTCCAGCGCACAGGGTCGTTGAACAGCAGTTCAACCAGCTGCAATGGATTCTCCACCCGGATGCAACCGGAGCTGGTGGCACGCATGGATTTGGAGAACAGCTCGCGATGCGGGGTATCGTGGAGGTAGATCGCATAGTCGTTGGGGAACCGGATCACCACCTGCCCGAGCGAGTTATCCGGGCCGGCGTCCTGGCGCAGGGTGATGCCGCGCGCATTGGACCAGTCGACGGTCGACGGGTCGAGCGTGTTGCCTTGCCGATCCAGGGCGCGAATCCGGTTGGCCGCCAGGTAACCGGGATTCTGCTGGATCTTGGGCAACATATCCTTGACGAGAATCGTTGGCGGAACGGTCCAGGTGGGGTTGAAGGTGACGTAGGTGATTTCGGACTGGAACACCGGCGTGCTGCGAAACGGTTTGCCGACCTGCACCCGGGAACGCCAGATCGGCTGACCGTCGCGGTACAGGGCGACCTTGTAGCCAGCGATGTCGACGATGACAAAGGTGCCTTGCAGCTTATAGAGCAACCAGCGCGCCCGCTCCATGTTCACCCGCACCTGGTCGATTCGCGCCTCGACCGGTACATTCAGCGCCGCCAGGGTTCCCGCGCCCGCCACGCCATCTGCGCCGAGGTATTGTTCCAGCTGATATTTCTTCACCGCGGCAATGACACTGTCGTCGTAATCGGTACGCTTGGACTTGTGCGGGTCCAGGTACCCGGCGGCCACCAGGCGCGCGCGCAATTGCTTGACAGCTGCATTGTCCATGCCGGGCTTGAGCGACTGCCCTTCGGCGACTTTCGGCCAACCACCGGCATCGCGCACCTTGCGCAACTGCGCAAGGCTCTCGCGCAGGCGGCGATAAACGGCCTCCTGGGGCGGCGCTTGGGCGAAAGCACGAGCCACGTCGTGATCATCCAGGGCGGTGAAGAAGGTGTTCATGTCTTCGCGAGGATCGATGCCCTCGGGTTCGAAGTTCCAATGAAAATCCAGGCGTGCCGGGTCAACCTTGCCCCGGCGCAATTGCAGCAACGCCGTGACGTACGTGCGGGTCGCCGCAATATCGAACGCCGCCCATTGCGCCGGGGTTGGTGCCGTGGCCTGCAACGCCAGTTGCGCCTGGGCCAGTTCACCGGCCCGATAATCGGCAGGAACCAAGCCATCGGCCTGGGTATCATCCAGGCCCTTGAGCAACTGGCTGACATCTCGCCCGTTCCTCCACGCGGCGCGGAAATTGCGGTGTGAATAGAAATCCAGCACCACCCGGGCCACATCCACCCGTTGATGCTTGCGTGAGGTCAGCAGCGGAGGAAATGCTGATTGCAAGGGTTCGAGCTGCGCCTGGATCGCCTGGCCGATTTCGTCATCGGGTGCTGCACCAAGCACGCTCACGGACACCGGAGATACCGGAGATACCGGAGATACCGGAGATACCGGAGATACCGGCACGATCGGCGAAGTTTCACCCACAGCAGTGCCGCTGATCAGAAAGACCATAAAAAATACGCGGCTTATGACGAATAACCTTGTTAATTGACCCATGGATAATCCTTAATCGCCTGTAATCAAAGGGCTAGCGTTCAACTCGCTGCTAGACTCGACATATTCCTGATGAGACATTTTTATGGCGCTACATCGCTTTGGCTTCCTGACAGCCCTGTTGCTGACGTCGGCTATCCTTCCATCAGCCTACGCCGATTCGCTCGAAGTCGCGCTGGCCAAAGCTGCTCCAAACGCCAATGCCAAGGTCATTGCCCTGGCGGTTCGCGCAACACAGTGTACCCGTGCCCAAGGTGCAGCACCGGCACAGAGACTAGCAGTGATCGATTATTCCCTGCCTTCTACCGAACAGCGCCTGTGGGTATTCGACCTGAAAAAACGCAAGCTGCTGTTCCACGAACTGGTTGCCCATGGCCGTAACAGCGGCGAAAACATGGCGACCCAGTTCTCCAACCAGAACGAAAGTTTCGCCACCAGCCTGGGCCTGTACCGCACCCAACAGAGTTATGTCGGCCAGAACGGTTATTCGTTGCGCATGGAAGGCCTGGAGCCTGGCTTCAACGATAACGCCTTCGACCGGGCAATCGTCATTCACGGCGCGCCCTATGTCAGCCCCGTGCTGGCCCGCGCCAACGGCCGGATCGGCAGGAGCCTCGGCTGCCCGGCGGTCAGGCCGGCCATCGCTCACCGCCTGATCGACTCGATGAAAGATGGGCAGCTGCTGTTTTCCTATTACCCGGACCAGCGCTGGCTGAAATCCTCTTCGTACATCAATTGCGGCAGCGGCACGGTGGCCTCGTCGGACAAGGTCACGTCACGCCAGTAAACCGACTGCTGAAGCGGGTATCTACTAAAGGCGGACATTGCATCACGGAAATTGCGTCATCCACACGCTTATAATCCGCTCGTTCGCCCGCATTCGAGACCGGTATGACCGCTATCCATATCAAGTTCCCCTCCCTGACCCTCAAGGCCGGCGCCAGGGCGCTGGCCCGCATTCGCGAGCGTGGCTTGAGCGCTGCGGACGTCGGCACGCTACCCGGTGCCGCTGGCGGTCCCAAAGCCCTGGGGATTCAGGGTCTGGACCTGGCATTGTTCGGCGAATGGCTGCCGGCGGCACCGCGCGAGCGCTCGTTGATCGGCGCATCGGTGGGCTCCTGGCGCTTTGCCAGCGCCTGCCTGCCGGATGCTGCCGAGGGCTTGCGGCGCCTTGGCCACCTCTATACCGAACAGAATTTCGCCAAAGGCGTAACCATGGCGCAGATCAGCCAAAGCTCGCGGCGCATGCTCGATGATCTGCTCGATGGTCGTGACGCGACCCTGCTCGACAACCCCTACTATCGCTTGAACATCATGGTAGTCAAAAGTCACGGCTTGCTCGCGGACGACCACCGTGGCCGCCTGGGATTGGGCTTGTCGTCGGTGATCGCCGATAACCTGCGCGGTCGTGCGCGGCTGGCCCGGCACTTCGAACGGCTGATCATCCATGACCCGCGCCTGGCACCACCGGTCAACGCGCTGAACGACTTCCCGTCGCGCTTCGTCGCACTGGACACCTCCAATCTACGCCAGGCCCTGCTGGCCTCGGGTTCGATCCCGATGGTGATGGAAGGCGTGCGACACCTGCCGGGCGCTGGTGCGGGCACGTTCCGCGATGGCGGCCTGCTGGACTATCACCTGGACCTGCCCTACAGCGGCAACGACATCGTGCTTTATCCGCACTTCACCGACCGGGTGATTCCCGGTTGGTTCGACAAGACCTTGCCGTGGCGCCGCGCCTGCCCTGCGCGCTTGCAGGATGTCGTACTGCTGGCGCCATCGAAGGAATACCTGGCGCGCCTGCCTTATGGCAAATTGCCGGATCGTAATGACTTCAAGCGCTTCATGGGCGACGCCCCGAGCCGCCAGAAATACTGGCGCACGACGATGGAGGAAAGCCGCCGCCTGGGCGACGAGTTTCTCGAACTGACGGCCAACGGTCATCTCGCCGAACGCTTGCTGACCCTTTAGTCAGGACAAGCTGTTAAACTCGCCGTCTGCCCACATCGCCGCGGCGATCGCCACCTGAACAGAGCTCAAACCACTGTGGAAATTTTCAAAGAGTTTACCTTCGAATCCGCCCACCGCCTGCCTCACGTCCCGGACGGCCACAAATGCGGCCGCCTGCACGGTCACTCGTTCAAAGTGGCGATCCACCTCAGTGGCGACCTCGACCCGCACACTGGCTGGATTCGTGACTTCTCGGAAATCAAGGCGATCTTCAAGCCGTTGTATGAGCGCCTGGACCACAACTACCTGAACGATATTCCTGGCCTGGAGAACCCGACCAGTGAAGTACTGGCCAAATTCATCTGGGCTGAACTCAAGCCGCTGCTGCCGGAATTGAGCGCCATCCGGATTCACGAGACCTGCACCAGTGGGTGCATCTATCGCGGCGAGTGAGCCAATCGATGAAAAAAACCACCGCGACCGGTGGTTTTTTTATGCCTATGCTTTGCCCTTGCATCCGCCAAGAGGACACGCAAATGACTGACTGGCCGCTGGCTCAAAGCTATCGTTTCAATGGGCATAACGTTCGCTACGCCGTGCGCGGCGATGGGCCGCCGCTGGCGTTCGTGCATGGCACGCCCTTCTCTTCGTTTGTCTGGCTCCGGATTGCGCCGCACTTCATCGCCACTCACCGGGTGTACTACTTCGACTTGCTGGGCTACGGGCAATCGGAAAAGGTCGATGGCGATGTTTCCCTGGGTGTGCAAAACCTACTGTTGGCCCAATTGCTGGAACACTGGGGCCTGGACCGTCCGGATGTGGTGGCCCACGACTTTGGTGGCGCGACCGCCCTGCGCAGCCATTTACTCAACGGCAAGGATTACCGCAGCCTGACATTGATCGATCCGGTGGCGCTAACGCCCTGGGGTTCGCCGTTCGTGCAGCATGTCCGACAGTACGAAGGCGCTTTCAGTGGTGTGCCGGATTACATCCAGCGAGCCATCGTGGCGACTTATATTCGCGGGGCAATCAAGCGAGACATCCCGGATGACGAACTCGCACCCTACGTGCAACCGTGGTTGGGCGATCCTGGGCAAGCGGCATTCTATCGGCAGATCGCACAAATGGACGAACGCTACACCCGCGAGGCCGAAGGGCTGTACCCGACGATTCGCTGCCCGGTGCAGATTCTCTGGGGAAAGGACGACCAATGGATTCCCATCGAACGCGGTCGGGCCTTGCAGCAGATAATTCCTGGGGCGCAGTTTCATGCGGTGGCCAACGCCGGGCATATGGTGCAGGAGGATGCACCTGAAGCCATTATCGCTGCGCTGATGCGTTTTTTGCCGTTGGCTATGACGGCCTGATAGCGCGCCCCGGCGGCCTTGAATTTTGGGTTGGTCTTTAAGTCGTCATCGCTGGAGAGCCAGCGCCTACAGTAGAGAGTGCGCATCCGCGAAAAGACCACTGGCGGCATTCGCCGCTGCCGAGCTAACGTAGAGCTATTGTCCAAACGGTTCTCTGAAAGGATCTGCCCGATGCACATCATCAACGCCCGGCTGCGCAACCAGGAAGGCCTGCATGAGCTGCACCTGGAAAACGGCCTGATCAGCAACATCGCCCGGCAGACCGAAGCGCCGACCCTGGGCCCCGACGATCTGGACGCCGGTGGCAACCTGGTGGTACCGCCCTTTGTCGAGCCGCACATCCACCTCGACGCCACCCTGACCGCTGGCGAGCCGCGCTGGAACATGAGCGGCACGCTGTTCGAAGGCATTGAGTGCTGGGGTGAGCGCAAGGTCACCATCACCGAAGAAGACACCAAGGTCCGTGCCAGGAAAACCATCAGGGCCCTCGCCGCCCATGGCATCCAGCACGTTCGCACCCACGTCGACGTCACCGACCCGCAGCTCACGGCGCTCAAGGCCCTGCTCGAGGTGCGCGAAGAAAGTCGGCATCTGGTCGACATGCAGATCGTCGCTTTCCCCCAGGAAGGCATCGAGTCATACCGCAATGGCCGCGAGCTGATGGAAGAAGCCATCCGCATGGGTGCCGATGTGGTGGGCGGCATTCCGCACTTCGAGTACACCCGCGACCAGGGCGTCAGCTCGGTGAAGTTCCTCATGGACCTGGCCGAGCGCACCGGCTGCCTGGTGGACGTGCATTGCGATGAAACCGACGACCCGCAGTCACGCTTCCTGGAAGTGCTGGCCGAAGAAGCCCGCAGCCGCGACATGGGCTCGCGGGTCACCGCCAGCCATACCACGGCCATGGGCTCGTACGACAACGCCTACTGCGCCAAGCTGTTTCGCCTGCTTGGGCACGCCGGCATCAGCTTCGTCTCCTGCCCTACCGAAAGCATTCACCTGCAGGGGCGTTTCGACAATTTTCCGAAACGCCGGGGCGTGACCCGGGTCAACGAACTGCTGGAAGCCGGCATGAACGTATGTTTCGGCCAGGACTCGATCGTCGACCCCTGGTACCCGCTGGGCAACGGCAACATCCTGCGGGTGCTCGAAGCCGGCCTGCATATCTGCCACATGCTCGGGTATCGCAACCTGCAAAACGCCCTGGACCTGGTCACCGTCAACAGCGCCAAGGCCATGGCCCTGGGCGAGCGCTACGGGCTTGAACCCGGACGGCCGGCGAACCTGCTGATCCTCTCGGCGGAAAGCGATTATGAGGTGATTCGCAGCCAGGGCTTGCCGCTGTATTCAGTACGCGGCGGCAAGGTATTGATGAAGCGCACGATGCCGGTGGTGGAGTTCTCCAGCGAACAGATCTGAAGGTTGCTGTGATTGGAATGCCCCCTTCGCGAGCAGGCTCGCTCCCACAGTTTTGTGAACGACAAAAAACTACTGTGGGAGCGAGCCTGCTCGCGAAGGCGATCTCAAATTCACCTCACTAATCGAGCCGTACCAAACAGGCTGACCCGACTCAGCTCCCCCTGCTCCTCTTCCAGCAAAATCGGCGCCGTACCACCCGGCATCACCACGTTCACCTCCCCGGCACTCACCCACCCTATCCGCCAAGCCGAACACGCCACTGCTGAGGCGCTGGTGCCGGATGATGCTGTCGGCCCTTCACCACGTTCAAATACTCGCGCGATCACTCGCTGCCCGGACTCACGCATCGCCCATTGCAGATTAATCCCCGCCGGGCAGGGTTTACCCGCACCAGCAGGCATCGCATAGGCGATTCGCATCAGTCCCTCGGCCAATGGCGATTGCCTCATTTGCTCATTGCCCGGCAAGGCCTCGGCACTGTCCACCAGCGTCACACAATGCGGATTGCCGACCCGGGCAAACTGACTGCGCGTCCAGGCGCTATTGAGTGCTGACAACTGACGCACGTGGCTGAGCTCACGGCCGTTCAACTGCACAGCTTCAACGTCAACGGCACTGACCGCCGATGGCCCGAAGCCAGGCTCGCCCAGGTCTAGCCAGAAACCCTGCGCACCCTCGACTTGCGCGGCTTTCACCGACGTTTGCCCCGGCGAGGGTGTGTCGGATTTGTCGTGATGCACCCTGAGTACGCAGGCTTCATCGCTCGGAAACAGTCCCTGATCGCTCAACGCCTGGGAAAAAATCGTCAGCCCGTTGCCGCTGCGCTCGGCCAGGGTGCCGTCGGTGTTGACGATCAACAGGTCAAAGGGCGGCGATGACTGAAACGGCCCGACCAGCAAACCGTCGCTGCAATGATCCTTGCTGCCCGGCGGTTGCGTGCCGGGCGCCCAGGCACAGCACGCTTCGATGGCCGCCAGCGCCCAGTCCTCGCGAGTTTGCGCGGCGCGGTCGGCCTGATCGGGCACGTCGATGCCATGCTGGCGCAGCGCCTCGGGCGCCACCACCTTGTAGATATTGCCCCGTGCATCGTACATCCGCGCCATGGCGCCCTCCCTGTTGGACATCTGGTTCTGGCACAACATATCGCGAAACACCGTCTGGCTGTGCAAGGATGTCAGCTTGTGGGCGTGCCAGATCACGGACGCTGAGCGAACCCTCGGGGCCAGATCACTGTCAGTTGCAGACGCGACGTTTTTTCCAAGGATTGATATGACCAACCTCAACACCCAGACCTCATTCGTGCCAGGGCGCCTGGAACAGATGTCCACGCGCGTCGCCTTTTTCATCGCCGGGTTCGGCATCGCCGCGTGGGCGCCGCTGGTGCCCTATGCCAAGGCGCGGGCCGGGCTGGACGAAGGCACCCTGGGTTTGTTGCTGCTGTGCCTCGGTGTGGGCTCGATATTGGCGATGCCTATAGCTGGAATCCTGGCCACGCGCTTCGGGTGCCGCAAAGTGGCGACCGGTGGCACCTTGCTGATCTGTGCGGCGTTGCCTTTGCTGGCCACGGTATCGTCGATTCCGGCCTTGATCGGCGCATTGTTCATGTTCGGCGCGGGCCTGGGCACCGTGGATTCGACGGTGAACCTGCAGGCGGTGATCGTCGAACGCGCCAGTGGCAAAAACATGATGTCGGGGTTTCACGGGTTGTTCAGCCTGGGCGGAATCGTCGGCGCGGCGGGCGTCAGTGCGTTGCTCGGCCTGGGGCTTGCGCCACTGGGGGCGATGCTGGTGGTCATCGTGTTGCTGCTGGTCGCACTGCTCAAGGCTGCCCCGCACATGCTGCCCTATGGCAGCGAAAGTTCGGGGCCGGCCTTCGCTGTTCCCCACGGTATCGTGCTGTTTATCGGCGGGATGTGTTTCATCGTGTTCCTCGCCGAAGGTGCCGCCCTGGACTGGAGCGCGGTGTTCCTGGTGCAGGAACGCGGCATCGACAAGGCCTACGCCGGCCTGGGTTACGCGGCTTTCGCACTGACCATGACGGTGGGCCGGTTGACCGGTGACGCCATCGTGCGTCGCCTGGGCGCAACGCGGGTCATTGTCTTCGGTGGGGCGGCGGCGGCGGCCGGTCTGTTGCTGGCCACGTTCGCCCCCAGCTGGGAAGCGGCGCTGGCGGGCTATGCGCTACTGGGAGCCGGATGCTCGAACATTGTCCCAGTGCTGTATACCGCGGTGGGCAAGCAGACCGTGATGCCGCAAAGCATCGCCGTGCCGGCCATTACCACCCTGGGTTACGCGGGGATACTCGCAGGGCCTGCGGTGATCGGATTCGTCGCCCATGCCGCCAGCTTGAGTTTTGCCTTCGGGTTGATGGCGCTGTTGCTGCTGGCGGTTGCGATTGGCGGGAGAGTGTTGAAGGTTTGAAGCGAAAAGATCGCAGCCTGTAGGAGCTGCCGCAGGCTGCGATCTTTTGATCTTCAGCTTTTAAAAACCGACACTGGCCTGGACGAAGAACGTGCGCGGCGTGCCGACGTACATGCCCGCGTTGTTGTCGCTGGAGCGGGTGAAGTACTGCTTGTCGAAGATGTTTTTCACCCCGGCCCCCAGCTTCAGGTTCGACACCTGCGGACCGAAATCATAGCCGGCGCGCACGTTCCAGGTGACGTAGCCCGGAATGTCGCCATACTGCCCATCCGCCGTGCCTTCAGTGATGTAGTTGTTGCTGAAGCTGCCGTCAGCATTCACCGCCACGCCGGGGGAGCGTTGCTTGGACTGGGCGAAGGCATCCAGGTTGTAGGTCCAGCGATTGATGTCGTAGCGCAGGCCGGCGGTTGCTACCTGGCGCGAGTAGAACGGCAGGTCACGCCCCTTGAAGTCCGGAATCTCTCCTTCATAGACGGCACGGGTGTAGGTGTAGCCGGCATTGGCGGTAAGACCGGCCAGCCGTGGGTCCAGCGCCGCCATGTCGTAGTGCACCGATGCCTCGATGCCCCGGTGCGTGGTAGCGCCGAGGTTGGTCCAGCCCGCATCGTTGCTGATGTATTGCAGCTCTTTATCGAAGTCGATGTAGAACAGCGTCACTTCACCGCCCCACACCTCATCGTTGTAACGCGTACCGAGCTCGTAGGTCTTGGCCTTTTCCGGTTCCAGGCCATTGGCCGTTTCGTCACCTGCGCCACCCTGGCCGAGCTGAAAATACTGCAGGGAGCCGAACGAGGTTTCGTAGTTGGCGAACAGTTTCCAGGCATCAGACATGTGATACATCACGCTCAGCGCCGGCAGCGGCTCGTTACTCTCGATGCTGCGGCGTTTTTCCTGCACTGGCTTGCCTGCAGTGTCGAGCACCGGGCGGTCATGCCACTCGGTCTGGATATGCTCGAAACGTACACCCGGAGTGATGGTCCAGTTGCCGACATCGATTTTGTTGTCGTCATACACCGCGTGGGCTTCAGTACCCCCGGTACGGTCCTGGTACACATGGCCGTCCGAACCCGGACGCGCGACCGGCTCGTTGTTGACCAGCGCCAGGCGGCTGGCTTCTTCGTGCATGCCTTCTTTCAGGTAGCGATAACCGACGCTCACTTCCTGGGTCGTCTGGCCGACGTCGAACACGTGGGACACACGCGGTTCGATGCCATAGGTGTAATAGGTGCGCGGAAACGAACCCAGGGTCTTCTGGTCGCGAGCGGCGATGTTGCTGCCACGGAAACTGTCGGAGTAGTAGGTCAGCACTTCGGCCTGGGTACGGTCGTCGAGTTGCCGAATCCACTTGAACGACACGTCCTTGCGGCGGCCGCTGAAGTTATCGTGGTCGCGGTCGGACTGGAACGGGTCGGCGTCATACTGGGCCTGGGTCAGGCCGCCGGGCATGTCGGCTTTGGCATCGTAATAGTGGAAGTTGAGGCTGAAGTCATCCACATCGGTCGGCGCCCAGTGCGTCTTGAGAATCACGTCGTCGATGTCATTGCCATTGTTGCTTTTGCGATAACCGTTGCCGTTCACCCCGGAATACAACAGCGCCACGCCCATGCCGTTGTCGGCGGTGCCGCCGGCGAACAGCGTGTCGATGTGCTTCCAGCCACCGTGTTGGGAGGTTTCCAGGGTGCTGCCGATTTCAGCCGAGGCTTGTTCCGGGATCGCACGGGTCACGAAGTTGATCACCCCGCCCACGTTCTGTGGCCCGTAACGCACGGAGCCGGCGCCGCGCACCACGTCGATGCTGTCGAGGTTGCCGGAGGAAATCGGCGCCATGGACAACTGCGGCTGGCCATAGGGGGCGAAGGCCGCCGGCACGCCATCGATCAACACGGTCGAGCGTGGCGACAGGCGCGAAGTCAGCCCGCGAACGCCGACGTTCAGCGAGATATCACTGCCACCGGTACCGTTGGCCTCCTGCACTTGCACACCCGGCACGCGCTTCAATACGTCGCCGACGTTCATCGCGCCTTGCTCGATCATGGCCTCGCGGCGAATCACGGTACGGGCGCCGGGGTGGTTCTGCACCACCGCGGCATCGGCATCACCGAGCCAGTCGCCCACCACCTTGATGTCAGTCATGCCCAGCTCCAGCGGGCCGTCTGCCGCAGGGGCCGGTAGCAGCGTTACCGAGCCTTCATCGATCTGGTATTGCAGGCCGCTGCCTTGCAGCAACTGGCGCAGCGCTTCTTCCGGCGCGATATTGCCATCCACTGCCGGGGCCTGTTTGCCGGCCACCAGTTCCGGACTGAAAAAAACCTGCAGCGACGTCTGCTGGCCCAACTGGCTCAGGGCCTGCCCCAAAGGTTGCGCCGGGATGCGGATAGCCTCTCCAGCGAATGCCTGGGGCAGCGCCAGGTTGACCGCCAGTGCAAGGGCCAGCGGCAACCAAGGGGAATTGTTGTTTTTAGCGATGGTTTTTTTCACGTCGAACGTAGTCCCTGAAGATCGCAAAAGTGTGCGCTTGTTAATGCAAACCAGTTGCAGTTGAACAGGAAGACGCTGAACTCGAAAAAAACCTGAATTTTATTTTGAAATTATTTCCTGACTGCCGTCATCGAGCGTGCGCACGGCCACCGGAAGGATGCTCGGCAAGGCCTTGAGCAACGCGTCGGTGTTGTCGGACTTGAACACGCTGGTCAGGCGCAGATTGCCCACTGCGGCATTGCCAACCTTGAGTGGCTTCTCGCGATAACGCGAGACCTGTTCGGCGACATCGGCCAGGCTGGCGTTGTTGAACACCAGCTTGCCGTTGCGCCAGGCCGTCAGTTCAGCCGGGTTGACCGGATAGGCCACAGCGACCTTGCCCCCGGCATCGACATGGGTACCGAGACCCGCGGTCAATCTGATGAAATCATCGGCGGCGGCATCGCGCCCCTGCACCTTGACCGTGCCCTGCTCCACCACGACCCGGGTTTCGGCGCTGCCCCGGCGTACATCGAAGCGGGTTCCGGTAACCGTGACCTTGCCACTTCCCGCCTCAACGACAAAGGGACGAAGGCTGTCATGCTGGACGCTGAACATCGCCTCGCCTTCGCTCAGCTCAATGGCGCGACGATTCTTCTCAAAGCGCACCTGAATCCGGCTGCGGCTGTCCAGGTCGACCATCGAACCATCGGGCAAGGCTACCTGGCGACGCTCGCCCAGGGCTGTGGAAAACTCGGCCGTGTAAGGCGACGGTTGCTTCAACCCGTTGAACAGGCCCAAGCCGACTGCCACCGCCAACACACTGGCGGCCACGGCATAGCGCAATATCGGTCGACGTTTGCTGCGTGACGGTGTTTCTTCGCACAACGCCCGCAGACGGGCCACCGGCACCAGGTCGGCGGCTGTCCACAGGCCCTGGAGCAACGCGAATTCGTCCCGGTGTTGAGGGTGTTCATTCAGCCAGCGTTCGAATTGGCGATGAGCATCGACATCCACGGCGGGTTCCTGCAAACGCACAAACCAGCGCGCCGCTTCATCGCGAACCGTTGTTTGCCCGCACGCACAATCACGAGTATCCATCATGGAAGTTCCTGTTGGGCCGGGGATGAATAACCACACCGCATCATGACTGCAACCCGTCCAGGCGGTCGCGCAGATGCCGCAGGGTGCGGATCATATACTTTTCCACCATGTTCCTGGACAGCCCCAGGCGTTCGGCGATTTCAGCCTGGGTCAAGCCCTCGATCTTCTGCCAGACAAACACCTTGCGGCAGTTGACCGGCAGTTCGGTGAGTGCCCGCTCGATGGAATCGGCCAACTGGATCGCCTGCATGAAATGCTCCGGGTCGCCGGACGACGACACACTGAGATCAATTGCCCCTGACTCCATGGCACTCCGTCGATCCTCACGTCGATAACCGTCCACCGCGATGTTGCGCGCAGTCTGGTGCAGATAGGCCCGGGGTTGCTGCACCGCCGCCGAATCCGACTCGAGCACGCGCACGAAGGTATCGTGGGCCAGGTCCTCGGCCTGCTGACGGTTTCTCAGGCGACGGGTCCAGGTGCCAATCAACTCTTCGTAATGCTCGAAAAAGCCGTGTCTGCGGGGCAGCTTGGGGGTCATTGCGGTGTGCTGTGGAGACGAGGACGTGAATAGTAATGCTTCCTATTAACTCAGCGCAATGGCATGCGCCGAGCGGCGCAACTGTAGGTTTTAATCACGCGAACGCCCCCTCCTACCCTCTGTCGATAGGGAAAGTTTTAGCACTGCTCAACATCTCCTAAATATCTCGTTGCTGTGTAACGCGAAACCTAAATTAACGGCAACTACGTATGCGCAATGCCCACTTTGCAGTGCGCACTACGCCTTGCACTTTCACTTCTTGAAAAAACACAATGGCAAATAGAAAACACGTACTTATAAAAACTCTTAGATAAAAACAAAAATCAACCGTCTACTAAGAAAGTAATTGCCAGCGGGTTTTTTGGTATCATAGGAGCTGCTCCTATCGGCGCCGGCATCATGCATACCCCCAGCCAGCAAAGTTGCCGACGACGGAGACTCTTCTGACGGTTTTGCAACAACGGTATTACCACACGCAAAACGCGCTGAAGCTGCTTCCGCATGAATTCGTAGCGTCCAGGTATCACGCCTTGCGTGATTAAACCGGTTGCCTTGGCTCTGAACCCGCGCTCAAGTTACCTTCCAGGGATTCTGCCGCCACTTGTTCTGGAAAAACTCGATAAACACTCGGATGCGCGGACTGAGGTGTTTTCTGTCTGAATACAGCAGATAAACCGGTTCAACGACGCCAGACCTGAACTCTTCGAGTATCGGCACCAACGTTCCAGCTTTGATGTCCATCCCGATATGGAAATCGGCAAGCTTCACAATGCCCGCACCTGACAGTGCCATGTCCCGCAGCAAATCTCCCTGAGTGAAAGACGCGCTGGCGGTAACCGGTACCGAGACGCCCTCGCCCTCCTGAAGAAACGACCACTTGTTCCATGGGCTGACAAAGCTGAAGTTAAAGCATCGGTGGTCCAATAAATCCGCCGGAACCTTGGGAATCCCGTGCTCGGCCAAGTACTGCGGCGACGCACAGATCAACCATTCGCACTCACCGATGCGCTTGGCGATACGTGAGGAGCTGGGCAACACCCCACTGTGAATGGCGATATCGAGCCCTTGCTCAAAGTGATCGACAAACTGCGCGCCCAGTTGAATTTCAACATCCAGGGCCGGATACAAATCCAGGAATTCTGGCAACCAGGGCACGATCTGGTGTTTGGCGAAAGAAGTCATCGTGTGGAGCCGAAGCGTGCCACTGACCCTGGACGGTAACGCCTCGGCCAGGGAGTCCGCCTCGTTCATGGCTTCAACAACCGCCTTGGCGCTACGCAGGTAAGCGGCTCCCTCCTCGGTCAGCGTCAGAATGCGTGAGCCTCTCTGGAAAAGCCGAACTTGCAGTCGGTCCTCCAATCGAGTGATCAATTTACTGACTGCCGATGGAGTAATGTTATGTGCGCGAGCAGCAGCCGAAAAGCTTCCACACTCGGTAGACCAGATAAAGGCGAGTAGCTGTGAATAATTGTCCATGCCCTATCCTAACGTAAATTGTTCAAACTCATGCTCCCTCAGCTACCATGAAAAAACGCGCCGAAGCGCGTTTTTTTCATACGGTCGGAGTTACCGGATGAACTGCTCAATGTAGTCGTCTGGCAAACCCAGCGTTTTATAGTGAGCGCGGGCAGATTCAAGCTTGGTGAAAACGTCTTCATAGCCCACTGCAACACCCTGAGGATCGACGTAAGTGTAGCCACCTTGAACGTGGAACCAGGTGATCATTTCTTCGACGTCTTCAGGAACGAACAGGGTGTGGGTTTCACCTGGAGGCTCATACGCAAAGGAGCCCTCTTCGGCTACCCAATCGTGTTCGAGGTAATACCAGCGACCCTTCAGAACGATCGCATGTACGCCGCCGGTGTGCCGGTGACGAGAAAGCACGCCGGCCTGACGCACACGCAGAAGATTGATGTAGTACCCGCCACTGGTGTTGAGCAGAAGAGGCTTGAACGAAACAGATTTGGTGACCGGAACCCACAACTCGTCATCTTCCAGCCATTGGGTCATTACACCCGGATGAACCATGTCTGGCGTCATGTAAGGAACTTGGGGCAACTGATACGGAATCGCGAGTTCATCAGGTTTGACAGGAGTATTCATTACTGGACCTCTCAGTTTTTATTAACGAATTCACAGCACGATGATTGCGCTCTGATTTCCGCTGACTGAAAGGTTATGGCAGTGATCCCTCGATGAAAATAGCTACATTTTCAAACCACCTGTGACTTAGAGTCATAGGGGACGAGAGCCCTCCGTCGGGCATTTAGCCGTCGGAATCAGGACTTCACAGGGGCGGTGCTTTGCCTTACTACAAGGTCAATTTGAACGCGCTCACGCCTGGCAACCGGGCGGCCTTCGATCATCGCAATAATGTTATTAGCGCTACTGATGCCAATATCGGTTGTGGGTACACAAACAGTCGTGAGCGCTGGTACTGAAACCGCCGCGAAGTCGATGTCATCAAAACCGGTAATGGACAACTCTGTGGGCACATGAATGCCTTGTAAGCGTGCTTCTGCTATTGCCCCCATGCAGGTTACGTCCGTACTACAGACAATTGCAGTTGGCCTTGGCGTCAGCTCCATCGCTATTCTGAGACCCGCCCGGCCACCTTCCAGCGTAAAAGGCTGTTGAATGATCTGAGTGGGCGCCAGCTCGATGCCCGCCTCCTTCAACGTATCGGCAACCCCCTTGAGCCGGTACTTAGCCCGCTCGTTGTAGGCCATAACGCCACTGATCATTGCAATGTTCTTGTGGCCCAGGTCCACAAGATGTTTGGCCACCATGCGTCCCCCCTCCTCGTTGCTGAAACCGACGCAAGGGTGAGGATGAGAACCGTCCAATGACCACATCAGGATGAAGGGACAATGCGAGGCATTCAGTGCGTCATAAACCGCGGGACGGTGCTCGGTCCCTACCAGCAGCAAGCCCTCGACCCCCCGCTCAATCATATTGCGCACACTGATCAGTTCACGCTCCTGATCATACTCATGGGAGGAAATAATCAGGTGGTAACCCAATTCATTCAGACGCTGCTGAAGCGCCTGCACGGCTTCGGCGAAAACGGGGTTATTGAAGGTGGGGAAAACGGCACCGATGCTATGAGTTCGGCGCGAAGCAAGTGCCCTTGCGGCTCCATCTCGTACATAGCCGAGCTTGAGCACCGCCGCCGCCACTTTTTCCAGCGTCGCAGGTTTTACCAGATGTGGGGTTGAGAGCGCACGGGACGCACTGCCGATGGAGACTCCCGCTAATTCGGCAACGTCTTTTAGTTTGGGCTTTTCGTTGTTTTTCATCGGAGGGTCAGCATTCCTTGATCGGCACAGTGACTGACGATCGCCGCCAATCAGCGTCCAAGCCTCGGTTCTTCGAGACAGGATCAGTCGTCATGCTAACAATTATTCAAATTCGAAGAGATGATTTGAATACGCTAAAAAGAGGGGATTCGCAAATCCCCTAAAGCGTCGTAACTATTTGATCACGATCGGGTTGACCGGCGCACCGGTACCACCCACCACTTTCAAAGGCGCTGCGGTATAAAGAAATGTCCATTGATTGTCCTCGGCGCAATCCGCCGCCAGAGGATCCAGTTGCGCGATCTCGGTTAACGTGACGCCCAGGTTACGCATCAGCGCGTTGTGAAGAGGCAACGCCACTCCCGACACAGGATCAACGGTCACTTCATTGGCGATGGTGTCAGTCACAAGGTTGGGAATTTCCATCTCGTGAAACCAATTAACCAACTCTGGGCTGTAGGTGAGGCCTGGCTCGATAAAATCTTTATAAAACTCTTCTGGATCCCGGTAGTAAAAAGAGCCAATCCAACCGGTTCTGATAATCAGGATGTCACGCTTCTGAATCGTCACGCCTTGCGCTTGCGCGGCGTTCATCAAGTCCAAGTGATTGAACGTCTCTCCTGGGTCAAGAACGTCTTTGCCGCGATACCGCGCCATGTCGATCAGAATGCCTCGCCCGACCACGCCTCGCTCGCCGATCGGCGCAACGCTGGCCTTTGCCAGCGAGCCGATGGTGGTATCGGCGTTGTAGCCGTTCCAGATTTGATCGTCATACCAGACGTGACCCAGCGCATCGTATTGGGTCGACCCCTGCAGATGGAAAAACATCACATCATCGGCATATTCATAAGAGCCCGGAAAGTGCGGGCCCTTGCCGCAGTTGTAATGGCCTCTGTCCATGATATTCATCCGCTTCGCCTGCGAGCGCCCGGGCCAGATCGGGTCGCCTTTAGGATCGGCCATTCGGACCTGCAAGGTGAAGGTTTTGCCTTGTTTGACCTCGGCAATACCCTTGAGCACTTCAACGCCAGTCAGATAGTTGAGGGCACCTACTTCGTCGTCCGGACCCCACTTGCCCCAGTTTTTAGGTGAGTCTTTCAGCAGTTCGTGAACATGAGGTACAGTTTTTTCGTTCATTTTTTTGATCTCACTTTTTATAGTTGTAAGGCAGCACGGTGTCAGTCGATTAACGCCGAATCACAAAGCGGATGACGTCACGTTTGTCAGGCGCGAACCGATGTTGTCAGCCGCTGCCAACCCATTAACGAGGCGCTCGTAATTCAAGGCTGGATTCATATTTTTGGCGTAGGCAGCCGATAAAGTGGCTTCCACCATGGTGTTGATTTGCGCCGTAGTGAACGGGGTATTCTGACCCAGTTCAGCGAATGTGACGGGCAGCTTCACGTCATGCAGCAGGCGCGCAACCTTATCGATCTCCTCGACGGGACGCCCCTCTACAGCCATCTGCACCAACGTGCCGAAAGCCACCAGCTCACCGTGCAGCATCGATGCCATCGCAGGTATGGCCGTCAGCCCCCGTACCAATGCATGGGACAGAGACAGTCCACCACTTTCAAAACCCACACCACTGATCAAGACGGTGCCCTCGATGACACGCTCAACGTCATCATTAACCTCATTACGACAGACAGCCTGGTAAGCCGACACGCCATACTGCATCAGCGTTTCGAAAACTATATCGGTCAGCTTCAATGCAGTATGCAGCGCCGGTGTTCCGAAGGAGTTATTGCCGCCCGAGGAGTAGCACTGATGGGCTTCGAATTTTTTACTGATCGCATCACCAATGCCCGCAGCAAAAAACCGCGCCGGCGCCTGAGCGATGACATGGGTATCAACGATGACCGCTGAGGGGTTCATCTTCAGGAACTCCACTCCTACCACTTTATGATCATCATCGTAGAGAACGATCAGTCGACTGGTGGGTGCATCACTCGACGCAATGGTCGGGCAAACGATGATAGGGACGTTGAGATTGACTGCCAGTCCCTTCGCCGTATCAATGGTCTTGCCGCCACCCAGCGCGATGATGGTGTCTGGCGAGTGCACCAAGGCTTGTTCCGATAACCGGGCAATGGCCGCATGTGTGCATTCCCCCGGGAACTCAATGTGCAGAGGCTCGAAGCCGTGCGCTTGCAAGGCCGTGCCCACCTCCGGCCACAGATGCCTGGCGACGAACTCATCGCAGAGTACCAGCGGGCGTGATCGCCCCATGTCGATCAGTATCCTGCCCAGCTGTTTCAATGCTCCAGGTCCCTGCTCGTACCGTCCCGGGAAACCCATCGTTTTAACCATGGCCAACGTCCTCCAAAAAAATCGCTGCCGCTTAACACCGAGTTGTCAAAGCGCTTTTTAAAACGCCAAAAACGTTACTTCGCTCGTCACCGCATTAACCATCCGCCCGCGACGTCAACGACTTGGCCAGTAATAAAATCGCTTTCATTTGATGTGAGGAAACACGCCGCCCTGGCCACTTCAAGCGGTGTGCCCAGCCGGCGCAACGGCGTCTCGTCGACCACGGCCTGATTGGCCTGCGCTGAAACGGTCTTGAGCAAAGGGGTTTCGATCCGCCCTGGCGCCAGCGCATTGGCCGTGATTCCGAACGGCCCCAGCTCGCCGGCCAAGTGGCGGGTAAAACCGATGACCGCCGCCTTGGTCGCGCTGTAGTGAGCCGCGACAATTGGCAAAAAAGCGCTGCCGGCGACTGAAGACATATTGACGATGCGCCCAAATCCGCGCTCTACCATGCCGGGTGTCAGCACCCGGACGAGGTTAAAGGAACCATTGAGGTTGATATTGACCACCCGCTGCCATTCCTCGGGCGCCATCGTCCAGATCGGCGCGGGAGCGCCGTCGTGTTTGGGTGATATACCGGCGTTATTGATCAAAGTGTCGATTGGGCCCAACTCATGGACCAAGCGCTCACAGGCGTCAGCGCACGCTTGATAATCCGCGACATCGGCCTGCGCCCAGCCGACCGTAAAACCTGCCTCACGCAGTGCCTCGGCCTGCTGCTGCACCTTCGCGGCGTCAGCATCGACCAGGGCCACAACAGCGCCTTCCTGGCAATACAACTCAGCGATCGCAGCACCAATGCCGCCACCGGCACCAGTGACCAATACGACGCGCCCGGAGTGTCTAGAATTTGTCATAGCCTGTTCTCATCTTTGTTGCGGAGTTAAAAAGTGCACAGCCACAGGTCAACTCGATCAGAGCCCCAGGTAGGCACGCTTGACATGAGGGTTATCGAGAAGCTCCTGGCCCGTGCCGCTCAGCACTACCTCGCCGTTTTCAAGTACGTAGCCTCGATGCGCGATACGCAGGGTATGGACGATGTTTTGCTCGACGATCAGCACGGTTGTTCCCAGCTCCAGGATCTTGTTGATGATCTCGAAAACCTGTGAGACCAGCAGCGGCGACAAGCCCAACGACGGCTCGTCGAACATCAATAGCTTTGGTTCGGCCATCAGGCCGCGAGCGATGGCAACCATCTGTTGCTCACCGCCCGAAAGCGTTCCAGCGTTCTGATCCAGGCGCTCACGCACTCTCGGGAAGAGATCGAGGACATCGTCGAGGCGCTTCTTGTAACCGGCACGCGCGCTGCGTTTGTAGGCGCCCATCAACAGGTTGTCGCGCACGCTGATGAAGGGAAACAACTGCCGCCCTTCCGGTATCAACGTCAGGCCCGCATCGACGATCTGGTCTGGGCGACTCCCCTCGATGCGCTGCCCTTCGAATTCAATCGTGCCCTGAGAAGGCGTGACAATGCCGCACAAGCTGCGCAGGGTCGTGGTTTTACCGGCACCGTTCGCACCAACGATGGTGACGACCTCACCGGCATTGACCTCAAAGGAAACGCCACGAAGGATTTCAGTACCGCCATACCCGCTATGGACGTTATTGAGTTTAAGCATGGCTGTACTCCTTACCGAGATAAGCTTCGATAACCTGAGGATCGTTGATCACATCGTGGGGGGCGCCCTGCATGAGAAGCGTGCCCGAACTGATCACGATGATGCGGTCCGACAAGCTCATCGTTGCTTGCATGAGGTGTTCGATCATCAAAACGCTGACACCTGAATCGCGGACCCTGCGAATAACAGCTATCGCCTTGACCACATCCGTTGGATTGAGTCCGGCCATCACTTCGTCCAGTAACAAGATCCGCGGACGCGTTGCCAGAGCGCGCGCCATTTCAAGTCGCTTCATACCACCGACAGTCAGGTTGCGCGCCCGCGTGTCCAGTAGAGCAGTGAGTTCGGTCAGTTCTGCGACTTGCTCGGCGATCGCCCTCGCCACCTTCGTATCAGCCGTATGCATGAATGCACCGAGCATGATGTTTTCGCAGACACTCAGGTCAGCGAACGGCTGGACGATCTGAAAGGTGCGTCCGATACCCGCTTTGGCGAACTCGGCCGGGCTGCTAGGGGTCACCCATTCTCCATTGGGCAAGCGAACTTTGACCTGCCCTTTGGAAGGCAGAAGAAAACCGGAAAGCTGGTTGAAGACGGTGGTTTTGCCGGCGCCATTCGGGCCGATTACGCCGACGATTTCACCTTCAGCCAAACTCAGCGAAACGTCATTGGTGGCATGAAGCCCACCAAAGAATTTGTGTAGGTTTTCCGCAATCAGAATCGGTTCGCCACGTGTGGCCGATTGTGGTTCGGGCGATGATGGTGTTGTCGATCCATTGGCAACCACGAGCGGCCTGCGCCCACCCGGGAGGTTATCGATCCAGCCGAATACGCGCGCCCCGAATCGCCCCACCAAGCCTTGAGGAATCGTCAGTACCACAACGACCAGCACTATGCCGTAGACCAGACCATGCACACCGCTGCCCAGATCGCCCAACCAGCCGCGCGCCAATTCTGCCAATGGCAACACCAGCAACGTACCAATCAAGGGACCCGAGACAGTACCCAGTCCGCCTATCAGGGCAAACATGGCGATCTGAATCGACATTTCCAGGGAAAACATGGAGCCGGGCTCGATAAAGGTCAGGTACATCGCATGGAAACTGCCCACCAGGCTGGTTAGAAATGCCGACAACACCACCGCGATCAGTTTGACCTTGACCGAGTTCACACCCACCGCGTGCGCAGCGTCCTCACGCTCACGAACAGCAATCAGGTAATAACCCAATCGAGAATTTTTGATCTTCCACGACACAGCCAGGGTAATGATGAGAAAGCCAAAGGCGATCAACAGATAGGGCCAGCGAGGGCGAAACAACATCCACTCGACACCCAATTTGAGGGGTACGCCCAAACCTGCAGCGCCGCCCGTCACGTCATGTTGATTGATCGCCATCAAACGCACGACTTCCAGCACCGCAATCGTTGCCAGGGCAAAAAACGGCCCACGCAATCTGAAGCACGGCCAACTGATCAACACCGCGACAACAGACGACAAGATCGCGCCGACAAACATCCCAATCCAGGGACTGATGCCGAGGTTGATCATCAGCAGCGTGGTTGTATAAGCGCCCACACCATAAAACACTGCATGACCGAGCGAGAGTTGACCGGCGAAACCTCCGACGATGTTCCAGGCACTAGCGAGCGCTGCATAACTGCAAATCAGAATGAACAAGTGATAAACGAAAGGAGATCCAGCGGTGAGCGGAATGATCAGCAGTAGAGCCAATACCAATACGCTGACATAGACACGCGGATGCAGAATATTCATGACCATTCTCCTTATTCAGACCCGCGACCGGCGCCAAAAAGCCCTGTCGGACGGAACACCAAAATGCCAAGGAAGATCGAGAAATAAACGACCTCCTTCAGATCTGGCGCAATGTAGTAACCGGCAAGACTGTCGACGATGCCAATCAGCATCGAGCCGATGAGAGCGCCAGAAAGACTGCCCAGACCGCCGAGTACAACGATCACAAATGCGGTCAGGACAAAGAACGTGCCTACCGTAGGAAAAACCGGGTATTGAGGTGCGATGAGACCAGATGCAACGCCCAGGCAGGCGCAGCCCAAACCGAATGCGAATATGTAGATTTTCTTTACGTTGACGCCCATCAACTGCGCCGCGTTGCGATGCTGCGCAGTGGCCCGAACGGCTCGACCCAGGAAGGTGTTTTGCAAAAACCAGTGAAGGCCCGCGACCAGGGCGAGTGACATTGCGAAGGTGATCAACTGACCACTGCTTACGCGAAATGCGCCCATGGTGACGGTACTGGTGCCAAAACTAATGTTCTGCACAGTCATGACGTCGGCACCGAAGATCAACAGCGCGCCGTTCATGAGGGCAATCGAGACGCCCACGGTCGCAAAAATCTGGATGTGCCCTTCGGCGCTGAGCAACGGCTGAATGATGAACCGTTGCATGGCAGCGCCAGCGGCAAACAGAATGATCGTGGTGGGAATGATCGCGACATAGGGATGAATGCCAAAATGAGCGTTCATCAAATACACCGCGTACAGACCTATCATCAAAAACTCGCCGTGGGCGAAGTTGACCACCCTGACGATGCCGAAGATAAGGGTCAGGCCTATGCTGATAATGGCTAACGTGCCACCGAGCAATAAGCCGTTCAGAAGCAGCTGGATGAAAATTTCCATGGTTTGCGCCCTCTTTTCGAGCGAGCGAATCCGTGAAGCTCAAAGATCAAGCTTCAACAGGATTACGGGCTTCAGGGTTGGTCGGAAAAACGCGCTTTTGTCACGGCCGCAGCTTCGGGGTAAACGGTTTTCAGTACCCCGTCCTGCCATTGCATGATTGCCGTATTGGCTCGTTGGTTTTGGCCATTTTCAGCGAACTTGGCTCCGATACCTGCGGCCGTACCGCCGACAGGAATATCCACACTCGCGACCGATGCACGGATCGCATCGGCGTCCAGGGACGCACTTTTTTCCATAGCATCAAGAAAGACTTTCGCACCAACATAGTTGATCAGGCTATGACCTGATCGCGGCTCACTGCCAAAGCGATCTTTGTAGGCTTTGGCGAACGCACTGATGCCTGGAGCTCCATTTTCATTGGTTTGAAACTGAGGAAAATCCACGTCCAGAACACTTTCCATGTTTTCAGCGCCGACGACCTTCACGGTGTCCTGCATGGAATATCCGCCACCCGCACCGACTACGGCTTTAGGTTTGAAACCGGCTTCACGGATCTGACGGAAAAACAGTGTCGTATCGTTCTGATAACTGGTCTGCAATACCACGTCCGCTTGTGCACCTTTCAAGCGAAGAATCAGCGACGAGAGGTCCACGGCTTTGGCCGAATACGGAAGCACCTCGACCACGTTCAGCCCTTGCTCTTGCGCCAGCTGCTTCTGGAACCCGGCGATGGTCGTACCGTACAATGCATCCTCATGGATGATGGCGATCTTGAGTTGCTTGGGGTCGACCTTCAGCGACGGCCCCACGATGTGCGTAATCGCGGCAATAGTCCCTTCAGCGAAATTCCTGGCGGTTGGATTGCTGCGCATGATGTATTTGAGGTCACGCTCGGTAATGTTGTCGGAGACGGCACCGAGCTCGAAATAGGGCACACCGGCCATTTCCGTGACTTGCGTGGCAGCAAATGACAGCGCTGAGGAATAGCTGCCGAACACGGCGGTGACATTTTCAACAGAAGTCAGTTTACGGGCGGCACTTACAGCCTGGCCTGCATCAACCGCATCGGCTTTCAGCAATTTGATCTGCTCACCTTTCAAGCCTCCGGCAGCGTTACGTTCTGCAACCGCGAGTTCGAGGCCGCGATAGCTCTCATCCCCTAGCAGAGCCAGAGATCCACTGAGGGGATAAAGGGCACCGATTTTGATGTCCGCATGTGCGGCAATTGAGGTAGTCACGGAAAGTACGACGCAGGCGGTTTTAACCCAGTTTTTTGTACTCATTGTTGTTATCTCCTGGTTTGGCGCCAGCGTATTCGGGCACCATTTGAACCGCTTCATATCTTTTGATCGACGCTCATGAAAACCATCGCGCACGTGGATATAAAGAGTCCTGTTTTAAATTTGTTATTAACCAAGTTAATTTATGAAGCGCTTCATATTTATTGTAAAAAATTTATCAGTGTCAAGCGCTCAGTTAGGATCGCCGATCTGAAAACGATTCAAATTTTCGTAGCCCACGGGCATGAAAAAACCTGAAGCGCCCGCGGTATGCAGGCGCTCCAAAAATGAGACTGATAGAGACAATAGGTGCTCGTGAAAGCATCAGGACTTAAACGCTGTGAACGAAAAATGTTGCCCTCATACGCGTGGGTTTGAGTAGAACTCGATGATCGCGGGGAGTACCTGTTCGGGCGCTTCCAGGGTCGGGCTGTGCCCTATCTTGCTGAGGCGGATCAATTTCGAATTGGGCAACTCTCGCTTCATTTCATCGGACCACGCCGGAGGTCGTGGCATGTCTTCCTCTCCGTTGATAATCAGTACTGGGATGTTGATCGATGACAACAGCGCGACAGAGCTTTCACGGTGCATAACGCCCTTCATGGCAGGGCGCAGCGCTTTTGGCAGTGCCTCAATACGCTTGCGCCAGTACGCCAGCAGCTCTTGTTTTTCAGGGTTATTGCGTGTGGTTTTGCCGAACATCACCTCCATGGTCATGTCGAGGATGTCACCTGTGAATCCTTGCTCACCCGCGTCGATAACCCATTGTGCAAATCGCGCCCCTTGTTCCGGCGGCTCACCGCAGGCCGATGACCCAGCCACCACCAGAGACCGAAACAGATTCTGTCGTTTGGCGATCAGTCGGAAGGCTACATCGCCGCCCATCGACTGCGCCATGACGTTGATGTCCTTGAGCTGCAGCTCTTCAATCAACGCGGCCATGTCGTCAGCACACTGGTCCATGGTGATGATGTCGACATCATCCAGTGCGCTTTTACCCTGCCCTCTGAAGTCAGGTCGTATGACCCGAAACTTTCCCGCTGCAGCCTGAACCAGGCCGTCAAACATAGTTCCATCGAGAAAGCAGGAGTGAAGACAAAGAACGACGGGAAGATGGGCCTCACCGGTATCTTCGACCCAAAGCGTCGTGCCATTGACTTTAATATTTTTACCCTTCGAATTGGCGCTCGGCAGCATGTTGATTCTCCTCAAAGACAAGCTTTCAAATGAGCGAACAAAGTAGTGCGCGCACCACGCTCATCTATTTTTTTAAAGTGAGGGGGCTGCATATCGTTGCAGCCACCTTGGTTATCTTTCGACGTCGAGCGTGTCAGTCAGCATTTCCAAGCCCTGCTTCATGCAGGAAGCTTCGGACGGTGTCACAGAACTCAAGAGGGTTCTCAGTCATTGGGTAGTGACCAGTGCCTGCAAGCACTGCAATCTTGCTGCCGGGAATTCTTGATGCCGTTTCTTCGACTTTTTCCTGGTAGACCAACCAATCAGCATCACCGCGGAGCAGCATCACCGGCGCCTTGATTTTGCCTACCTGGGAGCGTTGGTCAAAATTGGCGTAGCCAGTCAGGTCTCCAAGCATGACTTGCGGCGTCGTGCGCGAAATCTGCCAGACAACTTCCTGAGCGCGGTCGGGCGGAGTTCGATAGCCCGTCATCGAACGCGACCAAGCACCAATGATTTCCGTACCGTTCATGAGCAGCATGTCGAGAAAGAAATCCGAAACTGTTGGCGTGTAATCAGCACCTTCGGCTGAAATGATCGCGCCGTAGGCGTCAGGTTTACGGGCGCCCAGCTCCAACACAAGGTTGCCCCCCATGGAACACCCGATGATCGCCGGACGCTCCAGACCCAGGGCCTGCATCAACCGCTCGTTGAACTCGGCGTGACGTGTCAGGCTATGAAACGGACCGGAAGCCGGTAGCTCCGATTTTGAATGTCCGGGTGCATCGATTGCGATCACCCGAAACTCATCGGAAAGGCCGTCAAGTACATGGCGATACATGAGCGAGTCCTGGGACGCGGCATGGAAGCAAACGATGGGGTGACCCTCCCCCGCCTCCTCGTAATAAACGCGGATACCATCAACTGTAATGTAGTGCCCGGTGGTCTCCTTGCCCGACGGTTTAGGGCCGGGGGACCAGGAGACGGTGCTTTCTCCTTTTGGCTTGCCTACACGCTTCATGGCATCAAATGCCCGAGCCATGACATCTACGTACTGCCAGGCAGCGACAACATTCCCTTCCAACTCGAGCTTGCCCAATCCTGGCGACAGAGCCTCGAACCAGTCAATCTTGCCATCTAGAACGCGCTGCCACTCTTCATCGGGGCCCGAAACTACGATATCGGCGCCCAGTGGACTCCCTTCAGGAAAAACCGCGACAACCTTGCCAGATAGAACGGCCAGAGTGGAAAAACCACTGTCGTGCTTGAACTGAATCCGGCCATCGAAATAGCGCGCCGCTGCTGTCCAGTCAGCGTCGCTGTTGAGCTCTTCGGCAAATTGATTCAACCACTGACTGTCTTTGATAAGTGACATGGTGCTTTCTCCTGACATTGGACATCCCCGCGAGGGAATTTTTTATAGGGTGCAGGTGTGCCTTTCTGAGTTTGATAACGACCTCAGGTCGCCATGTTGCAAGACGCTTTGGAAACCAGGGCCTTATCGTGCTTGAGGAACCAGCCCGTGGTTTCGCGGGTAAAGAAGGCCGTGACGAACGCCGCAACGATCATCAGTCCGGAGATGAAGTACAGCGCGTAGTTGTAGCCTGACACTTGATCGAAGCCACCACCGGCACCAATGAACATGCCAATCACAAAGGGGCCGAAGCCGCCTGCGTAAATGCCCACGTTAACAATGGAACCCGCGATTCCGCTGGTGCCGGGCTTCGCCGAGTCAAAAGCAATTGCATACAGCAGCGTGTAGGGCGCATTCATCGCGAACCCGGCGAACAGTTGAATGCAGATCAGCCAGGTCAGGCTCACTGACGAGAACTTGAAGAGGTACATACCGATTGCCAGCCAGGCGAACACGACGATCAGGCACAACTTGCGACCCAGCCGATCCGAGATCCAGCCCCATGCTATTTGCCCGAGCCCTCCGGTGATGGTGAACAGCACCGAATAGGCTGCCGCCTCAGCGAAGTTGTAATGGGCCACGAACGCCAAGTATTGCGGCAACCAAAAACTGATCCCGAAATAACCGACGATAGCGAGCATCGAGACCAGCGCGATGGTGCTGATATTCGGATTGCGGATTGCGGAGCGAAAAGCACCTTCGGGAGCAACGACAGTCCCTTGTGCCGCGCTCAGTGCCGGAACGGTTTCACCTGCATCACGCACATGATCAACGAAGGATTCGTAGCGCTTTTTGGTGCAGAACCACCAATAGATGGAGAAGATGATGATCATCGGTACTGGGAACAGGAGGAAAGCCAGGCGCCAATTTTCAGGACCGTATGCATTTAGCAATGCACTGATCGCCAGGCCTCCGATCAGCGTGCCCCACGGATAGCCCGTGTGATGCAGACCCAATGCAAATCCGCGCCGCTCGCGAGACCACCACTCGGACAACGAAGTGACTTCGATCGCTTCACCGGCGCCACCGAAGGCGTGGGAAATCACCTGCAAGGCCACGAGCATGCCCAGCGATGCAGTCAGAAAATTCAAGCCAGTCAAAAAGGTGAACAGCGTGTAGGCAATTACGATCGGCAGGTGACGATACTTGCGCATCCAGCCCTGCCCGCCTTTATCCGCCCAGATCATGCAAGGCACGGCGATCAAGGACGTTGCGATGGTGATGAACGCCGCGAGCAGCCCCGTCAGTTCTGCGCTGGTTTTGAATTCGCTCGTGATCGAGGGCAACACCATGAAGAACATCTGACGTGAGTTAGCGTCCATGGCATAGACAAGCCAGAGCAACGCCATTGCTCCCCACGAGGCGGCTCCAGCGCCTTTGGAAACCCGTGTGAACGACGCAACGGCACCAACTTTATCTTGAGCGAGTCCCATAGGATTATCTCCCGCTGAGTATTATTTTTATTGTCCCGACTGATGATCAGAGCAGAGCACGCGTATCGTCGGGTTTGCAGGTGGTTGCCAGACACAAAAAGCGTTGGAAAACCGCCGTGCCTAAGATTACGGCTCGACAAGATTTGATGGATATAGCTAGAAAAGCACACCTGCTTTGAATTTTCGGCACAGGTTGACGACGCATGAGAAAACCTCAAGCCCTAGAGCGTCGACGACCACTGAGTCTCGGATGTCTGTCGGGTAAGGGGATATTCATGGGGTGTGAATGGCGCCGGTGACTGCGCAGGCCCGACGTTTCAGCCATCGCTGGCCAGGTCGCCCCAGGCCTTCGCGATGAGCCCCGCCACCTTCAAGCGCAAACTGCAAAAACACGACACCGGATTTCAACAGGTGGATTTGGCCCGCAAGCACGTGGCGTTCGACCTGTATCAGTTCAAGGGATTCAGTAAAGAAGAAGTGGCGGATTACCGGAGATTCAACGACGCGCGAACTTTCGTCGCGCCTTCAAGCGCTGGACCGGCAGCACACCCAACCTGATCCGCGAGATGTTTAGAACACGTTGAAAATCGCCGACTAACGCCCGATCGCCTTTGCGCTGCCAGTACCCGGCAGTTCCACACGCGCCACCAGCCCAGCGCCTTTGCGATTGCGCAGTGTCAGCTCCCCACCCTGCTCTCGAACGATCGCCCGCGCAGCAGACAATCCCAGCCCCACGCCACCGGTATCCCGGTTGCGTGAGGTCTCCAGACGGTAGAAGGGATCGAACACCTGTTCGAGGGCGGACTCGGGTATGCCGGGGCCCTCGTCACTCACTTCGATGCAGACCATTCGCCCTTCATGCCTTAGCTCGATTGCCGGTTCATGTGCATATTTCACGGCGTTTTCCAGCAGGTTGACGATCACACGTTTGATCCCGAGCGGGCGGCCGTCGTACACCAGGTGAGCGGGACCCGTGAAGTGGACGACGATGTCCTGGTCGCGAAAGTCATCGACGATCGTTTGCAGCAATTCCGAAAGGTCGAATGCCGTGGCGTGCTCCCCTTGGCTTTCATCACGGAAAAAACCCAGCGCCGCGTTGATCATCGTTTGCATTTCTTCGATGTCGCGCACCATTTTGCGCTGCTGCTCCAGGTCGTCCATGAATTCGCTGCGCAGACGCATCCGGGTCAGGGGCGCGCGCAAGTCGTGGGAGATGGCCGCGAGCATCTGCGTACGCTCGCTGAGAAAGTGCCGGATCTGCGCCTGCATGGTGTTGAAGGCAATGGTGGCCTGGCGTATTTCATGGGGGCCTTCGATCTTGATCGCCGGCGCGCGCAGGTCATCGCCAAAGCGCCGTGCAGCGCTGGCAAAACGTTGCAGCGGACTGGCCAATTGTCGCGTGGCAATCCAGGCGACCAGCAGGGTAGCCACCAGCCCCAGGGCGATGATGATCGCAATCCGTACGCTGGAGTCGAGCCCCCAGCTGCGTTCCGGCGGGGTGAACGACAGCCAGCTGCCATCGCGCAGCTCAACCAGTGCCACGTAGTGCGCCTGGGGGCTTTCGTCCGGCCAGTCGCCGGGGTTGAAGACTCGAATATCGCGAGGAACATCCCCCAGCAATTGCTGCAGCGGCGAATGCTCGTGCCCCACCTGCATACCGCCCGGCGGCAGATGGAAGTCGGCCCGCCGTTCGTGCCAAACCACCTCAAGCATCGGATGGCTGGCGGCAGAGGCCAACGACGAGCGCAACGGCACAGGCGCTGCCTCGATCACCCGAACATTCGCGGCCATTTGCTCGAGCAGGCCGGTGCGCTCAATGGGCGGACGGCCCCAGGTGCCGGCGAGCTGCACGAACAAGCCGTTGAGGGCCAGGGACGCGAGCATCGCCGCGACGATTGTCAGCGCAATGCGCGACCTGAGGGTATCGCGAGGGACTATTCGCGGAACCATTCGAGCGACCAGGCGGCGGATCATGAGCGGGTCACCTTGGCGCAGAACATATACCCGCCGTTACGTACTGTGCGAATCAGATCCGGGCGCTTGCTGTCCGGCTCGATCTTGCGTCGCAGCCGACTGACCTGCACATCGATGCTGCGGTCATAGGCATCGTGCCCCTGGCCACGCGCCAGGTCGATCAGCTGTTCCCGGGTAAGAATGCGCTGTGGATGCTCGAGAAAAACCCGCAGCAGATCGAACTCGCCCGCGGACAACGGAATCATCACGCCCTCGGGCGAACGCAATTCACGACAAGTGATGTCCAGGTGCCAATCGGCGAATGTGATGATCGGACGCGAGGGCTCGAGCCCCGGGCTTTTCTCGCCGGCGCGACGTTGCACGGCACGCAGCCTGGCAAGCAGCTCCCGAGGATCGAATGGCTTGGTCAGGTAATCGTCGGCGCCCAGTTCCAGGCCGACAATGCGGTCGCTCAGTTCACCCATCGCGGTCAACATGACGATCGCAATATCCGTCCGTGCCCGCAGTTTCTGGCAGAGGCTCAGGCCACCTTCGCCGGGTAGCATCAGGTCCAGGATGATGATGTCCGGGCGGTTCTTTTCGATCATCGCCCACATGGCCTCACCATGGGTGGCCAAGTCCACCTCATAGGCATGCTGAACAAAAAACTGTTTCAGCAGGGACAGGATTTCCACATCGTCGTCGACGATCAGCAGTCTGCTCACGTTCGGGGATCCACGGCCAAAAAAGAGCGTATCTAAAACCATTCCGGTGCCAGGGTCATATATTTCAATCCAGCAACATTTCTACTTGCATGACATCAATCGGACATACGGTCGCAACCCACTTGCGGCACCCTGCGCGAATTCCAACTCACGAGGTCTTCCATGCAGGGTTCGAACAGCACCTACGCAACCGAGACAACCGACAGCGCTCACACGGTGATCCTCAACCAGCGCACCAGTGCGCCAGGGCAAGACGAGCCGATTCTATTCCAGCAATCGTGCCTGGGCCTGACCGACGATCGAACCCAGGTCGTGCTGCGCCGCTATTTCGAGCGCTACAGCCCAACCACCAGCAACTGGGTGGAATACATCCACCGCGTGCCGATTGCCGAGTTTACCCAGTGGATCATGGCCAACGGCGATCTGCGTATCGAATGCTCGGAAGACCTGCCAGGGTCCACCCTCCAATCAGGAACCCCTTGATGAGAAAGCGCTTCTCGCTGCCGCTATTGGCCGCTGTAACCCTCGTCCTCTCGGCGTGCAGCAACAAAAAAGTCGCATCCCCCGACAGCTATTCAGGCTTTCTGAACGACTACAGCGCCCTGACCGAGCACCAGTCACCTTCAGGCCAACCGGTGCTGAGCTGGGTAAACCCCAAACTTGAGCTCGACCGCTACACCCAGGTTTATATCGAACCGAGCCAGTACTACCCGCAGCCCAAACCCAGCGAGCGCCTTCCCCAGACCACGCTCGGCGACACGACCTGGTACTACGATGCGGTGCTCAAGTTTGAGCTGGGCAAGGTCTTGACCGTGGTCACCACCCCGGGGCCCAAGACCCTGATCGTGCGACCGGCAATCACCCGAGTGAGCGCCAGCACCCAGGGCCTGCGCTATTACGAATGGCTACCGATCACCCTGGTTGCAGCAGGCGTCAGCACCGCCACCGGGATCCGCGACCAGGACAGCGAAATTGCCACCGAGGTCGCTTTTCTCGATGGCGAGACCAGGACCCTTGTCGCCAAAGTGGTGCGCGTGGGCACGGGGATACCGCTGGAGAACGACAAGCAGGTCATCACCACGGCAAACATCAAGGGCGTGCTCGACGGCTGGGCCAGCGACCTGCGCAAGTCGTATCTGGCGATGCGTAAATAAAAAGGCTGCTTGCCAATCGGGATCCAATGGGGAAAATTGATTCAGGCAGGCAGTCAAAGCAATCTGGCAGGAATCCAAATGCAGGTTTCGACGGGATGTAGCAAAGTGCAAGCATGCCAGTCACCGGCTTTTCCCCAGGAATGCACCCATGTCCAGCGCCAAAGCACTGCCAAAAAGATCACCGCTTGCCCGGCTCGCCCTGGCCATCTCCCTGAGCGTCCTCGGCCTGCCCATGTGCGTGGGCAATGCCCAGGCCCACGGCGGCCAAGCCGAAATGGTGCCGCTGCAGGCAGGCCTTGAGGAATTTGGCGCCACGGTCAAATGGGACGACTACTCGAACCTGTTCACCATTGCCAAGGACGGTGTCTACCTCAAGGTCAAGCCGGATAGCAAAGTAGCCATGCTCAACGGCAAGCGCATGGAGCTGACGGTGCCCGTGGTGTTCAAGGGCAAGACCGCCTTCATGTCCAAGGACTTCATCAACCAGGTGTTCCAGTCCGGCCTGGACACGACCTTTGTCGTGGAGACCCGACCCAACCCGCTCAACCCCCTGAGTGCGGACGAAATCACCGCGGCGGTGGACATCGTCAAGCAATCGGAACATTACAAGCCAGGTTTTCGCTTCACCGAAGTCTCGGTCAAGGCGCCGCCGAAGGATCAGGTGTGGAACTTCATCTACACCGGGCAAAACGTGACCCAGCCGCGCCAGGCCAATATCGTCGTGCTGGACGGCAAGCACGTGATCGAAGCGCTGGTGGATCTCGACAGCAAGGCGTTGCAATCCTGGAAGCCCATCGAAGGCGCCCATGGCATGGTGCTGCTGGATGATTTCGCCACGGTGCAAACCGCTGTCGAAACCAGCCCCGAATACGCACAAGCCCTGGCCAAGCGCGGCATCAACGATGTGAAGAAAGTCGTCGCCACGCCGCTGACCGTCGGATACTTCGACGGCAAGGACGGGCTGGCCCAGGACAAGCGCCTGCTGAAGATCGTCAGCTACCTCAATGTCGATGACGGCAACTACTGGGCGCATCCGATCGAGGGCCTGGTGGCGATTGTCGATCTGGAGCAGAAAAAACTGATCAAGATCGAAGACGAAGCGCTGGTTCCGGTCCCGATGAAACCGACGCCCTACGACGGACGCGGGCGCAAGGGCGTGGCGGTCAAGCCGCTGGAAATCATCGAACCCGAAGGCAAGAACTACACCATCACCGGCAATAGCATTCACTGGCAGAACTGGGACTTCCACGTTCGCCTCGATTCGCGGGTCGGCCCGATCCTGTCCACGGTCACCTACGACGACAAGGGCAAGAAGCGCAAGATCATGTACGAAGGCTCTCTGGGCGGGATGATCGTGCCTTACGGCGACCCGGATGTGGGCTGGTACTTCAAGGCATACCTGGATTCCGGCGACTACGGCATGGGCACCCTCACCTCGCCTATCGCCCGTGGCAAAGACGCCCCGGAAAACGCCGTGCTGCTGGACGCCACCATCGCCGACTACACCGGCGCACCGACGTCGATTCCGCGCGCCATGGCGGTGTTCGAGCGCTATGCCGGCCCGGAATACAAACACCAGGAAATGGGCCAGCCCAACCTCAGCACCGAACGGCGTGAGCTGGTGGTGCGCTGGATCAGTACCGTCGGCAACTATGACTACATCTTCGACTGGGTCTTCCAGCAGAACGGCACCATCGGCATCGACGCCGGCGCCACCGGCATCGAAGCCGTCAAGGGTGTGAAATCCAAAACCATGCACGAAGAAACCGCCAAGGAAGACACGCGCTACGGCACCCTGCTCGACCACAACATCGTCGGCACCACGCACCAGCACATCTATAACTTCCGCCTGGACATGGACGTCGACGGCGAGAGCAACTCGCTGGTGGAAGTGAACCCGGTGGTGCTGCCCAACGACCGTGGCGGGCCGCGCACCAGCACCATGCAGACCGAAACCCGCGTGGTCAGCACCGAACAAAAGGCCGCGCAGAAATTCGACCCCTCGACCGTGCGGCTGCTGAGCAACTTGAGCAAGGAAAACAAGGTCGGCAACGCGGTGTCGTACCAACTGATTCCCTATGCCGGCGGCACGCACCCGGTGGCCAAGGGCGCCAACTTCGGCACGGACGAATGGCTGTACCACCGCCTGAGCTTCATGGACAAGCAGCTGTGGGTGACGCAATACAACCCTGAGGAAAAGTACCCGGAAGGCAAATACCCGAACCGCTCGGACAAGGACTCGGGACTGGGGCAATTCACCCAGGATAACCATTCCATCGAGAACACCGACGACGTGGTCTGGCTGACCACCGGCACCACCCACATCGCCCGGGCCGAAGAATGGCCGATCATGCCGACCGAGTGGGTGCATGTCCTGCTGAAGCCGTGGAACTTCTTCGATGAAACGCCGACGCTGAATCTCAACGCCCCGAAATAACCAGGCAATGCACATGCTCCCTGTGGGAGCGGGCTTGCTCGCGAAGGCGTCGTGTCAGTCGACATTAATGTTGATGACACACCGCTTTCGCGAGCAAGCCCGCTCCCACAGGGGTTATGTGTTGCTCAATGGAAATCACGCATGCCGCTTGCGATATTCCCCCGGCGCAATGCCGAAGCGAGATTTGAATGCCGTGGAAAAATAGCTCGAATCGGAAAAACCCCAGGAGTACCCCAGCACCGACAACTTCTGCTCCTTGCCCGATTGACGCAGGGTTTCGGCACACAGGTCCAACCGACGGTTCTTGATGTAGCGCGCCACCACCAGGCCTTTCTTGGCGAACATCCGGTACAACCCACGGGTCGACATGCCGACTTCCCGCGCCAGCCATTCCGGGCACAGCTCTTCGCAGCGGATGTGCTGGTCGATGACGCTCAAGGTCTTGCGGAAGGTGCGCTCGTGCGGATCCGTGCAATCGTCGCCCTGGCTGATGGCCGGGCGCAGCAGGCTGACAATGGCCTCCAGGGTCGCCTCGCTTTCCTGGCGACTGAGGTTCTGCTGGCGCGTGGCATCGATGATCAAGCGGTGCGAAAGCATGGCGATGGGCGATGTCGCGGCAATCCGATGGCCGCAC
This sequence comes from Pseudomonas sp. PSB11, assembly GCF_014596605.1. Classification (NCBI taxonomy): domain Bacteria; kingdom Pseudomonadati; phylum Pseudomonadota; class Gammaproteobacteria; order Pseudomonadales; family Pseudomonadaceae; genus Pseudomonas; species Pseudomonas sp. PSB11. The sequence goes on from NZ_NOIO01000013.1 coordinate 45,511, forward strand.
TTGACCGGGTTGAAGCGCAGCGTCTGCTCCACCAGTTGGTACGGCAGGATCAGCGACAATTGGCGGGAGTTTTCGCTGTAGGTGAAGTCGCTGGGCCGCGCAGCATCGATCAACGTGATGTCCCCGGCGGACAGCTGGACCCTGTCGTCGCCCTGGGCCATGCCCGCGGTGCCATCGAGCTGAAACACCGCAAAGTACTTACCGTCCTCGCCCGCCGCGACTTCCTGCGGCGTGCGGTACAGCCGCGCCTGGCAAGCATCGACGAAGCTGAGCTTGAGGGCATCGCTGCGGTGTTCGCGAATCTGCCCGGCAAAGCCGGTTCCCAGGGGTTGGGCGTTGAAGGCGCCACAGATCTGGTTGATCTGGTGGATCCACTGATCGAACCCATCCTGGCGCTGTGCGGTTGTAGAAATCATGTCGGGCCTCACGCAGGCTTATTTTTATTGTCTACGTCAATCAACAGGTTCTCCTGAACAGCGACTCTCCCTGACCGTCGACGGGCTATTTCAGCCCGCCAAACCGTCGATAAAAACTCTCGCCTACATCCGGTAGCGGTCCGTCGGCGGTTTCCAGTGCACTGTTCAGCCATTCCTCGGCCTTGGCGTAGATCAAACGGTAAATGTTGCGGCACAACTGCCGGGCTGCTCGCCCTTCCCAGTCGCCGGGCAACAACTCGTCCGGCAATTGCGGGTCGCGCAGCAGCAGTTTGCGGTATTCGTGAATAAGCAGGATCCGCGCCAGGAAGCAGTCGGCTGGCTGCAGGTTTTCCTGTTCGCGCAGGGCTTGCCACAGCGGCCGGAACAGCTGGATGAATTCGCTGTAGTGGGTCGCCAGCTCCTCGATGTTCCAGCTCTCGCGCACCTGCAGGCGCAGGGCCTTGGAGGCGAGTACGTCTTGAGCGGTGGTTTCGAAGACGATGGTTTCTTCCTGGGCGCCGAGGTCCAGCAGCGTCGCGTTGACATCCGTGCGATCGCTGCGCGGACAGGCCAGCACCACCGGCGAAATCGCACCAAAACCTTGCCATTCCAGTTCTTCGCGCACTTGCTTGCGCTTGTCCTGGGTCAGTTGCGACAGCATCACCAGGCACCAGGAACCATCCCAGGCCGGCATGCTGGTGCTGTAGACCCGTTTGAACGCCTTGTCGAAACGCCGGCGACCGGTGCCGGTCAGGCTGTAGTAACTACGACGCCCCACCTTCTCGGCGGTCAGCCAGCCTTCCTTGGTCAGGCGAAAAATCGAGGTACGGATCAGCCGCTCGTTGATGCCGATCGGTTCGAGCAACTGGATCAGGCTGCCCAGCCAGACGGTCCCGCCGTGGGGTTCGATGGCATCACCGTACAGGGTGATGATCAAGGAACTGGCACGGATCGGTGTCTGCTCTTGAAAGCGTGTAATCAGATGGTTCAAGGGTATCAGGGACGACATGGGCGTACCGGGCTGAAAAAAGAAAAGGAATATACCGAAAACCTGCCTGTTAATCGCAGCTCCCCTTGTGGGAGCGAGCCTGCTCGCGAAAGCGGTGTACCAGTCACCATCAATATTGGAGGTCAGACCGCATTCGCGAGCAGGCTCGCTCCCACAAAGGTTGTGTTCACAAGGTATTGCCTTTCGGTCGAAGGCCACGGTCGCTGATTCGCGGCCGATCCGGCTCCGGCTCCGCCAGCGGCTCGCACACCTGCATCTGTGTGAGGCAACGCTTGGCCAGCTCCTGATACTCACGAGTACCGGCCTGCTTCCACGCCACTTCCTGATCGCTAAGCATGCGTTTGACACTCGCCGGCGCGCCCATGACCAATGATTGCTCGGGGCATTCGAAGCCGGCCTTGACGAAGGCCGCCGCCGATACGAAGGACCGCGGGCCGATGCGTGCGTTGTCCATCACCACCGCATTCATCCCCACCAGCGCATCGGCGCCGATCCGGCAACCGTGCAGCACGGCACCGTGGCCGATGTGGCCATTGCGCTCGACCACGGTGTCGCTGTCGGGGAAACCATGCATCACGCAGGTGTCCTGAATGTTGGCACCCTCCTCCAGCACGATCCGCCCGAAATCACCGCGCAGGCTGGCCAGCGGCCCTACATAACAGTGGGGGCCGATGATCACGTCACCGATCAACACGGCGGACGGATGCACATAGGCGCTCGGGTCAACCACCGGGGTCAGGCCATCAAGGCTGTAGCAGGTCATGGCAGGTTCCTTGGCAAAGCGATGCATATATTGACTTATTTTGTATCACATCGCTTTTACCAGCACAAAGATTAAAAAGCGTATCACTTGATGGCGGCGTTCCAACGGGGTGCATTTCAACCGCCACAACCCTCGACAACACCAATAAAATCAATACTCATAGCGTAATAGCCTGCTTCATTCACACCACCTTTGGAAATCACAAATCCGACAATAGGACACATTAAATCGTTTTTTATGTTGATTTTACGTATCACGTTATAGGTATACTCCGGCAAAACCGGCCCCTGCGGTCGATCCAATAACAAGCCGGCCTCAGCGCCGAGCGTTCACCGTGAGGGCATCCGCCATGCCTCAAACCCTTGCCGTCGAATTCATCGAGCCTGGCGTACGCCTGATTACCCTGCAGCGCCCACAAGCGCTGAACGCCCTGAACACCCAGTTGCTGGGTGAGCTGGCGGATGAGTTGAGCATCGCCCAAGCCGACCCCGAGACCCGCGCCGTGGTCATGACCGGCAACCGCAAAGCCTTCGCCGCCGGTGCCGACATCAAGGAAATGGCCGAGCGCGACCTGGTCGGCATCCTCGATGACCCGCGCCAGGCCTCATGGCAAGCCATCACCCGCTTCAACAAACCGCTGATCGCCGCCGTCAACGGCTTCGCCCTCGGCGGTGGCTGCGAACTGGCCATGCACGCCGACATCATCATTGCCGGCGAAGACGCGCGCTTCGGCCAGCCGGAAATCAACCTCGGGATCATGCCCGGCGCGGGCGGCACCCAACGCCTGCTGCGCGCCGTCGGCAAATCCATGGCCATGCAGATGGTCCTGACCGGCGAGCCGATCGACGCTCGACAGGCCCAGCGCGCCGGGCTGGTCAGCGAAGTCACCCAGCCTGAATTCACCGTCGATCGCGCTCTGCAGGTTGCCCGCCAGATCGCCGCCAAGGCACCGCTGGCGGTACGCCTGGCCAAGGAAGCGCTACTCAAGGCCATGGACACCGACCTCGCCAGCGGCCTGCGCTTCGAGCGCCATGCCTTCACCGTGCTGGCCGGCACCCGCGACCGCGACGAAGGCATTGCCGCCTTCCAGGAAAAACGCACACCGACTTTCACCGGCCAGTAACCCGGTTACCCGCCTTACGAATTCCACGAGAGCGCCAAGACCATGAACTTCGAACACATCCTGTTTTCCATCGAGGCCGGCGTCGCCCTGCTCAGCCTCAATCGCCCGGATCAGCTCAACAGCTTCAACACCCAGATGCATGGCGAAGTGAAGGAGGCGCTCAAGCAGGTGCGGCAAAACCCCGACGTGCGCGTGCTACTGCTGACCGGCGAAGGCCGTGGCTTCTGCGCAGGGCAAGACCTGAGCGACCGCAATGTCGCGCCGGGCAGTGCCGCGCCGGACCTGGGCGAGTCCATCGAGAAGTTCTACAACCCGCTGATCCGCCAACTGCGTGACTTGCCGATGCCGGTGATTTGCGCGGTCAACGGCGTGGCCGCTGGTGCTGGCGCCAACATCCCACTCGCTTGCGACCTGGTGCTGGCAGCGCGTTCGGCCAGCTTCATCCAGGCCTTCTGCAAGATCGGCCTGATCCCTGATTCCGGGGGAACCTGGACCCTGCCGCGCCTGGTCGGCATGGCCCGCGCCAAGGCACTGGCCCTGCTCGGCAATCGCCTGAGCGCTGAACAGGCCGAACAATGGGGGCTGATCTACCGCTGTGTGGAAGACGCCGAACTGCGCGATGAAGCATTGAAACTGGCACAACACCTGGCCACCCAGCCGACCTACGGCCTGGCGCTGATCAAACGCAGCCTGAACGCCAGCATGAGCAACAGCTTCGATGAACAGCTGGAGCTGGAGCGCGACCTGCAACGCCTGGCCGGGCGCAGCGAGGACTATCGCGAAGGCGTGGGCGCCTTCATGGAAAAACGCACCCCAAGCTTCAAGGGACGTTGAGTCATGAGCGCATTGAACACCTCTGCACGCATCGCCGTGATCGGCGCCGGCGCCATGGGCGCCGGCATTGCCCAGGTAGCCGCACAGGCCGGGCATCCGGTGTTGCTGCTGGACAATCGCCCCGGCACTGCGGCCCAGGCCATTGAAGGCATCGACCGGCAACTGGGCAAACGGGTCGAGAACGGCAAGCTGTCCGCCGAGTCGCGCAGCGCAACCATCGCCCGTCTGCAGGCCGTGGAAGCCATCGAAACCCTGGCCGATTGCGATTTGATCATCGAGGCCATCGTCGAGAACCTCGAGGTCAAGCGCGCGCTGTTCCGCCAGCTGGAAGGCATCTGCAGCGCGCAATGCATCCTGGCGAGCAACACTTCGTCGCTGTCGATCACCAGCATTGCCGCGCAGCTGCAACGCCCGCAACGCCTGCTCGGCCTGCACTTCTTCAACCCGGCACCCGTCATGGCGCTGGTGGAAATCGTCTCGGGCCTGGCCAGCGATCCGGCTTTGGCCGAATGCCTGTACGACACCGCCAAGGCCTGGGGCAAAAAACCGGTGCACACCCGCTCCACGCCGGGTTTCATCGTCAACCGCGTGGCCCGGCCGTACTACGCCGAAAGCCTGCGCCTGCTGCAGGAAGGCGCCGCCGATTGCCCCACCCTGGATGCGCTGATGCGCGAGGCCGGCGGCTTTGCCATGGGCGCCTTCGAGCTCACCGACCTGATCGGCCATGACGTTAACTACGCCGTGACTTGCTCAGTGTTCGATGCCTATTACCAGGACACGCGCTTCCAGCCGTCGCTGATCCAGAAAGAGTTGGTAGACGGTGGACGACTGGGGCGCAAGAGCGGACAGGGTTTCTACGCTTACGCCCAAGGCGCCGAGCGCCCGCAAGCGGCTGAAATCAGCAGTGCGGCGACCGTCGATGTTTGCGTTGCCGAAGGTGACCTGGGGTTCGCCCAAGGCCTGCTCGTGCGTCTGCAAGCGCAAGGCGTTGAAGTCCTCCAGCGAGATGGCCGCGGTTTGCTGCGCGTGGGTGATGCCGTGCTGGCCCTGAGCGACGGACGCATGGCGTGTCAGCGAGCCCGGGAAGACGGGTTGCGTAACCTGATTCTGCTGGATCTGGCGTTCGACTATGCCAAGGCCCAACGTATCGCTATCAGCCATGCAGCCGGCATTGATCCGCAGGCACTCGAACAAGGCATTGCCCTGCTGCAACGGGCCGGGCTCAAGGTCAGCCTGCTCAGCGACAGCCCGGCCCTCGCTGTCCTGCGCACCGTGGCGATGCTCGCCAACGAGGCCGCCGACGCCTTGTTGCAAGGCGTGGCCTCGGCCGCCGACATCGATCTTGCGATGCGCGCCGGGGTCAATTATCCCCAAGGTCCGCTGGCCTGGGCCGATGCCGTGGGTCTGCCGCACATCCTCAAGACGCTGGACAACCTGCAAGCCGCTTATGGCGAAGAACGCTACCGGCCATCGCTGCTGCTGCGCCGCCGCGTAGCCGAAGGGAGAAACTTCCATGACTAACCACGAAGCGATGAACCTGGCCAGCGCCTGCGCGCAAGCGTTGTTCCAGCGCGACAACGCCAGCCAGGCCATGGGCATGCGCCTGCTGTCCGCCGGCCCCGGCACCGCTCGCGTGGGCATGACCGTGCGCGAAGACATGGTCCAGGGCCACGGCACCTGCCACGGCGGCTACCTGTTCGCCCTCGCCGACTCGGCCTTTGCCTTTGCCTGCAACAGCTACAACGAAGCCACCGTGGCCATCGGCTGCAGCATCGACTACATCGCCCCGGCGCGCCTGGGCGATACGCTCAACGCCGACTGCATCGAGCAAAGCCGCTCCGGGCGCACCGGCAACTACGACGTACGCATTGAAAACCAGCAGGGCCAGTTGATCGCCCTGTTCCACGGCAAGTCCTACAAAGTGCGCGGCCCGGTGCTGGCGCAGGAGACCCCCAATGAATGACGCCCTGATCATCGACGCCGTTCGCACCCCGATCGGCCGCTACGCCGGAGTGCTGAGCAGCGTGCGCGCCGACGACCTCGGCGCGGTGCCGCTGCGCGAACTGCTGCGCCGTCACCCGCAAGTGGACTGGAACACGGTGGACGATGTGATCTACGGCTGCGCCAACCAGGCCGGCGAAGACAACCGCAACGTCGCACGCATGTCGGCACTGCTGGCTGGGTTGCCGGTCAGCGTACCCGGCACCACCCTCAATCGCCTGTGCGGCTCCGGGCTGGATGCGGTCGGCACCGCGGCGCGGGCGATTCGCAGTGGCGAAACCGGGTTGATGCTGGTCGGCGGCGTTGAATCGATGTCCCGCGCTCCACTGGTGATGGGCAAGGCCGAACAGGCGTTTTCCCGTGCGGCCGAAATCTTCGACACCACCATCGGCTGGCGTTTCGTCAATCCGCTGATGAAAAAGACGTACGGAATCGACTCCATGCCGGAAACGGCAGAAAACGTTGCCGAACAGTTCAATATCTCCCGGGCCGATCAGGACGCCTTCGCCCTGCGCAGCCAACAACGCGCCGCCGCTGCCCAGGCCAACGGACGCCTGGCGAAAGAAATCGTCGCGGTGCAAATTCCCCAGCGCAAAGGCCCGGCCAAAGTGGTCGAGCACGACGAGCACCCACGCGGCGACACCACCCTTGAGCAGTTGGCCAAACTGGGCACGCCGTTCCGTGAAGGCGGCAGCATCACCGCCGGCAATGCCTCGGGCGTCAACGACGGTGCCTGCGCGCTGCTGCTGGCCAGCCCCGAAGTGGCCAAGCGTCATGGCCTGACCGCTCGTGGCCGGGTGGTGGCGATGGCGACCGCGGGCGTCGAGCCGCGCATCATGGGTATCGGCCCGGTTCCGGCCACCCGTAAGGTGCTGGAGGTTGCAAACCTGAGCCTGGCGGACATGGACGTGATCGAGCTCAACGAAGCCTTTGCCGCCCAGGGCCTGGCCGTCCTGCGCGAACTGGGCCTGAGCGACACCGACCCGCGGGTCAACCCCAACGGCGGCGCCATCGCCTTGGGCCACCCGTTGGGCATGAGCGGCGCACGCCTGGTGACCACCGCCCTGCATGAACTGGAGGAGCGCAATGGCCGCTACGCCCTGTGCACCATGTGCATCGGCGTGGGCCAAGGGATCGCGCTGATCATCGAGCGTCTATCCCAATAAAGAATCGCGATTCCCGGGGAGCCGAGAGGTATCCTTGGGGCATGCACTCAAAGCCCCTGCATGCAGGGGCTGGAACACAAAAACAATTCGAGTGAACACATGAACATGCCAATTGCCCAAGCCGTGCTAGATCCCGTGCTGGACCCGCTGGAAACCGCCAGCATCGACGAGCTGCGCCAGCATCAGCTGGAGCGCCTGCGCTGGAGCCTGAACCACGCCTACAACAATGTGCCGCTATACCGTCAGCGTTTCGATGCCCTGGGCGTGCACCCGGACGACATCAAGTCCCTCGACGACCTGGCGAAATTCCCCTTCACCACCAAGTCCGACCTGCGCGACAACTACCCCTACGGCATGTTTGCCGTGCCGATGCATGACATCGTGCGCCTGCACGCGTCCAGCGGCACCACCGGCAAGCCGACCGTGGTCGGCTACACCCAGAACGACATCGACACCTGGGCCAACGTGGTGGCGCGCTCGATCCGCGCGGCGGGTGGCCGGCGTGGCGACAAGGTGCACATTTCCTACGGCTACGGACTGTTCACCGGCGGCCTCGGTGCACACTACGGTGCCGAACGCCTGGGTTGCACGGTGATCCCGATGTCCGGCGGCCAGACCGAAAAACAAGTGCAGCTGATCAAGGACTTCCAGCCGGACATCATCATGGTCACGCCGTCCTACATGCTCAACATCGCCGACGAGATCGAGCGCCAGGGAATCGACCCGCACAAACTGGCCCTGCGCCTGGGCATCTTCGGTGCCGAGCCATGGACCGCCGAGCTGCGCAGTGCCATCGAGCAGCGCCTGGGCATCACCGCGCTCGACATCTACGGCCTCTCGGAAATCATGGGGCCCGGTGTCGCCATGGAATGCGCCGAGACCAAGGACGGCCCGACCATCTGGGAAGACCACTTCTACCCGGAAATCATCGACCCGGTCACCGGCGAAGTGCTGCCGGACGGGCAGATGGGCGAACTGGTGTTCACGTCCCTGAGCAAAGAAGCGCTGCCGATGATCCGCTACCGCACCCGCGACCTGACGCGCCTGCTGCCGGGCACTGCGCGGCCGATGCGGCGGATCGACAAGATCACCGGACGCAGCGATGACATGCTGATCATCCGCGGGGTCAACGTGTTCCCCACGCAGATCGAGGAGCAGGTACTGAAAGTCAAACAGCTTTCCGAGTGCTATGAGATCCATCTGTATCGCAATGGCAACCTGGACAGCGTTGATGTGCACGTGGAGCTCAAGGCCGAGCACCAGCACCTGAGCGAAGAACAGCAGAAGGCTGTTTGCGGGGAGCTCGGCAAACACATCAAGACGTACATCGGGATCAGTTCGCGAATCGTCCTGCAGCCTTTCCATTCGATCAAGCGATCCGAGGGCAAGGCCTGCCACGTCGTGGACAAACGCCCTAAAGCATGACTGCTGCACCCCTTTGAGCCCCGCTGATGCGGGGCTTTTTTTTGCCCCTTCACCGCCCTGCATGCACCTGTGGGAGCGAGCCTCTGTGGCGAGGGGATTTATCCCCGTTGGTCGCGCAGCGGCCCAGGAGAATGGGACTGCTGCGCAGTCCAACGGGGATAAATCCCCTCGCCACAAAAGCTGCCCCGAAACCACCACTCATCCCAAAGCGATACAAAAAAAATGCGACACGTCATTTTCTGTTTGATATTAGTTTCTGTATCGCTTATAAAGTTCTCCATGCCCTCGAACAGATTCACGGCGGGAGACCCCCATGTACGCACAGCTCGTAGAAACAGGCGTAAAGCGCATCAAAGACCTCTCGGAGATGTCCGATGAGGAGCGTGCCTTCCAGGAAAAAATCGATTCAGAAATCAAGATCGAAGCCAAGAACTGGATGCCAGATGCCTACCGGCAAACCCTGATCCGGCAGATTTCCCAGCACGCCCACTCGGAAATCGTCGGCATGCTCCCGGAAGGCAACTGGGTCACCCGTGCGCCAAGCCTCAAACGCAAATTGCAATTGATGGCCAAGATCCAGGACGAAGCCGGTCACGGCCTGTACCTGTACAGCGCCATGGAAACCCTGGGGGCCGACCGAGATGAAGAGATCGCCAAGCTGCACAGCGGCAAGGCCAAGTACTCGAGCATCTTCAATTACCCGACGCTGAACTGGGCCGACATGGGCGCGGTGGGCTGGCTGGTGGATGGCGCGGCGATCGTCAACCAGGTGGTGCTGCAGCGCACCTCCTACGGCCCCTACTCCCGGGCGATGATCCGTATCTGCAAGGAAGAGAGTTTCCACCAGCGCCAGGGCTACGAAATCCTCCTGACCATGATGCGTCACGGCACTCAGGCGCAAAAGGACATGGTCCAGGACGCGATCAACCGCCTGTGGTGGCCGTCGCTGATGATGTTCGGCCCAAGCGACGAACACTCGCCAAACAGCGCGCAATCCATGGCCTGGAAAATCAAGCGCCAGAGCAACGACGAACTGCGCCAGCGCTTCATCGACCAGACCATCCCGCAGCTGGAACTGCTGGGCTGCACCTGCCCCGACCCGGACTTGAAGTGGAACGCCGAACGCGGCCACTACGATTTCGGCGAGATCCAGTGGGACGAATTCTACGAAGTGCTCAAGGGCAACGGCCCGTGCAACACCGAACGCGTCGCTACCCGCCGCAAGGCGATTGAAGACGGCGCGTGGGTTCGTGAAGCCGCCGTCGCCCACGCCCGCAAAAAACAAAACAAGAACGCCGCTTGATTGATCTTCGGCGGCTTCCATGCCGCCAAAAGATCGCAGGCTGCGCCAGCTCCTACAGGAGCCGGTGATCCCATGTAGGAGCTGCCGAAGGCTGCGATCTTTTGATCTTCAGCCCCGTCAGCAAAAAACCGAACAGATGTGGAGTAACTGAAATGTCCGAGTGGACCCTCTTCGAAGTCTTCGTGCGCAGCAAGCACGGCCTCAACCACAAGCACGTCGGCAGCGTGCATGCCGCCGACACCACCATGGCGATCGAGAACGCCCGCGAGCTGTACACCCGTCGTAGCGAAGGCGTGAGCCTGTGGGTCGTACCCTCAAAGCTGATCACCGCGTCGTCGCCGGATGAGAAAGACCCGCTTTTCGATCCATCGGACGACAAGGTTTACCGCCATGCCAGCTTCTACGAGCTGCCAGCCGAAGTCGGGCACATGTGAGGTCGACCATGAATAACAAGACCGATCTGATCGAATACCTGCTGCGCCTGGGCGACAGCGCCCTGATCCAGGGCCAGCGCCTGTGCCAGTGGTGCGGCAAGGCCCCGGCGCTGGAAGAAGAGCTGGCACTGATGAACGTCGGCCTCGACTTGGTGGGCCAGGCGCGCAACTGGCTGGACTATGCCGCCGAGTTGCTGGACGACGGCCGCGACGCCGACGACCTGGCGTTCCGCCGCGGCGAGCGCGCCTATCGCAACCTGCTGCTGGTGGAACAACCTAACGGCGATTACGCGGTAACCATCCTCAAGCAGTTCCTGTATGACGCCTGGCACCTGCCGGTCCTCCAGGGCCTGAGCCAGTCCAGCGATGAGCGCATTGCCGGGATCGCCGCCAAAGCGGTGAAGGAAGTCACCTATCACCTGCGCCGCTCCGGCGAGTGGGTCGAGCGCCTGGGCGACGGCACCGAGGAAAGCCACCAGCGCATGCTCGCGGCGATTCCCGAGGTCTGGCGGTTTACCGTTGAATTGATCGCCGCCGATGACAGCGAACAGCGCCTGTGCGAAGCCGGCATCACCCCGGACATCGCCAGCGTGGCGGCGCAGTGGCAAGCCAAGGTCAACGACATTTTCGCCAGCGCCACCCTGCCCGTGCCGGCAGCACCGAGCTATTTCTACCTGAATGCGCGCAAGGGCCTGCACACCGAGCACCTGGGCATTCTGCTGGCCGAAATGCAGTTCCTGCCACGAGCGTACCCCGATGCAACCTGGTGAATTGATCGCCAGCGACCAGGGCGCCCGGCCGGTACAACCGAGCGACTTAACCGCCGCCTGGGCGATCCTGTCGCAGGTCATGGACCCGGAAGTGCCAGTGGTCAGCGTGGTGGACCTGGGGATCGTCCGCGATCTCGACTGGCAGGCCGGGCATTTGCACGTGGTGGTCACCCCGACCTACTCCGGCTGCCCCGCCACCGAAGTGATTGAGGGTGATATCCGCCAGGCGCTGGAACAGGCCGGCTTCCAGGCACCGAACCTGGAACGCCGGTTGACCCCGGCCTGGACTACCGACTGGATCACCGACAGCGGCCGCGAACGCCTGCGCGCCTACGGCATCGCACCACCTGAAGGCAGCACCAGCAAACGCAGCCTGCTCGGTGAGAGCCCGGTGATCGCCTGCCCGCAATGCGGCAGCGTCCACACCGAAGTGCTCAGCGAGTTTGGCTCCACCGCCTGCAAGGCGCTGTATCGCTGCATCGAGTGCCGGGAACCGTTCGACTATTTCAAGTGCATCTGAGCGGCGTGCGCCGTCCAGCTGGAGAACAACAATGAGCAAATTTCACAGCCTGACCATCAAGGATGTGCGCACCGAGACCCGTGACGCGGTGTCCATCGCCTTCGAGATTCCGCAGTACCTGCAGGACAGCTTTCATTACACCCAGGGCCAGCACCTGGTGATGCGCACCCAGCTGGACGGCGAGGAAGTGCGCCGCTCCTACTCGATCTGCACCGGCGTCAACGACGGTGAACTGCGGGTTGCTATCAAGCGCGTGGCAGGCGGTCGTTTTTCCGCGTTTGCCAACGAACAGCTCAAGGCCGGGCACAGCCTCGACGTCATGCCTCCCGCCGGGCATTTCAGCGTGGAGCTCGATCCTGCGCGCCACGGCAACTACCTGGCCGTCGCCGCCGGCAGCGGTATCACGCCGATCCTGTCGATCATCAAGACCACCCTGGAAACCGAGCCCCACAGCCGCGTCACCCTGCTCTACGGCAACCGCTCCAGCTCCGGTGCACTGTTTCGCGAACAGCTTGAAGACTTGAAGAATCGCTACCTGCAACGCCTGAACCTGATCTTCGTGTTCAGCCGCGAGCAGCAGGATGTCGACCTGTACAACGGCCGGATCAACGCCGAGAAATGCGAGCAGCTGTTCAGCCGCTGGCTCGATGTCAAAGCCCTCGATGCCGCCTTCATCTGCGGCCCGCAGGACATGACCGAGACCGTGCGCGACAGCCTCAAGGCCAAGGGCATGGCGCCTGAGCGCATTCATTTCGAACTGTTCGCCGCCGCTGGCAGCCAGCAGAAACGCCAGGCCCGCGAAGCCGCCCGCCAGGTCGATGCAGCGGTCAGCCAGATCACTGTGATCAGCGATGGCCGTGCCCTGGCCTTCGACCTGCCGCGCAACAGCCAGAGCATCCTCGATGCCGGCAACGCCCAGGGCGCCGAACTGCCCTACTCGTGCAAGGCCGGCGTGTGCTCGACGTGCAAGTGCAAGGTCATCGAAGGCGAAGTGGAAATGGACAGCAACCACGCCCTGGAAGACTACGAAGTGGCCGCCGGCTATGTGCTGTCGTGCCAGGCCTTCCCGATCAGCGACAAGGTGGTGCTGGATTTCGATCAGCTCTGAAGATCACCACAACCCTTGTAGGAGCCGGCTTGCTGGCGATGAGGCCCTTGAGATCACCAGTGAACATCACGCCGCCATCGCCAGCAAGCCGGCTCCTACAGGGGAAAAACCGTGTTCACCCAAAAAAACAAAAAAAGGACGCTACCCATGACACCCCAAGACATAGAACTCATCCACCAGCACCCCGACTTCCTCCAGCTGGTACGCCGCAAGCAGGCGCTGTACTGGTCCCTGTCGCTGATCATGCTGGTGATCTATTTCGGCTTTGTCCTGCTGGTGGCGTTCTCCCCCTCCACACTCGGCCAGTCCCTGAGCGGCGGCGTGACCACCGTGGGCATGCTGGTGGGCGTGGTGATCGTGGTGCTGGCCTTTGCCTTGACCGGTTTCTATGTCTATCGCGCCAACAACGTGATCGATCCGCTGAATGAAAAGCTCAAGCAGGAGTGCGCCCGATGAGCCGTCCTCTCGCGTTGTTCCTGCTGCCGCTGGCACTGATCACCGATCTTGCGGTGGCCGCCGAGGGCGCTTCCCGTCCACTGAACTGGAACGCCATCGGCATGTTCATGCTGTTCGTCCTGTTCACCCTCGGCGTAACGCGCTGGGCCGCGTTGCGCACCCGCTCGGCCAGTGACTTCTACACCGCTGGCGGCGGCATGACCGGCTTCCAGAACGGCCTGGCGATTGCCGGCGACATGATCTCGGCAGCGTCATTCCTCGGCATTTCCGCGATGATGTTCCTCAATGGGTACGACGGCTTGCTCTATGCATTGGGCGTCCTGGCCGGCTGGCCGATCATCCTGTTCCTGATCGCCGAACGCCTGCGCAACCTCGGTAAATACACCTTCGCCGACGTGGTCTCCTATCGACTGGAACAGACGCCCGTGCGCCTGACTTCGGCCTTCGGCACCCTGACTGTGGCGCTGATGTACCTGGTGGCGCAGATGGTCGGCGCCGGCAAGCTGATCGAATTGCTGTTCGGCATCGACTACCTCTACGCGGTGATGCTGGTCGGCGTGCTGATGGTGTTCTATGTCACCTTCGGCGGCATGCTCGCTACCACCTGGGTGCAAATCATCAAGGCGGTGATGCTGCTGTTCGGTACCAGCTTCATGGCGTTCATGGTGCTCAAGCATTTCGGTTTCAGCACCGAAGCGATGTTCGCCGGTGCCACCGCCGTACACGCCAAGGGCAGCGCGATCATGGCCCCCGGCGCCTTGCTGTCCAATCCGGTCGATGCCATTTCCCTGGGGCTGGGCATGATCTTCGGCACCGCCGGCCTGCCGCATATCCTGATGCGTTTCTTCACCGTCAGCGATGCCAGGGAAGCGCGTAAAAGCGTGTTCTACGCCACCGGTTTCATCGGCTACTTCTACTTGCTGCTGATCATCGTCGGCTTCGGCGCGATCGTCATGGTCGGCACCGATCCGGCGTACCGCGATGCCAGCGGCGCGATCATCGGCGGCGGCAACATGGTCGCCGTGCATTTGGCCCAGGCGGTCGGCGGCAACCTGTTCCTCGGTTTCATTTCGGCGGTCGCCTTCGCCACCATCCTCGCGGTGGTTGCCGGGCTGGCGCTGTCCGGCGCCTCGGCGGTGTCCCACGACCTGTATGCCTGCGTGATGCGCAAGGGCCAGGCCAGCGAGCAGCAGGAAATGCGCGTATCGCGAATCGCCACCCTGTGCATCGGTGTGCTGGCGATCATCCTTGGCCTGCTGTTCGAATCGCAAAACATCGCCTTCCTGTCCGGGCTGGTTCTGGCCATCGCGGCCTCGGTGAATTTCCCGGTGCTGTTCCTTTCGATGTACTGGAAAGGCCTGACTACCCGTGGCGCGGTCAGCGGCAGCCTGATGGGGCTGGTGTCGGCAATCGTCTTGCTGGTGTTGAGCCCGGCGGTATGGGTCAACGTGCTGCATCACGACCAGGCACTGTTCCCCTATTCCAACCCGGCACTGTTTTCCATGAGCCTGGCCTTTTTCAGCGCCTGGCTGTTTTCCGTCACCGACCGTTCGCCACGTGCCGCCCTTGAGCGCGGCCGTTACCTGGCGCAGTTCATTCGTTCCATGACCGGCATCGGCGCGTCTGGCGCCAGCCAACACTAATTCTTGACTTGATGACCAAACCCGGAGCATTTGCAATGTCCCACGCCCCTACCCTGCAAAGTTTCATCGCCGGCCGCTGGATCGGCCAACAAGGCGCGCAAATCCTGCGCAGTGCCATCGACGGCCATGAAATCGCACGCACCCATGAAGAGCGTCCGGACTTCGCCGAAGCCATCGAACACGGCCGCCGCCAAGGCGTCAGCGGCCTGATGGCGCTGGACTTCCAGCAACGCGCCCAGCGTCTCAAGGCCCTGGCCCTGTACCTGGCCGAACGCAAGGAACAGCTCTACGCGATTTCCCACCACAGCGGCGCGACCCGTGCCGACAGCTGGATCGACATCGAAGGCGGCAACAGCACGCTGTTCACCTACGCCAGCCTTGGCTCGCGTGAACTGCCGTCGGGCAACGTCGTCCACGAAGGCCCGGCGCTGCAACTGAGCAAGATGGGCACCTTCGCCGGCACCCACATCCTGGTGCCACGCGGCGGTGTCGCGGTGCACATCAACGCCTTTAACTTCCCGATCTGGGGCATGCTGGAAAAATTCGCCCCGAGCTTCCTCGCCGGCATGCCGTGCATCGTCAAGCCAGCCAGCGCCACCAGCTACCTGACCGAAGCCGTGGTGCGCCTGATGGACGAATCCGGGCTGCTCCCGGCGGGCAGCCTGCAATTGATCATCGGTGGTACCGGCGACCTGCTCGACCGCCTGCAAGGCCAGGACGTGGTGACCTTCACCGGTTCCGCCGACACCGCGGCCAAGCTGCGGGTCAACCCGAACCTGATCCGCAACTCGGTGCCGTTCACCGCCGAAGCCGACTCGCTGAACTGCGCGATCCTCGCCCCGGACGTCACCCCGGACGATGAAGAGTTCGAGCTGTTCATCAAGGAAGTCGCCCATGAAATGACCACCAAGGCCGGGCAGAAATGCACCGCCATCCGTCGCGCCATCGTGCCGGCCAAGCACATCGATGCAGTCGCCACGCGCTTGCGTGATCGCCTGGCCAAAGTGGTGGTCGGCGACCCGTCGGTGGAAGGCGTGCGCATGGGTGCGCTGGCGTCCCACGATCAGCAGAAAGACGTGGCCGAGCGCCTGGAAATGCTGTTGCAGAACAGCGACCTGCTGTTCGGCGCCCGCGACGGTTTCGAACCGCGCGGCGCGAACGTCGACAAGGGCGCGTTCTTCGCCCCGACCCTGTTGCAGGCCCGCGATCCGCACGCCGAAGGTGGCGCCCACGACATCGAAGCGTTCGGGCCGGTCAGCACCCTGATGGTTTATGACGATCTGGACGAAGCACTGGCCCTGGCCGCACGCGGCAAGGGCAGCCTGGTGGCCAGCCTGGTGACCAAGGACCCGCAAATCGCCGCCAAAGCAATTCCGGTGGCCGCTGCCCTGCACGGTCGTCTGCTGGTACTGGACCGCAACTGCGCCGGTGAATCCACCGGCCACGGCTCGCCCCTGCCGCAACTCAAGCACGGCGGCCCGGGTCGTGCCGGTGGCGGTGAAGAACTCGGTGGCCTGCGCGCGGTGAAACACTACCTGCAACGCGCGGCGGTACAAGGCTCGCCGACCATGCTGGCGGCGGTCACCGGTGAATACGTGCGCGGCGCCAAGGTCATCGAAACCGAAGTGCACCCATTCCGTCGCTACTTCCAGGACCTGCAGATCGGCGAGTCGCTGCTGACCCACCGTCGCACCGTCACCGAGGCGGACCTGGTGAACTTCGGTTGCCTGTCGGGCGACCACTTCTACATGCACTTCGACGACATCGCGGCCAAGGAATCGCAATTCGGCAAGCGCATCGCCCACGGCTACTTCGTGCTGTCGGCGGCGGCCGGGCTCTTTGTATCCCCTGGCGTCGGCCCGGTACTGGCCAACTACGGCCTGGACACCCTGCGATTCATCAACCCGGTGGGCATCGGCGACACCATCCAGGCGCGCCTGACCTGCAAACGCAAGATCGATCAGGGCAAGAAGAGCCCGCAAGGCGTTCCGCAAGGGGTGGTGGCGTGGGATGTGGAAGTGACCAACCAGCTCGGCGAGCTGGTGGCCAGTTATGACATTCTGACCCTCGTGGTAAAACGCGAGGATTGATCAGGCCTCTTGGTTGACCACAGCTCTTGTGGTCAACCTGGATGAAATGTGGGAGCGGGCTTGCTCGCGAAAGCGGAGCACCAGTCAATGAAAATGTCGACTGACACACCGCTTTCGCGAGCAAGCCCGCTCCCACAGTTGGTTCTGTGTTCGGCTGAAATACTCAATGCCCGCGCAACCACTCGATAAACAACGCAAACAACTCCGACTGCGAGCCCACCCCCAGCTTCAGATACAGGTTCTTGCGGTGCATGCGCACGGTTTCCGGTGAGATGTTCATCTGGCTGGCAGTGGATTTCACCGAGTGCCCCCGCAGCACCATGTGCGCCACTTCGCGCTCGCGTTCGGTGAGCAGGTCGCAACCGAATTGCTCGAACGCCGCTTGCACCCGGTGCTTGAGATCATCGCTCAGGCCTTGATCGTCATCGCCCTGGTTCTCGCTCCTGCGCAGCAGGCCACGCCGGCTGAATTCGCTGATGAATTCACGCACCAGCGGCTCGACGGCGCGCAGCAGGTTCAGTTGATCGACCCGCAGGCATTCACCGCCGAAACCTTGATAGAGGCTGACGGAGATCTTGGTGTCATTGCCGGTATCGACGATGTAATAGCTGTCTTCCGAACAACCTGCATTCAGGTAGTAAGCCTTGTAATAGTCACTGTCGAAGAAGTTGTCCGGGGCAATTTCTTCCAGGTGATAGAAGCCTTGCGCCAAACCCTGCTCCACCGCCAGGCAGAAGGGATCGAGCAAGTACCCACCGGCAAAATAGCGCTCAAGAATCGAGACCTGATACTCCTGGGCAATCCCGCGCTGATACAGCAGCTGGGGCGCGCGGTCCTTGCGCTCCAGGCTGATCATCATCGACTCGATGGACACCAGCTGCGCCAACGCCGTCGCCAGGTATTGCAAGGCATCAGGCTCATCGATATGGGCGAATGCCTCGCGCATTCCCCCATGCCATTTATGCAGTGCCCCGAAGGGCATTGCGATCAGCGTTTCGTCGTTTGGTTGGCTCATGACCCGCAGTCTAGCGGGTGAACAGGGTCTTGGTAACAGCCTGACCGATGAAGTCATTGGCCGGCGTACTGGCCGCTTGCTTCAAGCTCGGCCGCCACTTCCAGGATGCACTCGCGCAGGATGTCGACGATCTCATCGACCTGTGCATAAGTCAGGATCAGCGGCGGCGACATCACGTTAAGGTGCATGATCGGCCGCACCAATAGCCCCCTCGCTTGTGCCCGCACATGGATTTTCTCACCAATGTTGATCGCGTCGGCGAACAACGCCTTGGTGCGTTTGTCGGCGACGAACTCCACGCACGCCATCAATTTCAGGCAACGCACATCACCCACCAGGGGCAGATCGCGCAACGTGGCCAGGCGCTGCTCCAGGTAGCCGCCAACATCCTCGACGTGGGCCAGCAGGTTTTCCCGCTCGATGATTTCGATGTTCTTCAACGCCGCCGTGCAGCACACCGGATGGCCACTGTAGGTGAAGCCATGGGTGAAGCAGCGGCCCTGGCCCGGCTCGGCAATGACCTTCCAGATGCGGTCGGAAAAGATGCACGCGCCCAGTGGCAGGTAAGCCGAAGTCAGGCCCTTGGCGGTGGTGATGATGTCGGGCTGGACGTCGAACACATCCTTGGAGGCAAAGAACTTGCCCAGGCGGCCGAAGGAAGTGACCACTTCGTCGGCGACGAACAGGATGTCGTAGCGTTGGCAGACTTCCCACATGCGCTTGAGGTAACCCTTGGGTGGAATGATCACCCCGCCTGAGCCCATCACCGGCTCGGCAAAGAAACCGGCGACCTTGTCTGCGCCGATCGACAGGATCTTGTCCTCAAACTCCTTGACCAGGAACTCGAGGAACTGCGCCTCGTCCATGCCCTCCGGCGCGCGGTAGGGATTGGGGTTGGACACGTGGTGAATCAGCGGGTTGGCGTAATCGAATTCCGGCACCCGGTCGGCCGCTTTATTGCCAATCGACATGGTCAGGGTGGTGGAGCCGTGGTACGCGTTGAAACGGGCGATGACATGTTTCTTTTCCGGCAGGCCGCGGCAATTCTGGTAGTACTGGATCAGCCGGTACGCGGTGTCCACGGCGGTTGAGCCGCCGGTGGTGAGGAACACGTGGTCGAGGTCACCGGGCGCCAGGCTGGCGAGTTTTTCGCACAACTCGATGGCCACGTTGTTGGACATGTCGGAAAACGGGTTGGAATAGGCCAGCTGTCGCACCTGATCGGCAATGGCCTGGGCCATTTCCTCACGGCCCAGGCCAATATTGGTGCACCACATGCCGCCCACGGCATCGAGGAAACGGTTGCCCTGGGTGTCGTAGATATAGGCGCCATCACCGGCGACGATGTTCAAGGAGCCTTGTTCGGCATGTTCGTCGAACATGTGATAACCGTGCATATGGTGGGCCTTGTCGGCCTTGACCAGCCGGGACTCGTCCGCTGGGGAAAAAACGCTGCGTGTTGGCGTCGCCATAAATAAACCTCTAACCGGATTGACTAACGAACGAACGAATCAGATGCCGCTTTTCACCGTGCTCCAGACACGGGTCATGGCGCGCATGTCCTTGGCGTCCTGGGTCTTCTGCGGGAACAGGCGCTCGCGGGTGGCGTCATCGGGGTAAATCGCCGGGTTATTGCGCACGTCGGCATTCAACAAAGGCGTGGCCGCCGCGTTGCTGTTGGCGTAATGGATGTAGTCGGTGACGTCCGCCATCACCTGCGGTTGCATCAGGTATTCAAGGAATTTGTGCGCATTGGCGACATGGGGTGCGTCCGCCGGGATGTACATGTTGTCGAACCAGATCAACGAGCCTTCCTTGGGGATGAAGTAGGACAGGTTGATGTTCAACTTGGCTTCTTCAGCGCGGGCCATGGCCGTCGCGTAGTCGCCGGACCAGGTCATGGCCATGCACACATCGCCGTTGGGCAGGCTGGTCAGGTAATTGACCGAGTCGAACTTGCGGATGTACGGCCGCACGGACAACAGCAGTTCCTGCGCCGCCTTCAGGTCATCCGGCTTGGCGCTGCGCGGATCACGGCCCAGGTACTTGAGTGCCAGGGGAATCACTTCGGTGGGCGCATCGACCAGGGTCACACCGCAGTCGGCGAAGCGCGCGACGATCTTCGGATCGAAAATCATCGCCAGCGAGCCGATCGGCGCATCCGGCATGCGCTCCTTGATCTTGTCGACGTTGTAGGTGATGCCGTTGCTGCCCCAGGTATAAGGTGCCGAGTAGGTTGGGCCCGGATCGAACCCTTGCAGGTCGTGCAAGACTTTCGGGTCCAGGTTGCTCCAGCCCGGCAGTAGATTCTTGTCCAGTGGCTGGAACACCTTGGCCTGAATCAGTGGCGGCGCGAGGGATGCGTTCAGCACGATCAGGTCGTAACCGGAGTGGCCGGTAAGCAACTTGACCTGCACCGTTTCATAGGCATCGAAAGTGTCGTAGATCACCTTGATACCGGTGGCCTTTTCAAAATCGGCCAGGGTTTTCTCACCGATGTAGTCCGCCCAGTTGTATAGCCGCAGCGTATTGGCGCCGTCCGGCTCCCCAGCGTGGGCACTCAGGGTCAGCGGTACAACAAACAGACTGGAAATCACCTTAAGCAGTGTCTTGCCCATAGCAAATGCACCTTATCAAGCGAGTTCGGCTCTGGATGAGCGGATGAACCTACTATTGGTGGATTCGCCAGGCGGCACCATACCCCGAATGGGTGTGTGGGCGGTTTTGCCGACGCCATATGGCAAAAAGCATCAGCTCGGTTGACCCGTTTTGTCATAGCTGCGGGGTTCACCTGCCGCTTAAAGTGACCGTCGAACCGACTCTGCAAGAGCCCGCAATGACCGACCTGATCAAACAAGACTATCGCGGTGGCGTGCTGACACTGACCATCGATCGTCCCGACAAGCTCAACGCCCTGACCAACGCCATGTACACGCGCTTGGCCGACCTGCTGTTTGCAGCTGACGAGAACGACGAAATCGGGGTGGTCATCGTGACCGGTGGCCCGAACTGTTTCACCAGTGGCAACGACCTGGTGGATTTCCTGCAAGAGCCGCCAACGCACCTGGACAGCCCGGCATTTCGCCTGATGCGCGCCGTGACCCACCTGCAAAAGCCATTGATCGCGGCGGTGTGCGGAGCCGCCATCGGCATCGGCACCACCCTGCTGCTGCATTGCGACCAGGTGCTGGTGACCCGTAATGCCAAGCTGCGCACGCCGTTCGTCAATCTGGGCCTGTGCCCCGAGTTCGGCGCCAGCCTGCTCCTACCACGCCGACTGGGCCAGGCCCGCGCGGCGCGTCTGCTGTTGTTGGGCGACAGCCTTGATGGCAGCGAAGCGGTGGCCTGGGGCCTGGCCAACGAAGCCTTCGATGACGGCGAGCAGTGCCTGGCCGCGGCGGCAAAAATTGCCCAGCGCTTCCTGGCGATGCCCCAGCAAGCCTTGCGCCAATCCCGGCAACTGATGACCCAGGCCGGCATGGCCGAACTGCAAGCCACCCTGCGCGAAGAAAACCTGCTGTTCATCCAGCGCCTCAACACCGTTGAGGCAAAAACGGCCTTGAACGCCCTGCTCAATCGCAGTACAGATAAGAATCCAGCAAAAGGAACACAGCCATGAACACCCCGGAAATTTACGTCGTCAGCGCCGCCCGTACCGCCATTGGCACCTTCGGCGGTTCACTCAAGGACGTGCCACCGGCCGATCTCGCGACCACCGCCGTGAAAGCCGCCCTGCAAAAGGCCGCCGTTGACCCGGCGCTGGTCGGTCATCTGGTGATGGGCCATGTGATCCCGACCGAAACCCGTGACGCCTACATCTCCCGCGTTGCCGCCATGAACGCCGGCATCCCGAAGGAAACCCCGGCCTACAACGTCAACCGCCTGTGCGGTTCGGGTTTGCAAGCGATCATCAGCGCGGCGCAGACCCTGCTGCTGGGCGACGCCGACATCGCCATCGGCGCCGGTGCCGAGTCCATGAGCCGAGGCCCGTACCTGCTGCCATCCGCCCGTTGGGGCGCGCGCATGGGCAACGTCCAGGCCATCGACTACATGCTCGGCATCCTGCATGACCCGTTCCAGAACATCCACATGGGCATCACAGCGGAGAACGTTGCCGCACGCAACGGCATCACCCGCGAAATGCAGGATGCCCTGGCCCTGGAAGACCAGAAACGCGCAGCCCACGCGATTGCCAACGGCTACTTCGTTGATCAGATCGCGACCGTGGAAATCCCGGATCGCAAGGGCACCAAGCTGTTCAACGTCGACGAGCATCCACGCGCCACTTCGCTGGAACAACTGGCTGCAATGAAGCCGGCGTTCAAGAAGGACGGCTCGGTCACCGCCGGCAACGCCTCGGGCCTCAACGACGGTGCGGCCGCACTGGTCATGGCCACCGGCGCTGCGGTCCAGGTCAACAACCTGCGCCCACTGGCCCGCCTGGTCAGCTACGCCCACGCCGGCCTCGAACCGGAACTAATGGGCCTGGGCCCGATCCCGGCCACGCGCCTGGCGCTCAAGCGCGCCGGCCTGACCGTCGCCGACATGGACGTGATCGAAGCCAACATTGCGTTCGCCGCACAGGCCTGTGCCGTCAGCCAGGAGCTGGACCTGGACCCGGCCAAGGTCAACCCGAACGGCTCGGGCATCGCCCTGGGTCACCCGGTGGGCGCGACCGGCGCGATCATCGCCACCAAGGCCATCCACGAACTGCAACGCATCAACGGCCGTTACGCACTGGTGACCATGTGCATCGGCGGTGGCCAGGGCATCGCGGCGATTTTCGAACGAGCCTGACCCCTCCCCTGCAGGACCTGTTGGATCTGAAGGACCTGTAGGAGCTGTCGAGTGAAACGAGGCTGCGATCTTTTGACCTGAACAATCAAGGTCAAAAGATCGCAGCCTGCGGCAGCTCCTACAGGGTTGTGTCTTTCCAAGCGAGCCTCGCGTTGGCAGCTTTACCGATAGTTCAAGAATGCGCATGCATCTTGCAAACGTCCCCTATCCGCCAGTGTTTCGTTCATTTTCTCCTCGATAACTACCTGACAGCCGGCAGCAAAAATCATTTGCGACAAAATATGACATGCGTCATATTACGTTCGTAATTTAACGGCTTCCACAGGTAATCCTCCATGACCAGCATGCCCACCGTAGAGCCTGACCTTGCTGTCCCGGTGAACACTCCCAAGCCGCTGCTCAAACGCCTGCTGCTGCCGACACTGGGCATCGCCGCGTTGGTACTTGCTGGTATGTACGCCGCACACTGGTGGACCGCCGGCCGGTTCATCGAGGAAACCGACGACGCCTATATCGGTGCTGACGTGACGGTGATCGGGCCGAAGGTGGCGGGTTATATCGATCAAGTGCTGGTCACCGACAACCAGCAGGTCAAGGCCGGCGATGTGCTTGTCCGTCTCGATTCGCGCGACTATCGCGCCAACCTGGCCAAGGCCGAGGGTGCGGTGGCCGCTGAAGAAGCCCTGCTCGCCAACCTCGACGCCACCGAACAGCTGCAACAGGCCGTGATCGGCCAGGCCCGTGCCGGTATCGATGCCGCCGGTGCCGAAACCGCCCGTTCGCGCGATGACGATGCACGCTACAAAAAACTGGTCAGTACCAACGCCGTCTCGGTGGAAAGCGCGCAACGGGCCAACGCTACGTTCAAGACCGCCCAGGCCCAAAGCAACCGCGCCCAGGCTGAGTTGCTGGCGGCGCAACGGCAGTTGAACGTGATCGCCACGCAAAAACAACAAGCCCGCGCGGCCTTGATTCAGGCCCGCGCCGAGCGCGACCTGGCGCAGCTGAACGTCGGCTACACCGAACTTCGCGCACCGGTGGATGGGGTGATCGGTAATCGACGGGCACGGGTTGGCGCTTATGCCCAGGCCGGTTCGCAGTTGCTGTCGGTCGTACCGACCAGCGGCCTGTGGGTCGATGCCAATTTCAAGGAAGATCAACTGGCGCGCATGGTGCCGGGGCAGCGAGTAATCATTCACGCCGACGTGCTTTCGGGCCAGGAATTCCATGGTCATCTGGACAGCCTGGCACCGGCCAGCGGTTCGCAATTCAGCGTGCTGCCACCGGAAAATGCCACCGGCAACTTCACCAAGATCGTCCAGCGGGTACCGGTGCGCATCCATCTCGACCCGGCCGACAGCGTGCTCGGCCACCTGCGCCCCGGCCTGTCGGTCACCGCCGAAGTGGACACCCGCAAGGAGCCTGAAACGCCAGCCGTGGCCAGCGCGCCATGAGCCGCGCCCTCGCCGCCCCGGCACTACCGTTCAATGCCGCGAGCATGGCCACGGCGACCAAGGTCTTCGCCTTCGCCAGCATGTGCATCGGCATGTTCATTGCCCTGCTGGATATCCAGATCGTCTCGGCATCGCTGCGTGACATCGGCGGCGGGCTCTCCGCCGGCACCGATGAAACCGCCTGGGTACAGACCAGTTACCTGATCGCCGAAATCATCGTGATCCCCCTCTCCGGCTGGCTGTCCCGGGTGTTCTCCACGCGCTGGTTGTTCTGCGCCTCAGCGGTGGGTTTTACCGTGACCAGCCTGTTATGCGGCGTGGCCTGGAACATCCAGAGCATGATCGCCTTCCGCGCCTTGCAAGGGTTTCTCGGCGGCTCGATGATTCCGATGGTGTTTACCACGGCGTTCGTTTTCTTCACCGGCAAGCAGCGGGTGATTGCCGCCGCAACCATTGGCGCGGTGGCGTCCCTGGCGCCGACCCTGGGGCCGGTGATCGGTGGCTGGATCACCGATGTATCGTCCTGGCACTGGCTGTTCTACATCAACCTGGTGCCGGGGATTTTCGTCGCCATAGCGGTGCCGATGCTGGTGAAGATCGACCAGCCTGAACCATCACTGCTCAAAGGCGCCGACTATTTAAGCATGGTGTTCCTGGCGCTGTTCCTCGGCTGCCTGGAATACACCCTCGAAGAAGGTCCGCGCTGGAACTGGTTCAGCGACCGCACGATCCTGACCACGGCGTGGATCAGCGGTCTGGCCGGCCTGGCATTCATTGGGCGCACCTTGCACGTGGCCAACCCGATCGTCGACCTGCGGGCCTTGAAAGACCGCAACTTCGCCCTCGGTTGTTTCTTCTCCTTCGTCACCGGCATCGGCCTGTTCGCGACCATTTACCTGACACCGCTGTTCCTCGGCCGGGTACGCGGCTATGGTGCGCTGGACATTGGCCTCGCGGTTTTCTCCACCGGCGTGTTCCAGATCATGGCGATTCCGCTGTACGCCTTTCTGGCCAACCGCGTCGACCTGCGCTGGATCATGATGACCGGTCTTGGCTTGTTCGCGATGTCGATGTGGGATTTCAGCCCGATCACCCATGACTGGGGAGCAAAGGAGTTGCTGCTGCCGCAAGCGTTGCGCGGAATCGCCCAGCAACTGGCGGTACCGCCGGCGGTGACACTGACCCTCGGCGGCCTGGCGCCAGCGCGACTGAAACACGCTTCGGGGCTGTTCAACCTGATGCGCAACCTGGGCGGTGCCATTGGCATCGCCGCCTGCGCAACCATCCTCAATGACCGCACCAACCTGCATTTCACCCGATTGGCGGAGAACCTAAACAGCACCAACGAAGCGCTCAATCAGTGGCTGTCCCAGGTCGGCCACAACTTCGCCACCCTCGGCCAGAGCGGCGACGTGGGCGTCACCGCCAGCCTGCGCCAGCTCTGGCTGCTGACTTACCGCGAGGCGCAAACACAAACCTACGGCGACGCCTTCCTGATGATCATGGTGTGCTTCATCGTCGCCACGGCGATGGTGCCCTTGATGCGCAAGGTGCAACCTCCGGCAGCGCCGAGTGCGGATGCGCATTGATGGACTACGATAGCAGCGTATTTATCACATCAATGAAAATCGCAGTAAATCAAATGAAAGCGTTCAGATCAGGAGGGAATGATTATTTGATTGAACCCCAAGATACCAAGCTCAATGTTCACTGTGAACTCTGATTGATCAGGCGCACGCACTACATAATCAAGGGTGGCGGAGAATTCCTGTTTGGCGCGATTAAAAATCAAATCAATGAACCCACTGACCCCACGCCAATTTTCAACTGCCTCGCCACCATAACGGTGAATACCGAATGCCCTAGCATAGCCGTCATGTTTACCGGTTTGAATATTAGCGGGTAGTTCAAAAATTACGACCTGACCGGAAACTGGCGTATTTCCTGTATGAGCCTCAAATCGCAAAAGTCCTGAATGATCGATCATCATTATTTTATTGGGTACCAAGGGGCCCAACGGACCAAGCTCTCCGTTGCACCAGCCACTTGCATTAATAATCTTGTCTGTTTCAATCATGGTATTTCCCTATTATTCATCTGTCTCACCGGTATTCGGAGAGTGAGAAAAAGCATAGCGCCTTGCATCACTCCTAACACCTGTTACATCTGACAGGTTTAACCTGAAATAGACAAACGCACGACTGACAATGAACAATTCACTCATTGCCGAACTGCATTTTCATGGTCTTGATCCAGATAGAATAATTGGGTTAATCCATCACTGTATTGTTGATATCTCTGCAATGCGAAACACCACTGGCAGAGACATCAACAATGAACGCCAATCAATCAGGCCTGAGGCGTCTTGCGAAAGCCCACCGCCAGGCGGTTCCAGCTGTTGATGGTGTTGATTGCAACGGTCAGGTCGACCATTTCCTTGGGGGTGAATTGGGCGGCGACCACTTCGTAGTCTTCATCGGGCGCATGGGTCAGGCTGAGCTGGGTCAGCGATTCGGTCCAGAGCAGTGCGGCGCGTTCGCGCTCGGTGAAAAAGGGTGCTTCGCGCCAGGCCGTCACGGCAAACAGGCGGCGCGGGGTTTCGCCGCCCTTGATCGCGTCGGCAGTGTGCATGTCGATGCAGAAGGCGCAGCCATTGATTTGCGAAGCGCGCAGCTTGACCAGTTCGATCAGGGGCTTTTCCAGTGGCAGTTTGGAAACGGCGGTTTCCAGGGCGATCATGGCTTTGAGGGCGTCAGGGGAAGCGGTGTAGAAATCGACACGTTGTTGCATGGCATGCTCCTGGGCAAGTGGGTGTGTCACTACGTTAGCTCCGTGGCCTGTATGCACAAATAGCCAATCCGGCAGAAGTCGAGGAGGCCAATGACCCGCTTAGCGACCATGCCCCCCGTCACACCCGACTGCGTAACCACTGCAAAAACCCTTTCTTCGGCACCACGGGGGGTACATCGGCGATCAGTGACTGTGCCTTGTTCAGTCGGAAATCCAGCAAGGTCTTCATCGCATCGTTGATGTCCTGGCGGGCATCCAGGCAAGGCTTGAGGTACTGCTTTTCGATGCGATAAAGCGTGCAGGGGGTTTTCGCGGCGAATTGGGCGGGCAACGCACTGTCGGTGAGAATACCGGCCTCGCCGATCACCTCCCCCGGCCCCATGCGTCCGGATTCGATGGGCGTGCCGTGACGGTTCAGCGTGACCGAAACCACCCCGGACTCGATGATGAACAAGTGATCACTGACCTGCCCCGCCTCCAGTATCGTCTCGCCGGTGCGGAACGATTGCAGGGACATGTTCTGGCTGAAGGTTTCTTTCTCATCGTGGCGCAGGCTGGAGAACAGCGGCGAGGTATCGAGCAGCGCCCGTGGCCGTGTGAGGTCGCTCGCCGGGTTGGCCTCGACGCTCGACAGCAAATGGATCCCGGAGGCGCGCAAATGCCGGTACGCCAGATCGAACAGTTGATTACGTACCGAGCGCTTCTCGCTCATCGAGGCGACAAACCCGCTGATTTCGTATTCGTTGCCGGCAGCACTGGAGCTTTTGAGCGCTACTTTGCCGCCGGGCGAAGTCAACAAGGTTCGGCAGCCCTGCATCGCTCGCTCAAGGGCATCGATCACGATTTGCGGACGGACATGGGGGCTGACCTGCAGGCTGATCGAAAGGCCGAACATATCGCTGGGACGGCTGAAGTTGGTGATCTTGGCCTTGGCCGCCAACGAGTTGGGAATCACGATCATGCTGCCTTGGGAAGTCTGCAGGCGCGTGGCCCGCCAATCGATATCGATGACCCGGCCTTCGGTGCCGTCGATGGCGATCCAGTCATCCAGTTGATAGGGCTTGGTGGTGTTCAGCACGATCCCGGAGAACACGTCGCTAAGGGTGCTTTGCAAGGCCAAGCCAACGATGATCGCCAATGCACCGGAGGTAGCCAGCACACCTTTGACCGGTAGATTGAGCACGTAAGCCAAGGCTGCGATGACCGCGACCAGGAAAATCACGGCTCCGAGCAGGTCCTGCAACAGTCGCCCGGTGTGCCCTACCCGCTGCATCATGCCCGCACCGATCAGCACGGTCAGGGTGCGCGCAGCGAACAGCCACCAGCCGATCTGCAAACCGGTGGCCGCCAGGTGCAACGGCACGTTGTCATCCCAGGGCGCGGGTTCCAGCGGGTTCATGCCTTCGTTGAACAGTACCAGGCTGAACAGTGAGAAAATCGCCACCCGCACCAGCAGTTTCACGTTGTGGCCACGGGTACCGATCAAGCGCCACAACACCAGATCGGTCAGGATCAGGAGCAAGGCGCAAACCAGCGGGTGTTCGGTCAGTAACGACAGCATCTAGCAGCTCCGGCACGGGTGATTAACGCAAATATCGCACACATTGTAGGAGCTGCCGCAGGCTGCGATCTTTTGATCTTCGGCGATTTGCAAATCATGCAAAATCAAGATCAAAAGATCGCAGCCTGCGGCAGCTCCTACAGGGGGCGATATGTCCGGGTTACTTGGTCAGGGTGTTGTAGCCCGATGTCGTTGCGCCGGTCGCGGTACAGCTCACAGGCCAGGCCGAACGGGTCCGCGTGTGTTATCGATGCCGAAAAAGTCGGCGTGGGTACCCCGGTTAGCGCTGCGAATCCAGCGCTTCATGTTCGTTCGCCACTTGTTGAGCCTTGAGGTAGCTCTCGATCAACAATTGTAGATCTGGAGTGGTTGCCCGAGGCATCAACCGTGCATCTGGCCGAAGCGACCGGATTGGAAGTCGGCGAACGCCTGGTGGATTTCCTGCTCGGTGTTCATCACGAACGGACCGTGGCCGACGATCGGCTCGTCGATCGGTTCGCCACTGAGCAGAAGCACCACAGCGTCTTCGCTGGCTTGGAGGGTCATCTGATCGCCCTTGCGGTCGAACAACGCCAACTGCCCTTGACGCACCGACTCCAGGCCGTTGACTTCAATCGTGCCGCGCAAAACCACCAGTGCGGTGTTGCGTCCTTCATGCAGATCCAGCGTAAGCAACTTGCCGGCATTCAGGCGCAGGTCCCAGACGTCGATTGGGGTAAAGGTGCGCGACGGCCCTTTGTGGCCTTCAAATTCACCGGCGATCAAGCGCAAGCTGCCGGCGTCGTTCTTCAGGGCAATGCTCGGGATGTCGCCATCGACAATGGTCTGGTAACCGGCATCGGCCATTTTGTCCTTGGCCGGCAGGTTGACCCACAACTGCACCATTTCCAGGGTGCCGCCGCTCTTGGCGAAAGCTTCGGAGTGAAACTCTTCATGGAGAATCCCCGAGGCGGCGGTCATCCATTGCACGTCACCGGGGCCGATCTTGCCGCCACTGCCGGTGGAGTCGCGATGTTCCAGTTCGCCCTTATAGACGATCGTCACGGTTTCGAAACCACGGTGTGGATGCTGACCAACGCCGCGTCGCGCGGTGGTCGGGGTGAATTCAGCGGGGCCGGCGTGATCCAGCAGCAGGAACGGGCTGATGTGCTTGCCCAGGTTGTCGTAGGAAAACAGCGTGCGGACCGGAAAACCATCGCCAACCCAATGGGCTCGTGGGCTGGTGTAGATACCGATGATATTTTTCATGGTGTCTCCTGATGAGGTGGGTGAAGCCATGGACAGAGCTTAAAACCGTGACCTTTGCTGCGCTAGACTGCAAAAATCAGCTTTAGCGTTCTATCTGGAGAACGATGGTGGAAGACCTCAACAGCGCCGCCGAACTGATCGAACGTAACCGTTCCGAACCCGATGGTTACCGATGACCTGTTGGCCTTGCGCCACGCGGCGGTAGCTGGCATCGGCATTGCCCACCTGCCCGGGCATTCAGATAGCCCGCGTTATCGTTAACGTCCATCGCGACGGTGCGACGATTCGACATGCTCGCTCCTACAGGGGAATGCATTCCAGACCACGCGCCATCGATTCTTGATTTCCAGTAAACATTGCTTTGCCCATCCAGCGGTTTTTCTCACGGATGCGGGCGCGGATACTCGCGTCCATTCCCACTGCAACCTCTGGAGTCATTCATGTCCATCCCCGCTTTCGGCCTGGGTACGTTTCGCTTGCAAGGCCAGGTGGTCATCGATTCGGTGAGCACCGCCCTGGAACTGGGTTACCGGGTCATCGATACCGCGCAGATCTACGAAAACGAAGCCGAAGTCGGCCAGGCTATCGCTGCCAGCGGCATTGCCCGCGAAGACCTGTTCATCACCAGCAAGATCTGGGTCGCCAATTTTGCCAAGGATCGCCTGATCGACAGCCTCCGGGAGAGCCTGCACAAACTGCAGACTGACTATCTGGACTTGACCCTGATCCACTGGCCGTCGCCGCAAGACCAGGTGTCGGTCGAAGAGTTCATGGGCGCCTTGCTTGAAGCCAGGGACTTGGGCCTGACCCGGCAGATCGGTGTCTCCAACTTCACGGTCGACCTGATGAAACAGGCGATAACCGCTGTCGGCGCGCAGAACATCGCCACTAACCAGATCGAATTGCACCCCTACCTGCAAAATCGCCAGGTCGTCGAGTTCGCGCAAAGCCAGGGTATCCAAATCACCTCGTACATGACCCTGGCTTACGGTGAAGTGCTCAAGGATCCGGTGATTACGCAGATTGCCGATCGTCTGCAAGCGACCCCGGCACAAGTCACCCTGGCCTGGGCCCTGCAACTGGGTCATGGCGTGATTCCTTCGTCGACCAAACGCGCCAATCTCGCCGGCAACCTCAAGGCTAGCGCCATCACGTTGAACGATGCCGACATGGCATTGATCGCCAGTCTGGATCGCGGCTATCGACTGACCAGCCCCAAGGGCCTGGCGCCGGCCTGGGATTAAGCCGCCGGGTTCAAGCCTCAGCCCTGACCAAGGGTTTTTTCCAGGCGCGTCATGGCCTTGTGCAACTGATCGACGGCTGCGTCGATCAATGCGGCATCGCGCTCGGCACAAGCACGCTCCAGTTGCTCGCAACACGCCACCAGTGCCTGTGCCCGGACCATTTGCGCCCCACCCCTGATGCGGTGCGCCAGGTCTTTCAAGCCATGGCGATTACCGCTGGCATGTTCTTGCAGAAGACGCTCACGATCTTCGCGGTTGGTCACGGCCAGATCGTGCAGCAGTTGCACGATCAATTCACTGTCTGCCCCGGTGTAGCGTTGCAACCCGGTTAAATCGATTTCGGTGATGGGGGGCGCTTCGGGCACGCCTGCCGACTCGACGGGAAATCTGCTGCTCAACCATGCGCTCAGGTCGACCAATCGAATGGGTTTGAACAGACAATCGTCCATGCCCGCTTCAATGCAACGCATTTTTTCCTCGGGTTGCGCGCTGGCAGTGAAGCCTAGAATCAACGTCGGCGGCCCCACCTGGAAACGCTCCTCATCGCGGATCGCCCCCGCCAGTTCATAACCGCTGACCACCGGCATGTTGCAGTCGGTGACGACCAGATCGCAGACGTGTTTGCGCCATTGCTCGAAGCCTTGCTGGCCGTCCTCTGCGAGCAGAACCTGGTGCCCGAGGTAACTCAGTTGCCGCGAAAGCAGCAACCGATTGGCCGGGTAATCGTCCACCACCAGAATCGTCAGCGGGCGGGTCCTTGCCGGCGGTTCGCCCGGCGCCATTTCACCGGCGGGCAACGTCTCCAATGCCAGCAGTTCCAGGCTGATGTCCAAACGGGTACCGCGCCCCAGGACACTGGCGAGTTGCAATCGCCCTCCCATCATTTCGCACAGCGTGCGGCTGATCACCAGCCCCAGGCCGGAGCCCTGCCGGCCGGATACCTGGCGATTCCCGACCTGCACGAACGGACTGAACAAGCGTTGCTGGTCAAAGTCGCTGATACCACTGCCGCTGTCCTCGATACACACATTGACCGTGACACGGTCCGGCGATACGGGCACAACCTGCAACTTCAGGCTAACTTCGCCTTTGTGAGTGAACTTGATGGCATTGCTCAGCAGGTTGGACAGCACCTGCTTGAAACGCGTGGGGTCGATCAACACATCGCGGTCGCTGTGCTCATCCAGCTCGATGCGCCACAGCAGGTTCTTCTGCCGGGCCAGGCCTTCGAAGACCCGACACACCGACACCACCAGCGCGTGCAGATTGGTGCGCTCTGGCATCAGGGACAAATGTCCGGATTCGATTCGGGCAATGTCCAGGATGTCGCCGATCAACGCCAGCAACTGTTGCCCGGCACTTGACGCCACCTCGATGGCCGCGCGGTCGGTGATGCCCTTGTCGGCGGATTTGAGTGCCAGTTCAAGCATGCCGATCAAGGCATTCATCGGCGTGCGGATTTCATGGCTCATGGTCGCCAGGAACGTGGTCTTGGCGCGATTCGCATCGTCGGCGGTGTCCTTGGCCTCCTGCAATCGGGCAAGCCATTGCTGGCGCTGGCGGATCTGCCGGCGCTGCCAGGCTATCCACACCAGGGCAAGGAGAAGCAACGCGCCCGCGGCAGCGAACGCCTGGAAAATCGTCTGTCGATGACGCAGCCAGTAACTCTGCTCCACCATCAGGTCATTGCGCCAGGGCATTATCAGGTCGTCGATTTCTTCGGGAGGGATACTGAGCAAGGCCTTGTCCAGGATCGAATGCAACTCGGTGTCGTCGCGACCGGTCGCCAGGGTACTGCGCGCGGGATCGATGCCCACGGTACTGGTGACCTGGAGGCGATCACGGTACTGCCGGGAAATCAGGTAACGGGCACTGATCAATGAGTTGATGCCACCTTGTGCCTTGCCTTGGGCAACCATTTCCATGGCATCGGCCGACAGCGGCGCGTCCACACAACGGATCGACGGGAAGTATTGGCGAATGAACTCGCCAGCGATATTGCCCTGGGTCAGCGCCAGGGTTTTCCCGGCCAGATCATCCAGGGTCCTGGGGCTGTCCGGCGCCAGGCGCGTTACCAGCACGGAAGGGCTGGTCAGGAACGGCCGGGTAAACAGCAAGTCTTCCTCACGCCGGGAACTCAGGCCGATGCCGGCCAACACATCAACCTGGCCGCTCTTGATCGCCTGCAGCATCTCGGCGACTGAGCGCATGCCCCGGATGTCGAATTGCAAGCCGGTGCGCAGGCTGATTTTCGCCAACACATCGACCCCGATGCCGCGAAACTTGCCTTCACTGTCCACGAACGTTATCGGCGGGATGTTCTCGTTGATCGCCACACTCACGCGCGGGTGACGGTCGAGCCAACGTTGCTCGGCCACGCTCAATTGCAGCGACTGCGTGCCCGGCATGGACACCCCGCTCGCACCCCAGCGGCGCAGTATGTTCATTTGTTCGTTGGCCGTTATCGCCGTCAGGGCCTTGTTGACAACGCGCAGCAGCGCCGGGTTGTCGCGGGCCATGGCAAAGGCGAAGCGCCCCGGTTCCATGGGCGAGAAGTCAGCCAGTTGGACGTTGTTCAGGTAGTTTTTGCTGATCAGGTAATGGGCGCTGATCGCATCGCCCAGATAGACATCCGCCTGGCCAAAGGCGACTGCGCCGACCGCTGCCAGTGTCGAGGGGAAAAGCTGGACCTGCGCTTCAGGATAAAACTGCTGCACGCTTTGTTCAGGCAAGTAGTGGTAGAGCGTTGCCAGGCGCTTTTCAGCCAGCGTCGGGTCCAGTGCCTGGTGCGAGTCAACTCGGGTCACCAATACCGGCTGATCCACCGCATAGGCGTGGGACATTTGTAATTGGCGGTCCTGGGACTCGTAGCTGTTGGACGTTCCCAGAAGGTCTGCCGCCCCTTGTTTGACGGCTCGAACGGCGTCTTCGCGGGCGGGATAGCGTTGGACTTCGATCTCCACCTGAAGCAGTTGGCGCAGCAGATCGGCATAGTCGGCCGTCACCCCCTCAAGCGTGTGATCGGTGGTGATGTCAAAAGGTGGATAATCCGGGGCTGAGACGGCAAGCACCAAACGGGCTTTCTGCTGCAACCAGCGCGAGTCGGCCACCGATAACGGCAGCACCTGGCCTTCCGCGCTGGAACGGCCCAACAACGCCAATGTCTGCG
This sequence comes from Pseudomonas sp. PSB11, assembly GCF_014596605.1. Classification (NCBI taxonomy): domain Bacteria; kingdom Pseudomonadati; phylum Pseudomonadota; class Gammaproteobacteria; order Pseudomonadales; family Pseudomonadaceae; genus Pseudomonas; species Pseudomonas sp. PSB11. The sequence goes on from NZ_NOIO01000013.1 coordinate 79,850, forward strand.
GCTGCGCAAAGACACTCGATGCCCCCAGGCAAAGAGCCAACAGCAGGTATCGAATAGCGTTCATTCAGACCAAAGCATGACGCTGGGCAAGGTCACGCAGATGCACCGACGACTTCACGTTGAGCTTTTCAGTCAAGCGGGTTTTGTAGGTGCTCACGGTCTTGTGGCTCACGTGCAGGATTTCGGCGATTTCCTTGTTGCTCATACCCTGGGCCAGATACTGGAAAATCGACAACTCGCGGTCCGAGAGGCTGTCGATCATGTGTTTTTCACTTCGTAGCGCCTGGCTCACGGACACCGAACTCGAGGGCAATCGGGTGAAAAAGGTGTAGCCGGCCATCACGGCACGCACGGCTTTGTGCAGATGCTCCAGATCGTTGGTCTTGGGGACGTAGGCCACGGCACCCGCGCGCATGCAACGATCCTGGAAAAACGCTGGCTCCTGGGCGGTGAACACCACCACCCGGCAGTACACCTCTTCCATCTGGATCCGTGCCAGTACCTCAAGACCGTCGAGTTTCGGGAGTTTGAGGTCCAGCACCAGCAGTTCAGGCTTATGTTCGCGGATCATCGACAAGACTTCGTTACCGCTTGCCGCTTCAAAGATGTGCTTGTATCCCTCCAGCTTGAGTACGATTTTGACTGCACCGCGAATCACCGGATGATCGTCCACAATCAACGCGCACTTCATGGCAACTCCCTATGCATAAACACAACATTCGGACACTGATGGTCCATGGGCAAGAGCCCGCACGGGACACAGTAGCTGCGCCTGAACTCTTGCACATATAACTCGATTGAACTACCTGACAGAAATGACAGTCCCGACGAACGGTCGGGGCCGATCGACGATTGCCATAAAACGCTGGATCGTCGCCAGGTCCGGCACCAAGGCGTGGCTCACCTGCACCTTGTGCCGCTCACAGGCCGCAATGACAGGGAGTCGTGCGCGCTGACCATCGAAGATCAGAGCGTGCGCAAGCTGCTCGTTGTCGAGACAGAAATCCAGCAGGTCCAGCTTGCCATGCGCAAGGCCAGCATTGATGACCAGCAGATCGAATGGCGCGCAGCCATATTCGACCAGGTTCAGAAGCTCGTCGAGGCTTTGCACCGGCGCCACGCGAAAGTAATCGAGCTGGTTGAACAACCGCTCTATTTTCATCCGGTTGAAGTGTTGTTCGTCGGCGATCAGGATGCGAAAGGACTTGCTGGGCAACGTGCCCCCCCGGGTCAGATTGATGAGGGGGCAAGGCTACGGAAGACCTACGACGCATTCTGTAGGAAAAATCCGAAATATCACCCGAAAAGTCTGACGCGAGGCGCGGGTTTGCGACGAAGGCGACCTCACAGCCGCCGAAGATTTCAGCTGGCAGTCGCCAGGAGCAGATCCGCCATCGATCGATGCCCGCGCTGCTTGCCATGGTCATACAGCGAACCGGCGATCTCGTGCGCACGAATCGGCAGGATCGACAGCAGTGTGTCGCTCAAGCCATGGCTGGCCTGGCAGAAGCCCTGCATATAGATGCCGGCCTTGCAGCGCTCATCGGTGATCAATTTGTAGTTACGATCCACCTCGAAATCACCCAGGTACTGTTCCAGCGGGGCCAGCAGCTTGCGGTGCATCTGCCGCTCGTAACCGGTGGCCAGCACCACGGCGTCATAGAGACGGACCGCGACTTCGCCAGTGGCGTTGTTGCGCAGGGCCAGCTCGATGCCAAGCTCGGTGGCGCTGGCGCTTTCAAGGGTGGTCAGGGTACGGAACGCATGGCGAGCAATGCCCGAGACTTTCTGCCGGTAGAAAATTCCGTAGATGCGTTCGATCAGGTCAATGTCCACCACCGAATAGTTGGTGTTGTGGTATTCGTTGACCAGGCGCTCACGCTCGCTGCTGTCCTGCTGGAACACCAGGTCGGTGAACTCCGGCGAGAACACTTCATTGACGAACGGGCTGTCGTCCGCCGGTTTCAGGGCAGAACCGCGCAGGATCATGTCGACCTGCACCGACGGGAAGCTGTCGTTGAGGTCGATGAAGGCTTCCGCCGCGCTCTGCCCGCCACCGATGATTGCAATGCTCATCGGCTGGTTGTTCACGCACGGCTGCCTGGCCATCTGCGCCAGGTACTGCGAATGGTGGAACACGCGACTGTCGCCCTTTAGTCCCTTGAACGCCTCGGGGATGCGCGGCGTGCCGCCCGCGCTGACCACCACCGAACGGGCGGTTCGTACCTGTTGATGTCCTGCGCTATCGCGAGAAATCACCCGCAGCGCTTCGACTTGCTGGTTGTGCAGCACCGGTTCGATAGCCAGCACTTCTTCGCCATAACGGCTCTGTTTCTCGAATTGCGCAGCTACCCAGCGCAGGTAGTCGTTGTACTCCATGCGGCAGGGATAGAACGTGCCCAGGTTGATGAAGTCCACCAGGCGACCGTGAGCCTTGAGGTAATTGACGAACGAGTAAGGACTGGTCGGGTTGCGCAGGGTCACCAGGTCCTTGAGGAAGGAGATCTGCAGCTCGCTTTGGGTCGACAGGGTGTTGCCATGCCAGCTGTAGTTGGCTTGCTTGTCAAGAAACAGTACATCCAGTTCGCCCTGGGTCGGCCCGCGTTCTTGCAGGGCGATGGCAAGCGCCAGGTTCGAAGGGCCGAAACCGACGCCGATCAGGTCGTGAACGATGGGCGATGCAATTGCCTGTGTCATTTCCAGTGTCCTCTGGATGAACCCCGAGCGGCGGGGAGATAAGCCTAAGTGACCTGGCCGGCCTTGAGCACGACAGCAGGTCGTCTGTTGATTAGGAACGAGGACAGTGAAATAAAATTTAACAAGAACGGATCAGCGCGAGGATCAATGCGCATCCCATTGGCGCATCCGCACCCGGCAATGCTTCATGGCGTTGACGATGTGCTTTTCTACCAGAGCCTTGGAGATGCCCAGGTGTTCGGCGATCTGCGGGTGTGACAGGCCTTCGATCTTGCGCAGCAGGAAACTCTCGCGGCACAGCCGGGGCAATTCCGCCAGGGCGCGTTGCAGCATGTCCAGGCGCTGGCCGTGATCGAGGCTGCTCAGGGGTGAGGGGCTGAAATAGCGCTCTTCGTTGTCGAGCACCTCCAGCGACTCGACCTGGCGCAATGCATTGCGTCGGTGATCGTCGATCACCAGGTTCAATGCCGTGCGATACAGGAACGCCCGGGGCTGCTCGATCGGCGTGTCACTGGAGCGTTCCAGGACTCGCAGGTAAGCGTCATGCACCACATCTTCAGCCACCTGGCGGCTGCCCAGCTTGGCGTTGAGGAAACACACCAGCTCTCGATAGTAGTTTTCCAACATGACTCCCGTCCGCACGGGTGCGGTTTCTGTCCTTGAAGCAACCTGTCGGCCACAGTGGCACGGTAGTGGCAATTTGAGATGCGTAATTTATAGTAATTCTCATATAGATTTAAAGTATTGCTTTGTCTTGCCCGACAAATAGTAGGAACTGCCGAAGGCTGCGATCTTTTGATCTTCTGCTTTTAGGCTCTTGCTCTTGGGCAAACGGAGATGCGCTAAAGATCAAAAGATCGCAGCCTTCGGCAGCTCCTACAGGTGTTACGCCATATGTCCGGGGCTAAATTCCCCAGCAGTTTCCTCGTTTACTGGACAGCTCCCCGTCCCTATTCAGCTGTTTTGAACGACGGGCCAAAATCCTTTGGCCGGAACCCCGCATGAATCGTCCCCGTCACACCCGACGCGCCCTGCTGGTAGCACTCAGCCTGATCCCTCTTATCTCCGTCGCCGCCTGGCAATTCATCCCGTCCGGGCGCGACCGGTTCGCCACCGTGCAGGTGACCCGCGCCGACATCGAAAGCAGCGTCACGGCCTTGGGTACCCTGCAGCCCAGGCGTTACGTGGACGTCGGCGCCCAGGCGTCCGGGCAAATTCAAACGATCCACGTGGAAGTCGGTGACATGGTCAAGGAAGGCCAACTGTTGGTGGAAATCGATCCCTCCACGCAACAGGCCAAACTCGATGCCGGGCGTTTCTCCATCGAAAACCTCAAGGCGCAGCTTCAGGAGCAACGCGCGCAACACGACCTCGCCCAACAGAAATTCCAGCGCCAGCAACACCTCAAGGCCGGCAACGCCACCCGCGAAGAAGACGTGCAGACTGCGCAGGCCGAACTGCGCACCACCCAGGCGCGCATCGACATGATCCAGGCGCAGATCCGCCAGGCCCGGGCCAGCCTGCGCAGCGATCAGGCCGAGCTCGGCTACACCCGGATCTATGCGCCCATGTCCGGCACCGTGGTCGCACTGGATGCCCGCGAGGGCCAGACCCTCAACGCCCAGCAACAGACACCGCTGATTCTGCGCATCGCCAAACTGTCGCCGATGACCGTCTGGGCCGAGGTCTCCGAAGCCGACATCGGCCACGTCAAACCCGGCATGAACGCCTGGTTCACTACCCTCAGCGGCGGCACCCGGCGCTGGAAAAGCACCGTGCGGCAGATTCTGCCCGTGCCGCCCAAACCCCTCGACCAGACCAGCCAAGGCAGCGGCAGCCCTGCCAGCTCAAGCAAAAACGGCAGCGCACGGGTGGTGCTGTACACCGTGCTGCTGGATGTCGATAACGCCGACAACGCGCTGATGGCGGAAATGACCACCCAGGTATTTTTCGTCGCAGGCCAGGCGCAAAACGCCCTGACCGCGCCGATCGCCGCCCTGCAGGCCGGCGTGCAAGCCGACAGCCAGACCGCACAAGTGGTGGCCAGCAATGGCCGCATCGAACAACGCACCGTGCGCACCGGCATCAGCGACCGCCTGCGGGTGCAGATCCTAGACGGCTTGCAGGAAGGCGATCACTTGTTGATCGGCCCGGCCGACGGGAGTGGCGGTTGAATGCACACGCCCCTGATCGACCTTTCAGACATCCGCAAAGCCTACGGCGGTGGCGACGCGCCTGAAGTCCATGTGTTGCGCGGCATCGACCTGTCGATCCATGCCGGGGAATTCGTGGCGATCGTCGGCGCCTCCGGTTCCGGCAAGTCGACTCTGATGAACATCCTCGGCTGCCTCGACCGTCCGACTTCGGGCGAATACCGCTTCGCCGGAGAAAACGTCGCCGCCCTGGACAGTGACGAGCTGGCCTGGCTACGCCGCGAAGCCTTTGGTTTCGTGTTCCAGGGTTATCACCTGATTCCGTCCGGTTCGGCCCAGGAAAACGTCGAGATGCCGGCGATCTACGCTGGCACTCCGGCCGCCGAACGCCATGCCCGCGCCGCCGCCCTGCTCGAGCGCCTCGGCCTGGCCACGCGCACCGGCAATCGTCCACACCAGCTCTCCGGTGGCCAGCAGCAACGGGTGTCCATTGCCCGCGCCTTGATGAACGGCGGCCATATCATCCTCGCCGACGAACCCACCGGCGCCCTCGACAGTCACAGCGGCAAGGAAGTCATGGCGCTGCTCGACGAGCTGGCGAGCCAGGGCCACGTGGTGATCCTCATCACCCATGATCGCGAGGTGGCGGCGCGGGCCAAGCGCATCATCGAGATTCGCGACGGCCTGATCATCAGCGACAGCGCCCGGGACAATCGCGCCGCGCAAACCTCTGCCAATCCCGGTGCATTGCAAGCAGTGGACCTGCGCAAGCGCCTGACTGAAGGCGCGCAAGCCAGCGGTGCCTGGAAAGGCGAGCTGGTCGAAGCGGTGCACGCCGCCTGGCGGGTGATGTGGATCAACAGGTTCCGCACCGCGCTGACCCTGCTGGGGATCATTATCGGCGTGGCGTCGGTGGTGGTAATGCTGGCCGTCGGCGAAGGCAGCAAGCGCCAGGTCATGGCCCAGATGGGCGCATTCGGTTCCAACATCATTTACCTCAGTGGCGCGTCCCCAAACCCGCGTACGCCGCCGGGTATCGTCACCCTGGACGAAGTCAAGGCGGTGGCGAGCCTGCCCCAGGTGATGCGCATCATGCCGGTCAACGGCCAGGAAGCCGGAGTACGCTTCGGCAACCTCGACCACCTGAGCTACGTTGGCGGCAACGACACCAACTTCCCGGCGATCTTCAACTGGCCGGTGGTGCAAGGCAGCTACTTTACCGAGGCCGATGAACGAAATGCCGCGGCGGTCGCGGTGATCGGCCACAAGGTGCGAACCAAACTGCTCAAGGACGTGGCCAATCCCATCGGCCAGTACATCCTGATCGAAAACGTGCCGTTCCAGGTGGTCGGCGTGCTGGCGGAGAAAGGCGCCAGCTCCGGCGACTCCGACAGCGACGACCGCATCGCCATCCCCTACTCCGCCGCCAGCGTGCGATTGTTCGGCACCCACAACCCGGAATACATCGCGATCGCCGCCGCCGATGCGCGCAAGGTCAAGGAGACGGAACAGGCCATCGAGCAGTTGATGCTGCGCCTGCACAACGGCAAGAAGGATTTCGAGCTGACCAACAACGCGGCGATGATCCAGGCCGAAGCGCGCACGCAAAACACCCTGTCACTGATGCTCGGTTCGATTGCCGCGATCTCGCTGCTGGTGGGCGGCATCGGCGTGATGAACATCATGCTCATGACCGTGCGCGAACGGACCCGCGAGATCGGCATCCGCATGGCCACCGGTGCCCGCCAGCGCGACATCCTGCGCCAGTTCCTCACCGAAGCGGTGATGCTTTCGGTGGTCGGGGGCCTGGCCGGGATCGCCCTGGCGCTGATCGTCGGCGGCGTGCTGATCCTCAGCGAAATCGCTGTCGCGTTCTCCTTGATAGCGGTGCTGGGCGCCTTCGGCTGCGCCCTGGTCACCGGTGTTGTCTTCGGCTTCATGCCGGCCCGCAAAGCGGCCCGACTCGACCCGGTCACGGCCCTTACCAGTGAATGATCTTTCCATGAAGCCGCAACTGAGTTTGCTGACCCTTTGCCTGCTGCTCGGCGCCTGCGCCAGTCCCGCCCAGCGTCCGGACAGCGGCATTACGCCGCCGGCCGCCTGGCAATCACCCCACACCACGGCTCCCAGCCGCGACAACCAGCAATGGTGGAACCGCTTTGGCAGCCCACAACTGGGACGCCTGATCGAACAGGCCCGAGTCGGCAGCTACGACCTGGCTGCCGCCATTGCACGGGTGCGCCAGGCAAAAGCCGAAACCGTGGTCGCCGGTGGTTCGCAGTTACCAGGAGTCCAGGCGGGGGCGAACGCCAACCGGCAGAAGTTGCTGCGCGGCAATGGCTACAGCCAACTGGATGCCGACAGCGACAACAGCGCCGTGGACTATTTCAACGCCAACCTGACCGCCACTTACGAAATCGATTTCTGGGGTGGCCAGCGCGCTTCCCGCGACAGCGCGCAATTCGCGTTGCAGGCCAGCGAGTTCGATCAGGCGACGGTGGAGCTGACGTTGCTCAGCGGGGTCGCCAACACCTATGCGCAAACCCTTTCGCTGCAGGAGCAGGGCCGTATTGCCGAGCTGAACCTGGCCAACGCGCAGAACGTGTTGAAACTGGTACAGACTCGCTTCGATTCCGGGTCCGCGACCGCACTGGAACTGGCCCAGCAAAAAAGCCTGGTGGCCGCGCAGCAACGCCAATTGCCGCTGGTGCAGCAACAGGCCAGGGAGGCGCAGATCAGCCTCGCCACCCTGCTTGGCCGCCCGCTGCAGGAACTGGTGCTGGGCCGGGAACATTTCGATCAATTGTCTTGGCCCGCCATTGACGCGGGCGTACCCAGCGAACTGCTCAGCCGGCGCCCGGACATCGCCCGGGCCGAAGCGCAACTGGCCGCTGCCCAGGCCGACGTCACCGTCGCCCGCGCCGCCATGTTGCCGACCCTGACCCTGAGCGCGGAAATCGGCTCCGGTGCCGACCGTGCCGGTGACATCCTGCGCAGCCCCTTTTATAACCTCACCGCCGGGTTGCTGGTGCCGGTGTTCAACAACGGGCGCCTGGGCGCCGAGCGCGACAAGGCCACAGCGCGCCAGGAAGAGCTGCTGGAAGCCTATCGTGGTGCGATCATCAACGGTTTCGCCGACGTGGAAAAAGCCCTCAACAGTATTCGTGGGCTGGACGCACAACGGCAGTGGCAAAGCGAGGAACTGAACCAGGCGCAGACCGCGTTCAACATCGCACAAAGCCGCTATGAAGCGGGCGCCGAGGATTTACTGACGGTGCTGGAAACCCAGCGCACGTTGTATGCGGCGCAGGATTTGAATGTGCAGCTAAGGCTGTCACGGATGCAGGCGAGCATAGCGTTGTACAAGGCACTGGGTGGGGGGTGGCAGGTTCTATAAATTCGGCGCCTGTCAGGCCGTCTTCGCGAGCAAGCCTGCACCCACAATGGACCTGTGTTTGCAGGACCAATGTGGGAGCGGGCTTGCTCGCGAAGAACGATAACGCGGTCGTCAGGCCTGACTTTGCTTGGCCTTCAAATTCCGCGCATACCAAGGCCGCTGCGGTACCTTCCTGAACAAATTCACCAACTTCTGCTCATCCTCGCCAAAGGTAATCCGCAACGCCAGCTTCATGGTCTCCGGGTCCATCTCCACCGACTTGCCCGCCTGCAACCCGGGCGTGGTGTTGCAACCATGGGTACCCGGCCCCAGCCACGGGTCGTCGATCTCGACCCAACGCCCCGGCGCGAACCACTGCACGCCATTGACCTCAAGCCGACTCACCTGCCCCGGATGAAAGCGCTCATGGGCGCGGAACCAGTCTTCCAGGCGATCGTCGATCCAGCCGTGGAAGTGCCAGAACACCGGGTTTACGTGGGACGAGAACGGATCGCCAAGGAAGTCGTTTTCCGGCGCATACCAACGCGCGGAAAAGTCCGCCGGATCCCGGGCGAACGGCACTGGCTGGCCGTTGGACGGATCGCGCGGCACCGAGGCCCAGCGCATGTGCAACCAGTCATGCAAACCCAGTTCGACCTCTGAGCCAAACTGCCCCAGGGTCAGCTTCGACAGGTAACGCGGGTCGCGGTATTGCGACTCCCAGACCTGGAAATTGCTGTGGTAGGTCTCGGCAGTCTTGATGTCGCTGACCCATTGCGAGTACTCGTCATCGTCTTCGGCCAGCCAGGTGGGCGGCAGCGCCGTGCCGTCGTGGTTGTCGAAATACCGGGCGAAGCCGATGCGGTCCCGGACCAGCTCCGGTTGCGGCAAGGGGAACTGCGTCCACGACGGCAAGTGCTGCATCGAACGCGCCGTGCCGAGCATGTGCCGGTGCATGAAGAAAAAGTCCACGCCCGAGCCGTTGCGATCCTTGCGTGTGCCACGGGCGTCACGTTCCTTGTCCCGGGGTCCGGGTTGCCAGCCAATGCCGCGCAAGGCGTCGCGCTTGTCTTCGGGCAAGGTGTGCCATTTATCCCGGGACGCGTGCCACAGTTGATGGAACAAGCGATGCTCCGGGGACGTCAGACAGGCCAGCAGCGGTGGATTCAGAGCCGTGCGCTCGCGGGCTTCGGGGAACACCTTCTTGACTGCGACAAAGCGATTGTCCTGGGTCGTCATCATCAAGGGGCGATCCAGATCCAGCACGCGACCACTGAGGCTGCCGCTGCCGGCATTGCCGAAACCGGCCCAGACTTCATCCAGCGCCATGCTGAACTCGTAGTCACAGCTGCCTCGGGCGCTGAGCAGGCGCCAACTCAGCTGCGCCGGCTTGACCCCGGCCACATCGCCCAGCACCTGATATCGCGGTGCTTCGTTTGAACGCAAGCGCTCGGCGGTGTCGAGAAAACCCACCAGGCCACGACCCTTGTGGCCGATGTCGAGAAACAGCTCCAGCCCGTCCAATGGCAAGCCTTCAAGCCCGGCATCACGTCCTTTGAAACGGATCTGCCAAACACCACGAAGTGTATCCGCCAGGCGTTGGCCGGTGACATCCGCCACCTCGAACGACGCTTCGCCGGGGGTGATCGTCGGGTCCGGCTTCGTCCATTGGCGATGCCCATAAAAAGCCGCGGGCACAGCCGCGCCGGTCAGCGCCAGGCCTGCCATGAACCATCGTCGAGAAATCGTCATTGCCCTACCTGTGTCAGCCATGAAGCAGGCTTTATCCAAGCTAGAACGTTTGTTCCCTTCCAAAATTTATGGTGCAGCCAAAAGATCGCAGCCTGCGGCAGCTCCTACATGAAATGCCTGCCCCTGTAGGAGCTGCCGCAGGCTGCGATCTTTTCAGGAGCACCTAAATTCCTTGGTCGATCACTCGTTCCTCCCAGATAGCAAAGGCTCCCTGACTGAGACGGCAATGACAAAACCACGTTCGAAAAAGGCTCTTTTCATTGGCCTGCCGCTGGCCCTGGCGATCTGCGCGGGTGCAGGCTTTGCGGCCTGGAATTACGGGTTCAAGGACAATCCCGGCTACCCGGTCAACGTGATGAAGCAGGCCGAAGAACTGCATGAGCGCCTTCTCTCGTTCGACAGCCACATCACCGTACCCATGGACTTTGGCACCGCAGGCAGTGAAGCCGACAAGGACGGCAGCGGCCAGTTCGACCTGGTCAAGACCGGACGCGGACGCCTGTCCGGTGCGGCCCTGACAATTTTCGGCTGGCCGGAAATCTGGAACGGTCCCGACGCGCCGCATCGTCCCACCGCAGGCTTCGTCGAAGAGGCTCGCTTCGAGCAGGAAACCCGCTACAAAATCATCAGCGCCCTGGTGCGCGACTTCCCCAACCAGGCCGCCATCGCTTACACCCCCGACGATTTCCGGCGCCTGCATGGCGAAGGCAAGTTCGCGATCTTCCTGAGCATGCTCAATGCCTACCCGCTGGGCAACGACCTCAATGCCCTGGATCAATGGGTGGCGCGGGGCATGCGCATGTTCGGCTTCAGTTATGTGGGCAACAACGCGTGGGCCGATTCATCCAGGCCGCTGCCATTTTTCAACGATTCCCGGGATGCCCTCGGCGGTCTCTCGGACATCGGCAAGCAGGCGGTGCAGCGCCTCAACGACCTCGGCGTGATCATCGATGTGTCGCAGATGTCGACCAAGGCCCTGGAGCAAGTGGCCCGGTTGAGCCGCACGCCGATGGTGGCCTCACACTCCGCCCCGCGCGCCCTGGTGGACATTCCGCGCAACCTCAGCGACCACGAAATGCAGTTGATCAAGGACAGCGGCGGCGTGGTGCAGATCGTCGGCTTCCCGACCTACATCCGCCCACTGAGCCAGGCCACCCAGGACAAGCTCAACGCCCTGCGTGCGCGTTTCGACCTGCAACCCCTGCAAGGCCTGGAGATGGCGTTGATGCCGGGCGATCCGATCATCACCGTGTGGTCGGAACAACGGTTCGGCGAATACGCCAGCCAGCTCTACGCCATCGTCGACGAAGAGCCCAAGGCCACGCTCAAGGACTACGGCGACGCGATTGACTACGCGGTGAAAAAAATCGGCATCGATCACGTCGGCATCAGTTCCGACTTCAACGATGGCGGCGGCCTGGATGGCTGGAAGGATGTCAGCGAGGCACGCAACGTCACCGCCGAACTGATCAGCCGTGGCTACAGCGAGGCCGACATCGCCAAACTCTGGGGCGGCAATTTCCTGCGGGTCTGGGACCAGGTCGAGAAATCCGCCAGACCCGTCGCCAAGAACTGATGCCATTTTTGCCAAGCGAAACCCAAGCCATGACCAACCGTCGTTCATTCCTCAAGCAGGCCGGCATTCTCGCCGCCGGCCTGCCCCTGGCTGCTGGCGTGAACCTGCCAGCGATAGCCGGCAATCCGCCGCCTTTGCCCAAGGGCAAATGGGCGCAGTTACGCCAGCTATTCAATCAGGACCCGAACTACCTGCATTTCGCCAACTTTCTCGTCACCTCGCACCCAATGCCGGTGCGCAACGCGATCGAGATGCACCGCGCCAACATCGATCGCAACCCGGGCCGGGCCATGGACTGGGACCTGCAGGAAACCGAGAAACGCGAACACAACGTGCGGGTCTGGGCCGGACGCTACCTGAATGCCAAACCCGAGCAGATTGCGCTGACCGGCAGCACCACTGAAGGCCTGGCGATGATCTATGGCGGGATTCATGTAAGGCCGGATCAGGAAATCCTGGTCAGCGAACACGAACACTATTCCACGAATTACACACTGGAATTTCGTCAGCAACGCCAGGGCACGAAAGTACGCAAGCTCGAGCTGTTCCAGAACAGCCGCGACATTTCCGTGGACGAAGTGCTGGGCTCGATTGCCCAAGGCATCCGCCCGCAAACCCGTGTGCTGGGCATGACCTGGGTGCAATCGGGCAGCGGTGTGAAACTGCCGATCGGCGAAATTGGCAAGCTGGTTGAAGAGTACAACCGCAAGCGCGACGAAAAGGACCGCATCCTGTATGTGGTCGACGGCGTGCACGGCTTTGGCGTCGAGGACCTCGACTTTCCCGACATGCACTGCGACTTCTTCATTGCCGGGACGCACAAATGGATGTTCGGCCCGCGTGGCACGGGGATCATTTGCGCCCGCTCCGCCGAGGTCCGGGACGTCACGCCGATCATTCCGACCTTCAGTGAATCCACCGATTTCGCGACCATCATGACCCCCGGTGGCTACCACAGTTTCGAACATCGCTGGGCTGCGGACGAAGCGTTCAAGCTGCACCTGGATCTGGGCAAGGCCGAGGTCCAGGCGCGCATTCATCAACTCAACAGCTATGCCAAGGATCGTCTGCTGGAGCAGCCGCGGATCGAACTGGTCACGCCAAGGAGCCCGCAACTATCCGCCGGTTTCACCTTCTTCCGGGTCAAGGACCAGGACTGCGAAAAGGTCGCCAGCGGGCTGATGCAGAACCGCGTGGTCTGCGACTCGGTGGACCGCGACGCTGGCCCGGTGATCCGCATCGCTCCGGGCTTGCTCAACAGTGAACACGAAATCGACCGCTTCATGGCCCTACTGAACGAAACCGCCTGAAACCACCATTCACTGTAGGAGCGAGCATGCTCGCGATGGTCGCCAGAACACTGCGGATATTCAGACACCCCGCGTTATCGTTGACGTCCATCGCGAGCATGCTCGCTCCTACAGGGTTCGCTCTTCTTTATCGAGATAGAAAATGACCCGTCACATGTTAGCCCTCGCCCTAACCGCCCTAATCGCCGGCCTGCTCCCCTGCGCCGCACAGGCCGCCACCCCACCGCCAGCGGGCAAGGTATTCAAGGACTGCAAGAATTGTCCGGAAATGGTCGTGCTGCCCGCCGGCACCTTCACCATGGGCACCCCGGATGACGAAGTCGGCCGCGAGCCCGATGAGGGTCCGATGCATGAGGTGACCTTCGCCAAACCCTTCGCCATGAGCCGCTACCAGGTCACTGCCGGTGAATGGGATAGCTATATCAAGGAAAGCGGCGTGACCATCGCCAACGGCGATACCCGGCCAGGTCGCGAGTGCATCGCCAGCAAGCCGCGTTACCCGCAGGGCCCGCGCCAGCCGGCGGTGTGCATGAACTTCGACGACGTGAAGCACTACGTCGCCTGGCTGTCGAAGAAAACCGGACAGCGATACAGCATGGTCAGCGAAGCCCAGCGTGAATACACCGCACGCGGCGGCACCCAAGGCCCGTTTCCCTTTCCGTTCGATGATGGCAAGGGCTACAGCATCGCCAGGCACGCCAACACCTACGGCCCGGCGGACGGCTACAGCTACAGCTCGCCGGTGGGCAGCTACCCACCGAACGCCTTCGGTATGTATGACATGCACGGCAACGTCTATGAATGGGTCGAAGACTGCGAACACCCGAACTACGTCGGCGCCCCTACCGACGGCAGCGCCTGGCTGGAACCCGACTGCGAAGCGGTGCGCATCCGCGGCAACGACTGGGGCGAAGCCCCGGTGTTCTCCCGCTCCGGAAACCGCAACAGCCAGTACCCTCAGGAGCGTGGGGACTGGATAGGCTTTCGCATCGTACGCGAGCTCTAAGCCCGTCTGGGTCAACGTGTAATCGTTCTTCGCGAGCAAGCCCGCTCCCACATTTGATCGCATTCCGCCTGATGAAATACGGTCGAATGTGGGAGCGGGCTTGCTCGCGAAGGCGTCTTATCAATCGCAGAACATTTCGACTGACAACCCGCTGTCACCACCAGTCACCACCCTCTAAATTAACCCCTCGACCAGACGTTCTACTGGGTATCTGCCTTCCGACCCAAGGAACCGTCTTCCATGACCCAGCCTACCCGAGGCGCCATCGGCGAATTGTTTGCCCTGCTCAAACCCTTTCGACTCATCGTCGCCGCATCCATAATCCTGGGCATGGTCGGCGGCCTGAGCGTCACGGTATTGCTGGCGACCATCAACAATGCCCTGCATTCGGACAGCGGCCTGACCCAGGGCGTGGTCGCGCTGTTCGCCGGCCTGTGCCTGCTGGCGCTGGCCAGCTCGATCTGCTCCGACATCGGCACCAACTACGTCGGCCAGCACATCATCGCCAAGCTGCGCAAACAACTGGGGGAGAAGGTGCTGTCGGCGCCGATCGAGCAGATCGAGCGTTACCGCAGCCATCGCCTGATCCCGGTGCTGACCCACGACGTCGACACCATCAGCGACTTCGCCTTCGCCTTCGCACCGCTGGCGATTTCCCTGACCGTCACCCTGGGATGCATGGGCTACCTGGCGATCCTGTCGTGGCCGATGTTCCTGATCATGGTGGCCGCGATCCTGATCGGCAGCGCGATCCAGGCCTACGCCCAGAGCAAGGGCGTGCAAGGTTTCATGGCCGCCCGCGACGCTGAAGACGAGCTGCAAAAGCACTACAACGCCATTGCCCAAGGCGCCAAGGAACTGCGCATCCACCGCCCTCGCCGCCAGCGCATGTTCAGCTCGGGCATCAAGGGCACCGCCGAATTCATCTGCAACACCCAGGTGCGTTCGATCAACACCTTTGTCATCGCCAAGACCTTCGGCTCAATGCTGTTCTTTGTGGTCATCGGCCTGGCCCTGGCCCTGCAAACGTCCTGGCCGAGCCCCGACAAGACCGTCATGAGCGGCTTCGTGCTGGTGCTGCTGTACATGAAAGGCCCGCTGGAGCATTTGATCGGCACCCTGCCGATCGTCAGTCGTGCGCAGATCGCCTTTCGCCGCATCGCTGAACTGTCCGAACAGTTTTCCACCCCGGAACCGCACCTGCTGCTCAGCGACCAAGACAAGGTCAAACAGGCCGTGCACGAACTGCAACTGGCGGACGTGCGCTACGCCTTCCCGGCGGTCGAGGGGGCGGCGCCGTTTCAACTGGGCCCGGTCAACCTGTCGATCAAACAGGGCGACATCACCTTCATCGTCGGCGAGAACGGCTGCGGAAAGACCACCCTGATCAAATTGCTGCTGGGCCTGTACACGCCGCAACAGGGGCAGATCCGGGTCAACGGCGAGGCCATCGACGCGCACAACCGCGATGACTACCGCCAGTTGTTCACCACCATCTTTGCCGACTATTACCTGTTCGATGACGTGGTCCAGGGCGATACGCAGATCCCCGAAGACGCTAACAAATATCTGCAGCGCCTGGAGATCGCACACAAGGTCAGCGTCAAGGACGGCAACTTCACCACCACCGACCTGTCCACCGGCCAGCGCAAGCGCCTGGCGCTGGTCAATGCCTGGCTGGAAGAGCGGCCGGTGCTGGTGTTCGACGAGTGGGCGGCCGACCAGGACCCGACCTTCCGACGGATTTTCTACACCGAGCTGCTGCCGGACCTCAAGCGCCTGGGCAAGACCATCATCGTGATCTCCCATGATGACCGTTATTTCGATGTCGCCGACCAACTGGTGCGCATGGAAAGCGGCCGGGTCGTCACCGAGCTGGTGCCGGCCTGATCACAGGTCTCATCAACGCTCCCACAGGTTTTGCTTTTTTCAGGATTTCTTTTCCGGTTTCACAATCGCATCTCGTCTTAATAATCATTCCCATTAATAAAAAATCTGCACGACACTTTTTCAGGAGCACAGGCAAGTAATGCGATCTCTTCCACGCCGTACCCCTCTCGCGCTGGCCGTACAGCGCCCGTCACTGCACAAAACGCTGTTGACCAGCGTCCTGCTGACCGCCACGTTGCTGGGGAGCACGATGGCCAACGCAGCGCCTGTAAAAGTGAGTATTGCCGTGCAGCCGCTGTCCAGCGCGCTGACCCAACTGGGCATGCAGACCAACCTGCAAATCCTCTACAGCCCGGACCAGGTAGCCGGCATCAAGTCCCGCGCGGTGTCCGGCTCACTGGAGCCTTCCGCGGCCCTGGCCGAGATGCTCAAGGGCACCGGCATTTCGTTCCAGATCAACGGCAACAGCGTGACGCTGGTGTCGGGTGGCTCGTCGAGCCTGCAACTGGGCGCCACCACCATTTCCGGCAAGGCCCTGGGCCTGACCACCGAAGGCACCGACTCCTACACCACGGGTGCGACCACCACTGCCACCAAGTTGCCGCTGACCCTTCGTGAAACGCCGCAGTCGGTGACCGTGGTGACCCGTCAACAGATGGATGATCGCGGCGTCCAGAGCGTCGGCGATGCGCTGAAGAATACCCCCGGTATCACGTCCCAGAAGTACGACAGCGACCGTACCGAGTTTTCCGCACGGGGCTTTGCCATCACCAACTTTCAGTACGATGGCGTCAACATCCCCTACGACGGCGTGTACGGTGAAAACCCGAACAACACCGACGACGCTGCCAGCCTCGATCACATCGAAGTCATCAAGGGCGCGACCGGCCTGATGACCGGTGCCGGTGACCCGGCCGCCACCGTCAACCTGGTGCGCAAGAAACCGACCAGGGACTTCAAGGCTTCGGTCAGCGGCACTGTCGGTTCCTGGGACAACTACCGCACCGAAGGTGACATCTCCGGCTCACTGACCGAATCCGGCAACGTGCGCGGGCGCTTTGTCGGTGCCATGCAGGACAAAGATTCGTACATCGACCACTACAGCCAGAAGAGAGACCTGTACTACGGTGTTCTGGAAGCCGACCTGACCGACGATACCCTGCTGACCCTGGGCGTCGACAAGTCCAGCGCCACCCCTCGCGGCAGTTCCTGGACGGGTAACACAGTCTACTACGCCGACGGCGGCAAGACCGACTTCTCCCGCGGCTTCAACCCGGGCGCCGACTGGAGCCGTCGCGACTTCGACAGCACCACCTACTTTGCATCCCTGGAACAAGCGCTCGCCAACGACTGGAAATTCAAGGCCAGCTTCGACCAGAAAACCACCGATCACGATACCCAACTGGCCTCGGCCAGCGGTGGTTACCCGAACCGCGATACCGGCGAAGGCATGTTCTTTTATCAGGGGCACTGGGAAGGCCATCGCGTGCAGAACACCGCTGACGTGAACGTCTCCGGCCCGTTCACCCTGGGCGGTCGCGAGCATGAAATGGTGGCCGGTTTCATGGCCGCCCACTCCCGTCAGACTGGCGCAACCTATGGCACCCCCACCGACTCCGATGGATCGGTACCGGGAAACATCTTTGACTGGACAGGCCATATCGCGAAACCGGACTTCCCGAAAAACGGCAAGTACGAGCGCACCCAAAGCCAGAACGGCGCTTATCTGGCCACGCGCCTGCGCCCGACCGACGACCTGTCGTTCATCCTTGGCGGTCGCGTAAGCACCTACAAGTACAACGAGGACTACACCTACTACCCTGGCGCCGGCCTGGCCGACACCCACGCCAGCTACAAGGAGCACGGCGTCGTCACGCCTTACGCCGGTGTGGTCTATGACCTGGACGATACCTACTCGGTCTACGCCAGCTACACCAGCATCTATCAGCCACAAATCAACAAGGATGCCGATGGCAAGACCCTGGACCCGGTTGAAGGTGACAGCTACGAAACCGGTCTGAAAGCGGCCTACTTCGAAGGCAAACTCAACGCCAGCCTGGCCTTCTTCCGCATCGAGCAGGACAACGTGGCCGAGTCGATCGGCACCAATGAGATTACCGGTGACGGCATTTACAAAGCCGTCGACGGTGCCACCACCAATGGCGTGGAACTGGAACTGGCCGGCGAACTGGCCCAGGACTGGAACGTATCGGCCGGCTACACCTATGCCCGTACCCGCGACAAGGATCACCAACGCATCTACGGTTTCCCGCTGGCCACCAGCAAACCGGAACACGTGGTGCGCACCTTCACCACTTACCGCCTGCCCGGCGCATTGGACCAGTTCACCGTCGGTGGTGGCGTCAGCTGGCAGAGTGCGTTTTACGGCCAGAGCTTCAGCCCTACCGATGGCAGCACTTCGCTTAAGCAAGGCGGCTACACCCTCGTCGACCTGATGACCCGTTATCAATACGACGACCACCTGAGCTTCACCGTCAATGCCTACAACGTCTTCGACAAGCGCTACCTGACGGGCCTGGGCAACTTCGGCACCACCTTCTACGGAGAGCCGCGCAACATGCAGATCACCGCGAAGTACGACTTCTGAGGCTGAGCTGAACTAAAAAATGCCCGAATTGAGAGATGCGGGCATTTTTGTATGGGCCGATATTTGCGGTGCATGTGATGCCGCCTTCGCGAGCAGGCTCGCTCCCACAGGGGGATCTTCGGTGTGCACAAAATCCGCGTTCATCTCGGCCAGTTGTTGGAGCGAGCCTGCTCGCGAAGGCGGCCCTCGCCCCAACATTGATTATTCAGGCGGATCGATCCGGTCCAACGCCCGGTTCACCGCCAACTCCCCCAACATGATCACCTGCGCAATCCCCAACAACGAATGACGACCTGTCCCTTCCATATGATCCGCCAGATCCAACGCCATGACATTGGCCGAAGCCAGCGATTCACAGGCATGCGCCAGCAGGGTTTCGACATCGAGCTCAGGGTTGACGAAAGACATGCTGCAGAGCTTGCGTGGGGTGGACTGGATGTCGGCGGCCGAGGGGATGCGGTCGTTGGGGTTGTTTGGGTCAGAATTTTCCAATGTTGGATCGGGGTCCGGCGGATTCGGTGTCACCTTGAACATATTTGCAAACTCCCTGGATGGAGCCGCTACCACCTAGCTACTAAACGAAGGGTGGCGGCTGTGCGCAGGTTAGTAGACCGGGGGAGTTAGCATTAACCGGCGCGCCGAAGCGCCCTGCGCACAGCCACCATCAAGTTCAGGCATATGAATACCTGACTGAAGGGAGCGCTATGCACCTAACTAACAACCCTCGGGCTACTAAACCCGATCACTGACAATCAGTGACCCGATCCAAGTTACCGAGCGACCCCAAGGCGCACAAGCCGGCGGATTCTGGAGTAACTGTAGGCAACGACGCAAGGTGCTGTGGCTTTCATGAAGTAACTGGGTGGGGCTATTAAATAGACTTGAACCCCTCCACGGGAGAGCTGTGAAAAGAGATCAATCCGCGCTCGATCTGCCCCGTCCAAAGTCGCTGTTCCCCTCCCCTTCGAAAAGACCGTAAAAAATCCTACATCAAAAGCGCTACGACACAGAGACCAATCCTACACGCGCCGTAGATGTTTCCTATATCCCCGCCTGTTTACTTTTTGAGAGGTTTTCATCCCATCAAGGAGTCTATGCAGATGAAGGAGCCAAGTGCATGCGAATGAGGAAACTCAGCGGGCTGTGGTTGCTAGGTGGATTGGCACTGATATTGTTTGGTTGCACTTCTTCGGACCATGAAATGGCCGGAGGAAACATCCAGGCAATAAATCACACAGTGCATGCCATCAACTGGTTGTCGGTCAATGGCTACCGGGCTCATGGCGGAGGGGGTAGTTCGTGCTGCATTATTATGCCAACCAAATGGCGCCCTGACTTGAAGGCTAATATTGAATGGGAAGTTGACCCTAATCCTTCTGTAAAACTTCCATCAGTAACATCATCAGCATTTCGTGAAGCTTATGCAAAACATGCAGCAAGCTACACAATATATAGTAACACAGTAGATATTCCGGAGTGGCCCGACACAGAATCTTGTGATCTGAAGGTGCATTTTTTAACTTGCAATCGTGTGAAGGTAACTACCGCGTGCGCGGTATATGGCCGACCGAATTATCCAATCAAGGAACCTATGCAGATGAAAGAGCCAACCGTATGTCAAAAATGAATGATAAATCCAAAGCTAATGCTTGGGCGCCACCAGCCTTCCCTTTAGAGGGGCGTCTTCCGGTGGATGTTCGGATCGTCACAAAAAATTATCAAAAACACACTTATGAGGAGGATCGCTTCCAGCGGACACCTGATGCTCAAGGGCTGTGCTCACAAGCTTTCTGTTGTTGCCATAGCCTGCACATCAGCCTGTTTTTCGATGGTACGAATAACAATGACAACAACGACACCAAGAACAATCACCCGAGCAACATCGCCAAGCTGTTCCATGCTTCGCTTCAAGACATTGAGGCTAATAAGAACGGTTACTTTTCCTACTATATGCCCGGTGTGGGCACGCCCTTCCCTGAAATTGGCGAATTGGACTACAGCGAAGACGGACTGAAATATGCCACCGGCGGTGAAGACCGCATCAACTGGGCTCTGGTTTCCGTCTTTGACGCTTTGCATACGGCGCTTAACGGAACTCCACTTTCTCAGGATCGTCGTAAGAAAGCCGTCGACTCTATGAGCACGTGGAAAGCCCCACTGATGTTTCGCGCCGGCCCCAGCAAGCGGCGGCGGGTGATGAAAGAAGTGCTCGGTACCTTGCTAGACCGCGTGGAGCGGGCCACACCCAAGGTATTGGGCGTCAAGCTGTACATATACGGGTTCTCCCGCGGCGCAGCAGAAGCCCGGACCTTCGTCACCTGGCTCAGCCAGTTGTTCGAAACCCCGGAGGGGGCGGAACTACCGTCACAGAGCCTGATCGGCCTGCCGGTGAGCGTCGAATTCCTTGGCGTACTGGACACCGTGGCCTCAGTGGGCATCGCTAACGTAGCGCCATTTTTTGCCGGGCACATGGACTGGGCCGACGACAGTCAGTTGCTGCCAGACGTAAAAGCCTTTCCGAAGCTCGTCAAATGTTGCCGGCATTTCGTTGCGGCTTTCGAACAGCGCGCATGTTTTCCGCTCGATTCGATCCGCAACGAGGATGGCCAATACCCAGCCGATTCCTATGAAGTGGTGTACCCCGGCGTGCACTCCGATGTCGGGGGAGGCTACCCGCAGCATGATCAGGGCAAGGCCCGTGGCGGTACGGACGAACTTTTGTCGCAGATTGTCCTACACGATCTTTACGCCGAAGCCTTTGCTGCGGGGGCACCGTTGCAGGTTCCGGAGGCAGCACTACCGAAAAGTTTGTTGCCGTATAAGGGATGGCGTGAGATGGGGCCGCAAACATCGTCTGAGTTTGTGATCAATCAAGAACTAATTGGGCGCTTCAATGCCTGGCGTGAAACCCTCCCCGGCATAGCCACCGAAGTCCCTTCCAGAACCTCACCTTCGGAGTATCAGCCACAACAACTGAGTGCCACAGTGGAGGACACCCTGGCCGATCAACTTGGCTGGATCACCGGCTGGCGCATTGGCCGTTATGCCAACGACTCACTGCAAAATAACGACAGCTATAAACTCCAGCCTTTCTTCACTCAGGCGACAGAGGCAACGGCCGAGGAAGCCGAGAAAGGGCGTGAGAACTATAAGAAACAGCAAGATATCGCCCTGGGAAATCGCCTGAAATCACCACAAGCGGCAACGAATCATCCCGGCCCGCCGATCTATGAGCCACAGATCGACAAGACCCAGCTCAGCCAGGCCGCCGCCGAATTCAAGCGCGACTACCGGGGCCTCAAACGCGAGCAGACCCACTGGAGCGCCGAGATCACCGATGTGCTGTTGCGCGACACGATCTACCTGCTCAATGAGAACGACGAGGCACGGGATCACGCGGCTATTCGTGAAGCGGGCGAGCGACGTGCCAAGCAACTGTTTAGTGACGACTGGGGTACGCCGAGCAAGGATCCAGTCATGGCCCTGTTGGTGGCGCTGTTCGATGACCAGGTGCACGACTCACGCGCATGGTTCATGCATGACAAGCTGAAATCCCGGGAGCTGTGGGCCGGTTACTTCTTCTACCGCATGACCTACTTCGGCAATGACAATAGCCGCGAGCTGTCGCCGGTGGTGGTGGCTGGGCGGGTATTGGGCGTGGCGATGCTGGCCGGGGCCACGGTGTATGGCATCAAGCGCGGCGGTGCACTGGGTGGGGTCGGCGGGTTGGTGGCGGGAATTGGTGGAACAACCATCGGCTACCAGGTCATCGACAAGGCCAGCGGCCTGGCCCTGCCGTTCCTGCCCGGTGCCGAGCAACTTTTGCAACCTACCGCCCACATTGGCGAGTTGGTGACCGGCCTGAAATGGCAGATTGCTTCAGAAGACTACGCGCAGCGCATTGATAGCGTCACCGCCATGTTGCGCGCATCGGGCAACTTGTTCGAGCTGACCTGAGGGGTTCTTACCAGAGGAGATGTTCGGCAAATCCAAAACCCAGGTTGCAAACAGTTCATTTGTGGGAGCGAGCCTGCTCGCGAAGGCGATAGACGCCCCACCAAAAGTCCTTGCGCCGAACACAAAAAGGCCGCCATCCCTTTTTTGGAGATGGCGGCCTTTTTCATCTCAGATCACAACCGCGAACGCACCCACCCCGCCACTTGCGCATGAATCCCTTCCACCTCCCCCAACAACCCCGCCATCCGCAAAAAGTCATGAGTCATACCCGGCTGCTCCAGCAACGTCACCTCATTCCCCGCCGCCCGCAAGCGCTCGGCGTAGGCCAAGCCTTCATCATGCAATGGATCATAGCCAGCCAGGTAGACCAGCGCCGGCGCCAAACCCGACAGGTCTTCGGCCAGCAGTGGCGAGCAGCGCCAGTCGGCCAGGTCCGCAGGCGTGCGTGCGTAGTGGGCATAGAACCAGTCCAGAGTCGGGGTTTCCAGCAAGTATCCCTCGGCGAAATCCCGGTGTGAGGCACGGTGGGTGGTGGCGTCGGTCACGGGGTACACCAGCAGTTGGGCCTTGGGTTTCAGCGCCAGTTCCGCAGGCTCGCGTACGGCGATGATCGACAACACCGTGGCCAGTGTCGCGCCGACGCTGTCACCAGCCAGTGCCACGCGGGTGGCGTCCAGGCCACGGGCGGCGCCTTCGCGTACCAGCCAGTTGCCGGCGTCGCAGGCGTCTTGTACCGGGGTTGGGAATCTCCATTCGGGGGCCAGGCGATAATCCACGGTCAACACGGCAAAACCACCCTGGGCTGCGAGGCGACGACATAGGGCGTCGTGGGAATCGAGGCTGCCGACCACGTAGCCACCGCCGTGGAAGTACAGCATCACCGGTTGCAGGCCGTCGACGGGTTGGCCGTCGCGATACAGGCGTGCCGCGAGGCTTTGGCCGTCGCGGGCGGGGATGGTGAAGTGGTCGCAGGCGATGTGGTCCAGTGGTACATCGAGGAAGCTGGAAGAGGCCTCGAAGTCGATCCGTGCCTGTTCTGGGGTCTGTTCGTGCATTGGGCGGCTTTTGCCGGTGAGGCGGCCGAACTCGGCGAGTTCGAGGAAGGCTTCAAGTTCTGGCAGTAGGGCCATGGGGGGAATCCTTTTGCACAATAAGATCAATAATCGGTTCGAAGCGAGGGCGAATACCCTGTGGGAGCGGGCTTGCTCGCGAATGCGGAGTGTCAGTGAACATTCATGTCGCTGACACTCCGCATTCGCGAGCAAGCCCGCTCCCACATGGGTTTTGCGCATGACTGGCGGTTACGCGATAGCCGGGCTGTGCTCCAATAGCTGTTCAAGTTCGTCGAGCAACTCTTCACCGCGCAGCAACTCGTAGTGCCCGCCCGCCAACAGACGGTCCGTACCGTGTTGGCCCACCTGGGCCTCGAACACCCGGCGTTCGTCGTCGCGCCCGGCCATCCACCATCGATGGGCACCGACCTGTACCTTCGGCAATTGCCGCTGGGCCAGGGCGAGTTGTTTGAGCGACGAGCCGGTGGCGAAGATTTGCGTCAGTTCACTGGTGCCCAGCGCTGCGTGGTCATTAGAGCCATGCATCGCCGCTTCGATCACCGCGGCGGCACCTTCGCGCTCGTTGAGGCCTTCGGCTTTCAAGGCAATCAATGCCTGTGCTTGTTCAGACGGTTGACCGAGGACAAACTTCAGGAAGTCGGCCAGGTCTTCGCGCCAGTCCCCCGCTTCGGCGGTACCCGCCACATAACTGTCGACCAGCCCGGCAAAGGCCACCGTCTGCCCCTGGCTCTCCAGTTCATGGGCGACCAATTGCGTCAGCGCGCCACCCAGCGACCAGCCGAGCAGGTAGTACGGGCCTTGAGGTTGTTGTGTACGGATTCGCTGCACATAGGCCTGCGCCATCGCCAGCAACGACACATCCTGCCATTGCGGGTCGAGCAGCATGCGGCATTGCAGGCCGTACACCGTGCGCCGGCCTTCCAGGCGACGGGCCAGCGGCTCGTAGTCGAACACCGTGCCGAACCCGGCGTGCAGGCAGAACAGCGCCGGCACCTTCGCCACCCGACCATTCAAGGCCAGCAACGGGTCCGGCGCACTCGAAGTCTCGGCAGCCTGGTAGCCGCTGAGTTCAGCGATGCAGGGTTTCTGCATCAGGTCGCGCAGTTTCAGTTCGAAGCCCAGTTGCGGCTGGCTGCGCACCCGCGAGATGACTTTAAGCACCTGCAATGAGTCGCCGCCGAGTTCGAAGAAATTGTCGTCGATGCCCACTTGCGGCACGCCCAATACCTCTTGCCAGATTGTCGCCAGCGCGCATTCCAGCGCGTTACGCGGCGCGCGGTAACCGCCAAGCGTCCATTCCGGCACCGGCAGTGCACGACGATCAAGCTTGCCGTTGGCCGACAGCGGGAAGCGCTGCAGCACCAGGATCCGCGCTGGCACCATGTAGTCCGGCATCTGAGTTTGCAGCTCGGCCTTCAAGCGCCGATCCAGCCCGGCAGCGGCAGCAGCGGCCGCCACTACATAACCGACCAACTGTTTGCCGGTGGGCGTGTCGTGCACCACCACGGCGGCATCCTGCACCCCTGCGCAATCACGCAGACGGGCTTCGATCTCGCCCAGTTCGATACGGAAGCCGCGAATCTTCACTTGCTGGTCGAGCCGGCCAAGGTAGTCGATCAACCCACACTCGCGCTGGCGCACCAGATCGCCGGTGCGGTACATGCGACCACCGGCCGCGAACGGATCGGCAATGAAACGCTCGGCGCTCATGCCCGGTCGCTGGTGATAACCCCGTGCCAGGCATTCGCCGCCCAGGTACAGTTCGCCGCTGACACCGACCGGCAACGGATTGAGGTCGGCGTCGAGGATGTACAGGCCACGGCCCGCCACACCACGGCCAATCGGCGCATAGGCCGCCTCGCAGGTTTCGCTGGCTTGCGCACGCCACAGCAACGGCGTGACCACGGTTTCGGTCGGGCCATAGCCGTTGACCAGGCGTTGCGGACGCAAGGCGCGCTTGACCTGCTCGAAGCTGGCGTCGGGCACCGCATCACCGCCAAAGCAATACACCTCGACCGCCGGCGGATTGCCCAGACGCTCGGCCACTTCGGCCATCTGTTGCAGGTACGCCGGCGGGAAGCAGGCGACGGTGACGTTTTGGCGGTTCAGCACCTCCAGGGTCTGTTCCGGGGTCCACAGATTGTCTTCACGAATCACCAGGCTGCCACCGGCCAACAGCACGCTCAGCCAGCGTTCCTGGGCACCGTCGAAGGCGAACGACATGAAGTGCAGTTCGCGGCTGCGCGGCGCCAGTTCGTAGAGGTCGATGATGCCGCGACAATGCCGGGCAATCGGTCCACGTTCCACCGCCACGCCTTTGGGCTGGCCGGTGGAGCCGGAGGTGTAGATCAGGTACGCCAGGTGTCCCGACAGTGGATGGGAAACCGGGCACTCGATGTTGCCAACCAGGCTCGTCTGATCCAGCAACACGCGTGGCGGGCTGTCGGCCAGTACCAGGCGATCATCCAGGTCGCTGTCGCACAGCAGCAGGCTGGCGGCCGAATCATCGAGCATGTAGGCCAGGCGCTCGGCCGGGTATGACAGGTCCAGCGGCAGATAGGCCGCGCCGGCCTTGAGCACGGCAAGGAACGCGACGAGGGTGCGTTCGGAACGGGGCAAGGCTACCGCCACCAGGCTTTCCGGGCCAATGCCTCGACTGATCAACAGCTGCGCCAGCGCATTGGCCTGCTGTTCAAGATCGGCGTAGCTGACTTCACGATCCTCACAGAACAAGGCGATTTTCTGCGGTTGGTTGCGCACATGCTGATTGAAGCTGTGCAGCAGATCAGGGTTGTCGCTGCAGCCTTGCGGCAGGCTCACGCGCGCTTCGGGCAGGCCGATGTTACCGAGCAGACAGTCCGCATCCTCTGGCAACGCACGCAGCAAACCTTCCAACTGTGCACGAATGCGCTGCACTTGCTGTTCACTGAAGCGATCTCGCAGGTACAGGTACTCGACTTCCAGGCCCTGATCGTTGGCGCTGACCATCAAGTCCATCGGGAAGTTGGTGACGCCGCCGCTGCCGACTTCGGCGAAGCGCAGCTCACCTTCCTCGCCCCCTTTCAAGGCACGGTCCACCGGATGGTTTTCAAACACGATGATGCTGTCGAACAGACCCTGGCCACCCTGCCCCGCCCAGCGCTGGACGTCGGACAATGGCGTGTGTTCGTAGTCGCGCACGGCCAGGTTGTAGTCCTGCAAGTCGCGCAGCCACTCGCCCAGCGGCTGGTGCGGGTCGAGGACCTGAATCACCGGCAAGGTGTTGATGAACAGGCCGAGCATGTCCTCGGCACCGGCCAGCCCCGTCGGCCGCCCCGCCACCGTGGCCCCGAACGCTACGCTGCGTTGGCCGCTGTGCCGTTGCAGCAGCAACAGCCAGGCGCCTTGCACCAAGGTATTGAGGGTGACGCGCTGACGTTTGGCGAAACGGTGCAACTTGCGCGTAGCCTCGGCGTCGAGGTCGCTGTACATCACGCCGTGGCCGGAACCTGCGGCACCCGAAGCCGAGGCCAGGATGGTCGGTGCCTCGAGCGACGCCAGGCGCTCACGCCAGAAGGTTTCTGACTGCGCCTGGTCCTGGCGCTGCAACCAGGCGATGTAGTCGGCGTAACGCCCGGTCAGCGCCGGCAGGCTGTCGTGGTGGTACAGGCGCAGCATCTCGCCCAGCAGGCGCGAGGCACTCCAGCCATCGAGCAGCAGGTGATGGTAGATCCAGATCATCTGGTACCGTTCTTCACCCAGGCGCACCAGGATAAAGCGCATCAGCGGCGGGCAGCTCAGGTCGAAACCCTTGGCCTGTTCGGCGGCGGCCAGTTCGCCCAGCGCCTTTTCCGTGTCGCGGTGCTCACGCCAGTCGAGTTCCTCGATCGGCAACTCGACGCTGGCGAACACCGCTTGCAGCGGATCGGCCAGGCCATCGCGCCAACGGAACGCGGCGCGCAGCACTTCATGACGCTCGATCAAGGCTTGCCACGCCGCGCGGAATCGCGGCACCTGCATGCCGCCCACCGCCACGCTCAACTGGTTGACGTAGGGGTTGAGCTGCGGCGATTCGAGGCAATGAAACAGCATGCCCTGCTGCATCGGCGACAGCGGATACAAGTCTTGTAAGCCTTCGCGGGCGGTGGAATCGATGTGCGGCACCAAGGAAAATTCCTCGACTGCAGGCACTTCGACCAACACGGCTTCACGACGGCTCGCCACCGCGGCCAGTGCACGAATGCTCTGCTGCTCGAACAACTGCTTGGGACTGAATACCAGCCCGCGCTGCCCGGCCCGGCTCACCGCTTGCAGCGAAATGATCGAATCACCGCCCAGTTCGAAGAAGTTTTCGGTGACGCCCACCGAGTCCAGGCCGAGCAAGTCCTGCCAGATGTCCACCAACAGCGCTTCGGCAGGCGACGCGGCGGCCACTTGATCCTGAGTGTGTCGAGTCGCCTCAGGCGCTGGCAAACCCTGGCGATCGAGCTTGCCATTCGGCGTCAGCGGCAACGCGGCCAGGCACATCAGATGCGCCGGCAGCATGTGCGCCGGCAAGCGGCTGCGCAGGTGCGCCGTCAAAGCGTCACGCAGCGCCTGCTCGTCAGCCAGTGGATCGCGCGGCACCACGTAGCCCACCAGTTGCCGGCCCACCGGACCGTCGCGATCAATCACAAAGGCTTCACGCACGCCTTCATGTTCGAGCAGGCAGGCTTCGATTTCGCCGAGTTCGATACGGAAGCCGCGAATCTTCACTTGCTGGTCGATACGGCCCAGGTATTCGACGACACCATCGGCACGGAACCGCGCCAGGTCGCCACTGCGGTACAGACGCGCCCCCGGCACGAACGGATCGGGCACGAAGCGTTCGGCAGTCAGGTCAGGACGCTGGTGATAACCACGGGCAACGCCCTCGCCGCCCAGGTACAACTCACCCGCCACGCCAACCGGCAACGGCTGCAAACTGCTGTCGAGGATGTAGGCGCTGCGGTTGCCCACCGGCCGGCCAATCGGCATGAACGCCGAGTCGAATTCGGTGTCCGGATAGGCCTGCCAGATCAGCGGCGTGATCACCGTTTCGGTCGGGCCATAACCGTTGATCAAGCGCTTGGGTTGCAGGACTTGCTGCACTTCGTCGAACGCATGCTTGGCCATGCCCTCACCGCACGGGGTGTAGGAGCGGATCGGCAGGTCACGCCCGGCTTCGCCCATGAAATCGGCGATCTGCCCCAGGTAGGTCGGGGTGAAACAGGCGATGGTGATACCGTGCTTTTCGATCTCGGCGCAGGTGCGCTCCACGCTCCACAACTCGTCGTCGCGCGGCATCACCGCCGAACCGAACACCAGGGGCGTCAGCCAGCGCTCGTGGGCGCCGTCGAAGCTGATCGAGGCAAATTGCAGTTCGCGGTCGTCCGGGGTCATGCCGTACAACTCGCCGATCTTTACGCAGTGCATGGCCAACGGGCCGTGGGCCACGCTGACGCCTTTGGGCCGCCCGGTGGAACCGGAGGTATAGATCAGGTAGGCGAGGTTTTCTCCACAGGTCAGGTTGACCGGGTTGCTGTCAGGCATGCCCGCCAGCGCTTCGCGGTCGATTTCCAGCACCGGCAAGCCTTCGGGCAGTGGCAGTTTTTCCCGCAGCCAGGATTGGCTGACCAGCAGGCAAATACCGCTGTCGTCCATCAGGTAGCGCAGGCGCTGCGCCGGGTAGGCCGGGTCCAGCGGCACGTAGGCGCCTCCGGCCTTGAGGATCGCCAGCAGGCCGATGATCATCTCTGGCGAGCGCTGCATGGCCAGGCCGACCCGCACTTCCGGGCCGATACCCAAGGCGCGCAGGCGATGGGCCAACTGGTTGGCACGGCGATTGAGTTGGTCGAAGCTCAGCTCGAGGTCATTGAAGATCAGCGCCGTGGCGTCAGGTCGGATAATCGCCTGGGCCTCGATCAGTTGATGCACGCACAGCGGATTTCTTTCTGCGGTGAACGGCGGGTTCCACTCCAGCAATTGCTGCGTGCGCTCCACCTCGGTCAGCAGGTCCAGCTCGCTCAAGGCCGCTTGTGGTGCAGCCACCATCGCCGTCAACAACGCGGCCAGGTGCTCGCTCATGCGCACAATCGCCTTGTGGCCGAAGTGGCTGCACTGGTAACTCCAGTTGATACTGAGTTGGTTTTCCACGGTGGCCGCCAAGGTCAGCGGGAAGTTGGTGCGCTCGTGGTTTTGTGGAATCGAGAAACTCACGCCAGCCGGTGCGCCCTGCTGCAAGGCCTCGGCCACCGGGAAGTTTTCGAACACCAGCAAGCTGTCGAACAGTGGCTCGCCGGCCCGTCCGGCCCAACGCTGGATATCGCCCAGCGCGGTGAATTCGTGTTCACGCAGTTCCAGGTTCTGCGCCTGCAAACGCGTCAGCCATTGCTCGACACTTTCGACGGCGTCCGGACTGCTGATCACCGGCAGGGTGTTGATGAACAGCCCGAGCTGGCTTTCCGCCCCCGGCAAATCCACCGGACGCCCCGCCACCGTGGCGCCGAACGCCACGCTGCGTTGGCCGCTGTAGCGTTGCAGCAGCAGTGCCCAGGCACCTTGCACCAAGGTGTTAAGCGTCACTTTCTGCTGACGGGCAAAGTCGCTGAAGCGCTTGCTGGTGGCGACGTCGAAGGTCTGGCGGTGATCGGCAAATACGTTGTCCGACAGATTGTTATGGGTCAGGCTTTCAGCCAACAGGGTCGGGTTGTCGAGTGTCGCCAGTTGCTCGCGCCAGAACAGCTCGTCGGCCTGGGCATCCTGACGTTGCAACCAGCCAATGTAGTCGGCGAAACGCCCGGTTGGCGCCGCGACGTCCTGACCGGCATAACGCTGCAGGACTTCACTGAGCAGCAGCGAATGGCTCCAGCCATCGAGTAGCAGGTGATGGTGGGTGTAGATCAGTTGCTGGCGCTCGTCGTCCAGACGCACCAGGGTCAGGCGCATCAGCGGTGCGCGGGTCGGATCGAGTTGCAGGCGTTCGCTGTCGGTCAGTTGCACCAGCGCCTCGGCCTGATCGACGCGGTTGCGCCAGTCGAGGCAGGTCAGCGGCAATCGCAGGTGACGATGCACCAGTTGCACCGGCGCCTCGAAACCTTCGGGGAAGTGGAAGCTGCTGCGCAGGATCGCGTGGCTGTCGAGCACGGCTTGCCAGGCACGGCCCAAACGATCGGCATCGAGGCCACGGGCTTCGACACTGAGCTGGTTCACGTAGGCGCCGGATTCGGACTCATACAGGCTGTGGAACAGCAGACCCGCCTGCATGGGCGACAGCGGGTACACATCCTCGATCTGCCCGGGCGGCACTGGCAGCGCGTCGAGTTGTGCCTGGCTCAAGCGCGCCAGCGGGAAGTCCGCCGGGGTCACGCCTCCCGCTCCGTCACTCAGGCAATGGTCGATCAGCGCCAACAGTTCAGCGCAGAAATCGTTCGCCAGGGCTTCGATTTCGCGCAGCTCGAAGCATTCGCGGCTGAAGGTCCAGTCGAGTTTCAGTTCACCGCCATAGACCTGGCCGTCCACCGACAGCCAATTCGGCAACGGCGCATGCGCCGACTGCGCAGCGCCGCTGGATTCGCGAGCCGGCGTGAACAAGGCATCCTTGGCAAAGCTCTGGTCGAACTGGCCGAGGTAATTGAAGGTCACCCGGGCCTGTGGCAATGCCGTCAGGGCCGCTTGCGCCGCTGCATCGCCCATGTAGCGCAACAGGCCGTAACCCAGGCCTTTGCCGGGGATTTCTCGCAGTTGTTGTTTGATCGCCTTGATCGAGCCGCCGAGGTCGGCGGTCGGCGTCAGGCGCACCGGGAACAGGCTGGAGAACCAGCCGACGGTGCGGGTCAGGTCGATGTCGTCGAACAGCGCTTCGCGGCCATGGCCTTCGAGCTGGATCAGCGCCGACTCGTTGCCGGTCCAGCGGCTGAGGGTACGCGCCAATGCGGTCAGCAGCAGGTCATTGACTTGAGTGCGATAGGTCGCCGGCGCCTGTTGCAGCAGTTGGCGGGTCTGCTCGCGGTCCAGACCGACGCTGACGCCTTGGCGCAAATGCCCGGCCTGATTCGCTTGTGCATTGGCCAACGGCAACGAGTCACTGGCACCGTGCAGATGGCTCTGCCACCCGCTCAATTCCTTCATGGCCGTTTCGGACTTCGCATAAGCATCGAGCTTTTCGCCCCAGGCCTGGAAGGCACTGCTTTTGGGGGGCAGTGCCTGGCCTTGATAAGCGGCCTGCAAATCTTCCAGCAGCACCCGCCAGGAAACCCCGTCCACGGCCAGATGGTGGATGACCAACAGCAAACGCTGGGCTCCATCGGCCTGGGCGATCAGCGCCACGCGCAGCAATGGCCCGTCTTGCAGGCTGAGACTGCGCTGGGCTTCGTCGCACACCGATTCGAGCGACGCATCGCTGGCAACGCGAGCGGTCCAGAGCATGTCGATGACATCGGCACTGTCAGCGCCGACGTAGCGCGCCGACCATTGCCCGTCGACCTGGCTGAAACGCAAGCGCAGGGCATCGTGTTGCTTGAGCACCCGTTGCAAGGCGCCTTGCAGGCGTGGCAGTTCGAGGGTTTCGCGCGGCGTCAGCAACACCGCCTGGTTCCAGTGGGCGCGCTGCGGGATAGCTTGCTCGAAGAACCAGCGCTGGATCGGCGTGAGTATCTGCACGCCGTCCACCGGCCCTTGATGCGCCAGGGGCGCCGCCTGTTCTTTCACGACAGCGGCCAGGGCCTGCAAGGTCTGCTGCTGGAACAGGTCGCGCGGTTGCAAGCCGAGACCGGCACGCCGTGCGCGGCTGACCACCTGGATCGAAATGATAGAGTCACCGCCCAGTTCGAAGAAGTTGTCCTGGCGCCCGACCTGCTCCAGGCCCAGCACGTCCTGCCAGATCTGCGCCAGCACGCGCTCGTGTTCGCTGCGCGGGGCTTCGAACCCGCGCTGGCTGACCTGCGCGGTGGGGGCCGGCAGGCGCTTGCGCTCGAGTTTGCCGTTGGGGCTCAGGGGCATGTGTTCGATCAGCACGGTCTGCGCCGGCACCATGTAGTCCGGCAGGCTGCCGAGCAGATGGCTTTTCAGGGATTCGCGCCAGCTGCCTTGCTGCACCGCATCGGCACCGAGTAACGCACGATCCTGCGGCACGATGTATGCCACCAGCTGCTTACCGCTCGGGCCATCGAGGGCCAGCACCACGGCTTCCTGCACGCTGGCATGTTCTTGCAGGCGCGCTTCGATTTCCCCCAGTTCGATACGCAGGCCGCGAATCTTCACCTGATGGTCGATCCGCCCGCCGTACTCAATGGCGCCATCGGCACGGTAGCGCGCCAGGTCGCCGGTGCGGTACAGACGTTCGCCGCTGCCAAACGGGTCGGCCACGAAACGCTCGGCGGTCAACGCGCCACGGCGATGATAACCCCGGGCCAGGCCGATACCGCCCAGGTACAGTTCGCCCACCGCGCCCAGCGGCAAAGGTTGCAGTTCGCTGTCGAGGATCAAGGTGCGCAGGTTGGCGATCGGCCGGCCGATCGGCACGCTGTCGCGGCTCTCCTCCACACAGGTCCAGTGGGTCACGTCGATCGCCGCTTCGGTCGGGCCATACAGGTTGTACAGTCGGGCTTGCGGCAGAGCGCGCAGAGTCTGGCGTTGCAGTTCCATCGGCAATGCTTCGCCGCTGCAGATGATGCGGGTCAGTGAGGTGCAGGCCAGCGCCTCATCGGCAGCGATGAAGGCCGAGAGCATCGACGGCACGAAGTGCAGCGTGGTGATGGCTTGCTCGACGATCAGTGCAGCGAGGCGTTGCGGATCGCGATGCTCGCCTGGAGCGGCGATGACCAGCGTCGCACCTTTCATCAGTGGCCAGAAAAACTCCCAGACCGACACGTCGAAACTGAAGGGCGTCTTTTGCAGCACGCGGTCGCTCGGCAGCAAGTTGTAGGCCTGCTGCATCCACTCGAGGCGGTTATGCAAGGCTACATGACGGTTGCCCGCGCCTTTCGGTTTTCCGGTGGAACCGGAGGTGTAGATCATGTAGGCGAGGTTTTCGCCGACAGCGAGGTTGGGCAGATCATCGCCCGGCAGTTCGCTCAGCCACTCGGAATGCGCTTGCAGGCACAGGGTGCGCACGCTGTCCGGCGTCGGCAGTTGCGCCAGCAGGTGCTCCTGGGTCAACAGCAGGGCAATGCCGCTGTCCTCGATCATGTGATCCAGGCGATCGAGCGGGTATTGCGGGTCCAGCGGCACGTAGGCGCCGCCCGCCTTGAGGATCGCCAGCAGGCCGACGACCATTTCCAGCGAACGCTCGCAGGCGATCCCGACGATCACTTCCGGGCCGACACCCTGGGCGCGCAAGTGATGGGCCAGGCGGTTCGCCCGCTGGTTGAGCGCGGCGTAGCTCAGGGACTGGCCCTGGAACACCAGCGCCGTCGCCTGGGGATTTTCCACCACCCGCGCTTCGAAATGCCGCTGTACGCAGACTTCGCCCGGATAGTCTTGAGCGGTGTCGTTGAGGTCGTCGAGGATGCGCAGGTGCTCGTCGGCATCGAGCAACGGCAATTCGGCCAGCGGGGTTTGCGGGTTCGCCAGCACCCCGGCCAGCAGGTTGCGCCAATGCCGGGCCAGGTGCTCGATGCGTTCGGCGTCGAACAGGTCGGTGGCGTAGGTCAGGCTGGCGAACAGCTTGTCGCCCTCTTCCTGGGTGTCCAGTTGCAGGTCGAACTGGGTGGTGTGCGCCGTGGCGTTCAGCGCCTCGACCTGCAAGCCGGCCAGTAAGCCGCTGACCGCTGCGGGTTTGGCCTGCTGGTGGTTGAACATCACCTGGAACAACGGGCTGTGGCTCAGGCTGCGTTCGCCTTGCAGCGCCTGCACCAGGCGCTCGAACGGCAGGTCCTGGTAATCCTGGGCATCCAGGGCAAAGGCGCGGGTCTGGTCGAGCAGTTGACTAAACGGCAGCTGGCCATCGAGTTCGGCGCGCATCACCTGGGTGTTGACGAAAAAGCCGATCAAACCACGGGTCTCGGTGCGATTGCGGTTGCCGATCGGCACACCGATGCGCAGGTCGGATTGGCCGCTGTAGCGATAGAGCAAGGCCTGGAAACTGGCCAGCAACAGCATGAATGGCGTGACGCCGCGCTGTCTGGCCAGGGACATCAGGCCGGTGGCGAGCGTGGCATCCAGGGCGAAGTCCAGACGAGCGCCGTGCTGGCTCGGTTGTGCCGGACGCGGGCGATCGGTGGGCAACGCCAGCAACGGCTGTTCGCTGCCGAGCTTTTCACGCCACCAATCGAGTTGACGTTCAAGCTCGCCGGCTTCCATCCAGCGCCGCTGCCAGGCCGCATAGTCCGAATACTGGATCGGCAACGCTGCAAGTCCAGCGCTCTGGCCTTGGCAATGGGCCGCGTAGAGCCTTGAGAATTCGTCGACCAGCACGCCCATCGACCAGCCATCAGTGACGATGTGATGCAGTGTCAGCACCAGCACATGATCATCAACGTCCAGCTGTAAAAGGCTGACGCGCAACAGCGGGCCGTGTTGCAAGTCGAACGGCCGGGCAATCTCCGCCTCGACTTTTTTCATCGCCGATTCAAGGCGCAGCGCCTCGGGCTCGGCGCGCAGATCGTGCTGTTCGATGGGCAGCGTGTTGAAGCTCGCCAGGGCTTGCATCACCTGGCCGTCTTCCTCGACAAAACGGCTGCGCAGGCTCTGATGACGCTCCAGCAGCACGTCGAAACTCTGTTGCAGCGCCGCAAGATTCAGTGGCCCCTGCAGACGCAGGGCCGCAGGAATGTTGTAGGCGCTGCTCTGCGGGTCGAGCTGCCAGAGGAACCATTGACGCTGCTGCGCATAGGACAATTCGAAAATCGCTTGCGGCGTGGTGGCGGGCGGGATCGGCAACTGGCCGAAGCTCACGCCCTGCTCCTGCATTTTTGCCAGAAACTCACGGCGCTTGTCGGCCGGCAGGCCAGCGAAGCGAGAGGCGATACGCGAGGCGGTGCTGTGTTCCATCAGTTGATCTCCATCTCGTCCAGAAGCGACTCAAGCGCATCCAGGCGTGCAGCGTTGTCAGTCGGGGCTTGTTGCCAGGCGTTGGCGGCATAAGCCTGAAGGTCGTTGCTTTCGAACAGCACGCGCAGCGGCAGCTCAATGCCCAGTTCCAGTTCCACGCGGGCACTGGCCTGGGCGGCGAGCAGCGAATGCCCGCCCAATTCGAAGAAGTTGTCGCGCCGGCCGATCCGGGCAACGCCCAATACCTCGGCCCAGATCGCCGCCAGTTGCTGTTCGAGCTCGCCTTCGGGGGGGGCGAACGGACGCTGCCAGGTTTCGGCATCCGGCACCGGCAAGGCCTTGCGGTCGAGCTTGCCGTTACTGGTCAGCGGTAAGGCATCGAGCAACGACCAGTGCCTTGGCACCATGTAATCCGGCAGATCGACGCTGAGTGCGGCGCGCAGGGTGTCGCGCCAGGCGATCGGATCATTCGGAGTGAGTTCGGCGACGACGTAGGCGCACAGCTGCGGACCGCCGTCGTCGACGTGCACGCTGATCACTGCCTGACGCACGCCCGGCTGCGCCAGCACGGCCGCTTCGATCTCGCCCAGTTCGATACGGAACCCGCGGATCTTCACTTGCTGGTCGATCCGCCCCAGGTAGTCGATGCTGCCGTCGACACGTTGGCGCGCCAGGTCGCCACTGCGATACAGGCGTTGCGCCGCATCGAAGGGACTTGGCACGAAACGCTCGGCGGTCAGGCCGCTACGCCCGTGATAACCGCGCGCCAGGCCGACGCCGGCGATGTACAGCTCCCCCGCCACGCCCACTGGCACCGGTTGCAACTGGCTGTCGAGCAAGTACCAGCGCAGGTCGCGAATCGGCAGGCCGATCGGGCTTTGCGCCTTGCCATCGAGGTCGGCCAGGCGGATCGCGCGGTAGGTCACGTGCACCGTGGTTTCGGTGATGCCGTACATATTCACCAGCGTTGGTTGCTGGTCGCCGAAGCGTTCGAACCAGGGACGCAAGCTGGCCACTTCCAGTGCTTCGCCACCGAAGATCACCTGACGCAACGCCAAGGGGCGTGGGCTGGCGCAGGCGATCGGCAACAACTGGCGGAACGCGGTCGGGGTCTGGTTCAGCACCGTCACCCCTTCATCGCAGAGCAAACGGTGAAACGCCTGCGGTTCGCGGCTGATGTAGTACGGCACGATCACCAGGCGCCCACCGGTGCACAACGCGCCGAATAACTCCCACACCGAGAAATCGAAGGCGTAGGAGTGGAACAGGGTCCAGACATCGTCGGCGCCGAAATTGAATTCGCCAGCAGTGGCCGAGAGCAGGCGACCGACGTTGCCATGGCTGAGTAAGGCGCCTTTTGGGCGGCCTGTGGAGCCGGAGGTGTAGATCACGTAGGCCAGATTGTCCGGGGTCGCCAACGGCGCCAGGTTGTCGGCGCTGTAGGGGGCCAACTGCAATGCCGCCAGGTCCAGGACCTGCACGCCTTCGCGGACCGGCAAGCCGTCGATCAGGTGAGATTGGGTCAACAGCAGTTCAATGCCGCTGTCATCGATCATGTAGCTCAGGCGCTCGGCCGGGTATTGCGGGTCCAGCGGCACGTAGGCGCCACCGGCCTTGAGAATCGCCAGCAAGCCGACCACCAGCGGCATTGCCCGCTCGGTGGCAATACCGACCCGCACTTCGGGGCCGACACCCTGCTCGCGCAGTTTGCGAGCCAGGCGATTGGCCTCGGCGTTGAGCGCGGCGTAGCTCAGCTGCTCGCCTTCGCTGGTCAGTGCGATGGCGTCCGGGCGTTGCGCGGCCTGGGCTTCGAACAGCTGATGCAAGGTGGACGATTGCGCTTGTGCCTCGAAGGTCGGGTTCCAGTGCTGGATCAATTCGCCGTATTGCGGTGCTTGCAGCAGCGGCAGTTCGGCGACGCGCTGCTGTGGGTTTTCGACCACTGCGCGCAACAGGTTCAACCACTGTTCGGCGAAGCGCTGCATCGAGGCCTCGTCGTAGAGGTCAGTGGCGTAGCTCAGGCTGGCGTCCAGTTCATCGCCCTGCTCCTGGGTATCGAGCACCAGATCAAATTGCGCGGTATGCTGCTGCCAGTGCAGACGCTCGACCTGCAAATCGGCCACCGCGCGCTCGACACTGGCGCCCAGTTTTTGCTGATGGTTGTAGAGCACCTGGAACAACGGACTGTGATTGAGGCTGCGGTCCGGTTGCAGGGCATCGACCAGTTGCTCGAACGGCAAGTCCTGATGAGCCTGGGCGTCCAATGCCGTTTGCTTGACCTGTTGCAGCAACTTGCTGAACGGTTGTTGCCCGTCGATCTCGGCGCGCAGCACCTGGGTATTGATGAAGAAGCCGATCAGGCCTTCGGTTTCCAGGCGCGAACGCCCTGCACTTGGCACCCCGACACTGATGCTCGACTGACCGCTCTGGCGGTGCAGTACGGCTTGGAAACTCGCCAGCAACAGCATGAACAGCGTCACTTGTTGTTCATGCGCACGCTCGCGCAAACCGGCCAGCAACTGGCGATCGATGTTCAACATCAGGCTGGCACCGCGCTCGCTACGCCGTGCCGGACGGGTCAGTTCACTCGGCAACTCCAGCGGCGCCTGGCTACCCGCCAGTTGCTCGCACCACCACGCCAGTTGCCGCGCGCCCTCGCCGGCCTCCAGCCAGTCGCGTTGCCAACGGGCGTAGTCGCTGTAAGCCACCGGCAGTGCCGACAGGTTGGCCGCACGCCCTTCAACGGCAGCTTGGTATAGCTCGCTGAATTCATCGACCATCACCTGCATCGACCAGCCATCGGCGGCGATGTGATGCACGGTAAGCACCAGCACATGGTCTTCGGCGCTGACGTGCAGCAGCATACAGCGCCACAGCGGGCCGTTGCGCAGATCGAACGGCCGGGCGATTTCTGCGGCCACCGCAGTGTTGATTGCCGACTCATTGATTAGCTGTTCGCTGAACTGCAACGGCAGCTCGACATGCACGACTGGACGGGCCCGCTGACCATCCTGATCGAAGGTGGTGCGCAGGGTTTCGTGGCGAACCTGCAACCGGGCGAAGGTGTTGCGCAGGGCCTGGCGGTTCAGCGGGCCTTTGAGGCGCAGCGCCGCCGGAATGTTGTAGGCCGCGCTGTGCGGGTCCAGTTGCCAGAGAATCCACTGGCGTTGCTGGGCGTAGGACAGCAGGCGCGGCTGATCGTCCGATGCGCGTTGCAGCGGCGGTTGGCCGCTGAGGTTCGCTTGCGCAACGCGCTCGGCGAACTGCGCCAGATTCGCCGCCGAGAACAGGCTGCTCACCGACAGCTCGAGTTGCAGTTGCTGGCGTACACGGGAGATCACTTGCAGCACCAGCAACGAGTGGCCGCCGAGCTCGAAAAAGTTGTCGTCGCGCCCCACCTGCTCGACCTGCAACACCTCCTGCCAAATGTGCGCCAGTTGCGTTTGCAGCCCTGCGGCGGGCGCTGCGTAGGCACGTTGTGCATCGCCCGCTTCAACCCGTGGCAAGGCCTTGCGGTCGAGTTTGCCGTTGTTGTTGAGCGGCAGGCTGTTCAGCAGGACCATCTTGTTGGGCACCATGTAATCCGGCAATGAGCGTTGCAGGACGGCTTTGAGCCCTTGCAGGTATTGAGCCTGCGAAACCACCGCGCGGCTGGCGACGACGTAGGCCACCAATCGGCTGCCGTCCTGGGCGATGACGGCGGCTTCGCGCACCTCGTCCCGGGCCTGCAGGCAGGCTTCGATCTCGCCCATCTCGATGCGAAAACCGCGAATCTTCACTTGGTGGTCGATACGCCCGACGTATTCCAGGTCGCCATTGGCGTTGTAGCGTGCCAGGTCGCCGCTGCGGTACAGCCGCGCGCCCGGTTCGCGGGCGAAGGGGTCCGGGAGGAAACGTTCGGCGGTCAGCGCCGGGTGGTCGAAATAGCTCTGCGCCAGGCAGGCCGGTGCGCCGATGCACAACTCGCCGACGCCATCGGCCGGCAGCAACTGACCGGCCGCATCCAGCACATACAGCGCCCGGCCGGCAATGGCGCGACCGATGGGGACGCCGACTGCATCGCTGGCATCCTCCAGGCGGCACTCATGCACGCTGGACACCACGGTCGCCTCGGTCGGCCCGTAGGTGTTGAGCAGGCGCACGTGGCTCAAACCCGCCTGATGCCACAGGCGCAGGCCTTCCACCGACATGGCTTCGCCACCGACGTGCACCTGGCGCAAGTCGCCAAGGCTTGGCACTGCACCGCTGGCGCATTCGCGGGCCAGCAGGAACCAGTAAGCGGCCGGCAAGTCGGCCACTGTCACGCCCTGCTCGACGATTTGGGTGGCCAGGCGGCCAGCATCCCACAGCTCTTCGCCGCGCATGATCAACGTTGCGCCGACGCACAACGCCGGGAAGCACTGCTCGACGAAGCCGTCGAAGCTGAAGGTGGCGAATTGCAAGACGCGATCGGTGGGTGACAGTCTTGAGTAGTCGGCGGCGGTCTGGCAGAACTCGCGCAGGGCGGCGTGGGTGATGGCTACGCCTTTGGGTTGGCCGGTGGAGCCGGAGGTGTAGATGATGTAGGCGAGATCTTCGGCGGCAGGGAGGGCCTCTTCGCGAGCAAGCTTCGCTCCTACAGGGGTTGTGCTGTCTTCGAGGGTTAGGCGTTGTACGTTTGGCACATCTTCGAGCAGGCCGGATTCGTGGAGCAGCACGTCGAGGCGGCTGTCGTTGATCATGTAGGCCAGGCGTTCGGTTGGGTATTTCGGGTCGAGGGGCACGTAGGCCGCGCCGCTTTTCAATGCCGCCAGCAGGCTGACGATCAGTTGCGGACCGCGACGCACGGCCAGGCCGACACGCTTGCCGGGGCCGGCGCCGTTGTCGATCAGGCGCTGGGCCAGGTGGTTGGCTTGTGCATTGAGTTGGCCGTAGCTCAGGGTGTGGCCGTCCACCTGCAATGCCAGTGCACCGGGCGTGGCAGCGGCTCGCGCGGCGATCTGTTCGTGGGCCAGTAGCGTTGTGGATAACTCGACCGCAGGTGGCTGGCTGATCGTGAGCGTCGCGTTCTTTCCATCGACGTCCAGCAGTTCCAGCGCGCCCAAAGCCGCCTGCGGCGATGCCACCAATTGCATCAGCAGGTGCTGCAAATTGGCTGACAACTGTGCGATCTGCGTCGCGCTGAAACGCGCCGCGTCATAACTGAATTGCAGCCCCAGGCCTTCGCCCAATTCAATGCCCAGGGTCAACGGATAGTGGGTGCGCTCATGGTTGTGCAGGTTGGCGAACGACAACCCGGCCGGCGCGCCCTGTTTCAGCGCTTGGGCGACGGGGAAGTTTTCGAACACCAGCAGGCTGTCGAACAACGCAGCCCCCTGCTGCCCCGCCCAGCCCTGAATGTCGTACAGCGGCACATGCTCGAACTCGCGCATGGCCAGGTTCAGGCCTTGCAGTTCGCCCAGCCATTGGCTGACGGTCTGGTCCGGTTTCATCGCGCACACCAGCGGCAAGGTGTTGATGAACAAGCCCAGCTGTTGTTCGATCCCCGGCAACGGCGCCGAACGTCCGGCCACGGTGGCGCCGAACACCACGCAATCCTGGCCGGTGTAGCGTTGCAGCAACAGGCTCCAGGCCGCTTGCAGCAGGGTGTTGAGGGTGACTTTGTGCTGGCGGGCGAAGTCGGCCAGATGCTGGGTGGCGCGGCAGTCGAGTGTGAGGCGATGCTCTTCGCTGCCCGTCGCGTCTACCGGTGGACGCAAGGCTTCAGCCAGCAAGGTCGGCGCTTGCAGCGGTGCCAATGCGGCTTTCCAGAACTGCTCGCCGGCAGTTGCCGATTGCTGTTGCAACCAGCCCAGGTAGTCGCGGTATTGACCGGCTGGCACTGGCAGCGGCTGGCCGGCGGCGTAGTGCTGGATCACTTCGGCCAGCAACTGTGCGTTGCTCCAGCCGTCCATCAAGATGTGGTGGCTGGTGTAGATCAGGTGCCAGGCGTCAGCGCCGGTGCGCACCAGTTTCAGGCGAAACAACGGCGCCCTGCCCAGCTCGAAACCTTGCGCGCGCTCGGCGTCGGCCAGTGCGTCGGTGTCAGTGGCTTCAAGCACTTGGAGCGGCAACGCGACCTGTCGGGCAATCGCCTGATGTGCGGTATCGAGGCCTTGCCAGTGGAAGCTGCTGCGCAGACTGTCATGACGCTCGACCGCGGCTTGCCAGGCGCGGGTAAATCGCTCGGTGTCCAACCCGCCGATGTCCAGGCGCAACTGACTGATGTAGGCGCCGACCTGTGGCTCGTACAGGGTGTGGAACAGCATGCCCTGCTGCATCGGCGACAGCGGGTACAGGTCTTCAAGATTGGCAATGGCGAGCGGCAGCCCATCCAGTTGCGCCTGATCGATGCGCGCCAGCGGGAAGTCCGATGGCGTGGCTTGCGCGGCTTCAAGGGTGCAGCAATGTTCGATCAGCGCGATCAGTTCCTGCGCGTAAACATCGGCCAGTCGCTGGACGGTCGCAGTGTCGAACATCTCACGGCTGAAGCCCCAGCTCAGGGACAACTCGCCGCCGTAGACCTGACCTTCAACCACCAGCCAGTTGCCCAGTGGAGCCGACGGGTCCTGCGCGATGCCGTTGCCTTCGGTAGACGGGGTGAACAACGCCCCTGCTTCGAACTGACGGTCGAACTGCCCAAGATAGTTGAAGGTGATGCGCGGTGGCGGCAGCGCCGCCAGTTCGGCGCGTGCCTGTGCGCTGCCAAGGTAGCGCAGCGCGCCGTAGCCCAGCCCCTTGTCCGGGACGCTGCGCAGTTGTTCCTTGATGGTTTTGATCGACGCGCCGAGATCGGCAGCGGGTTTCAGGTTGACCGGGAACAGGCTGGTGAACCAACCCACGGTGCGCGTCAGGTCGACGTCATCGAACAGGTCTTCGCGGCCATGGCCTTCGAGCTGGATCAGCGCGCTGCCTTGCCCGCTCCAAAGGCAAACGGCGCGGGCCAGTGCGGTCAGCAACAGATCGTTGACCTGGGTGCGGTAAGCCGCCGGGGCCTGTTGCAGCAGCTTGCGGGTTTGCTCGCTATCGAGCTTGAGTTCGAGTTTATGTTCGAAGCGGTTTTCCAGCGCGCCGTTCGGGCGTTCGCATGGCAGGTCATCTGGCGCGTCTTGCAGTTGGTTCTGCCAGTGGCCGAGGCTGCGTTCAAAAACTGGCAGATGCGACTGCAAGCGCGTGCCCCAGCGCTGATACGAGCTGGTTTTTGCCAATGCGGCGCCGCCGTTATAGAAGTGCTGAAGGTCCTCCAGCAGCACGCGCCAGGACACACCGTCCACCGCCAGGTGGTGAACCACCAGCAGCAAACGCTGGCTGCCGTCGGTCATTTCGACCAGCAGTGCGCGCAGCAACGGGCCGTTTTGCAGGTCGAGACT
The DNA here is from genome assembly GCF_014596605.1 of Pseudomonas sp. PSB11. Classification (NCBI taxonomy): domain Bacteria; kingdom Pseudomonadati; phylum Pseudomonadota; class Gammaproteobacteria; order Pseudomonadales; family Pseudomonadaceae; genus Pseudomonas; species Pseudomonas sp. PSB11. Next base: position 122,624 of record NZ_NOIO01000013.1, read on the forward strand.
GCGCTGGGCTTGGTCGCACAAGGTGCTGAGCTGCTCGACCGATTGTGCCTGGCGTTGCCACAGCACCGAGTCGGTGGTCGGCGCGGCATAGGCCTGCTGCCAACCGCTGTCAGTCTGCTGATAACGCAGGCGCAGGCTGTCGTGATGGGTCAGCAAATGTTCCAGGGCACGATCCAGCGCTTCGACGTTCAACGCCTCGCGCGGTACCAGCAACAGCGACTGGTTCCAGTGCTGACGCACAGCGATAGCCTGCTCAAAGAACCAGTGTTGCACCGGCGCCAATGCCACCGCACCGCTGGCCGGGCCCTGGTCGAACAGTTGTTGCTCGCCACTGCGCGCTGCCTGGGCCAGGCAGCGGATGGTCTGGTGCTGGAACAGGTCCTTGGGGTTGAGCACGATCCCGGCCTGGCGTGCACGACTGACCACCTGCATCGAGACGATGGAGTCGCCGCCCAGTTCGAAGAAGTTGTCTTCCAGGCCGACGTTGTCAATGGCCAGCACGTCCTGCCAGATCGCCGCGAGCGAAATTTCCAGGGCACTGCGTGGCGCGACGTGTTCGCGTTGTTGCTGGCTGCCGTCCACCGCCGGCAGCGCCTTGCGGTCGAGCTTGCCGTTGGGGGTCAGCGGCAGTTGCTTGAGGAACAGCAGGAACGCCGGGACCATGTAGTCCGGCAGGTGCTGACGCAATGCCGCTTTCAGGGATTCGCGCAGTAGCCCTTGCGCGTCGAGGTCGTCCAGCAACGCCGAGTCGCTGGGCACGATATAGGCCACCATCTGCTGTCCGTTGATACTGTCCTGGGCCAACACCGCCAGTTCGCGCACCGCGTCCTGTTGCAACAGTCGCGCTTCGATTTCACCCAGCTCGATCCGAAAGCCTCGGACCTTGACCTGATGGTCGATCCGGCCAACGTACTGCAGGGTGCCGTCGGCCTGATAACGGGTCAGGTCACCGCTGCGGTACAGGCGTTCGCCGCTGCTGGAAAACGGATTGGGCACGTACTTTTCAGCGGTCAGGCCTGGCCGTGCCAGGTACCCACGGGTGATGCCCGCACCACTGAGGTACAGCTCGGCGGATACGCCTTGCGGCACCGGTTGCAGATCCGCATCCAGCAGATAGCTGGCGGTGTGTTTGAGCGGGCGGCCGATGTTGGCCTGGCCAGCGGCCTCGCGGCGGGTCCAGGTGGAATAGGTGGTGTCTTCCGACGGACCGTACAGGTCAAAGACGTGCTCGACGCTCGGCTGCCGGTACAGCGCGTCCACCAGGCTTTGTTTCAACGGTTCACCGGCGAGGTTGATGATGCGCACGCTCGGCGGGATCTGCCCGTCGTGCTGCAACGCATTGATCGCCGACGGCACAGTGTTGATCAAGCGCACCTGATCCCGGGCCGGCAGCTGCAGCAACTCCAGGGCGTTGCGGGCAATGATCAGCGATCCGCCGTTGGCCAGGGTGACGAACAGTTCCCACACCGACAGGTCGAAGCACACCGAGGTCGAAGCCAGCACGCCTTGAATGTCGTCGCGGCTGTACACCGATTGCGACCAGTCGATCAGCGCCAACACGTTGCGATGGGCAATCGCCACGCCCTTGGGCTTGCCGGTGGAACCGGAGGTGTAGATCACGTAGGCCAGATTGTCCGGCATGACGCCGGTGACGGGGGCGCTGATGGGGTAAGCCGCCAACGAGAGGCTGTCCATCAGCAGTACTTGGGTATCGCTCGCCATGCTCAGGGTTTTGGCCACTTGCGCTTCGGTCAGCAGCACCAAAGCACGGCTGTCTTCAAGCATATAGGCGACGCGTTCGACGGGGTAATCCGGGTCCAGCGGCACGTAGGCACCACCGGCCTTGAGCACCGCCAGCAAGGCCACCAGCAGTTGCTCGGAACGCTGCATGGCCACGCCGACCCGCACTTCCGGGCCGACGCCGAGCTCGATCAGCTTATGTGCCAGGCGATTGGCTTGCTGGTCGAGTTCGCCATAAGTCAGCTGGCGGGTGGCGAAGGTCACGGCAAGCGCATCCGGGGTCGTAGCCGCTTGCTGTCCAATCAACTCATGAATACAAAGGTCCTGGGCGAAACTGCCGTCGGCCCGGTTCCAGTCATGGACGATGAGTTGGTATTCGGCTTGTTCCAGCAGCGGCAGATCGCTGATGCGCTGCCGTGTATCGCTGACCATGCCCTGTAACAGGTGCGTCCAATGTTGTGCCATGCGCGCGATGGTCGCGGCGTCGAACAGGTCGTTGGCGTAGGTCAGCGCGGCGTGCAGCTTGCCGCCCTTCTCAAAGGTGTCGAGCGTGAGATCGAACTGGGTGGTGCGCCCTTGCCACTCGATCGTTCCCAGCACCAGGCCGGACGCCGTGGTCACAGTGGAAATGTCCGCGACCTGCGGCTGGTGGTTGTACATCACCTGGAACAGTGGTGTGTGGCTGAGGCTGCGGGTCAGGTTCAGCGCTTCGACCAGGCGCTCGAACGGCAGGTCCTGGTGGGCCTGGGCGCCGAGTGCGGTTTGCTTGATGCGGCGCAACAGTTCGTCGACCCGGGTCTGGCCGTCCAGCTGCGTGCGCAGCACCTGGGTATTGACGAAGAAACCGATCAGCCCTTCGATCTCGGCGCGGTTGCGGTTGGCGATCGGTACGCCGACGCGGATGTCGGTCTGTCCGGTGTAGCGGTGCAGCAGCACGTTGAAGGCGCCGAGCAGCAGCATAAACAGAGTGATGTTGTGTTTCTGCGCAGTGGCCCGCAGTTGCTCGGCCAGCTGTCCGTCGACGGCGAACTCATAACGGCTGCCGCAATAACTGGGCATCGCCGGACGCGGGTGATCGGTGGGCAGTTCCAGCACTGGGTGCTCGTCGCCCAGTTGCGTCTGCCAGTAGTCGAGCTGACGCGCCTGTTCGCCCGCTTCCAGCCAGCGGCGCTGCCACAGGGCGTAGTCGCTGTACTGGATGGGCAACGGCGGCAGTTGCGGTGGCGTCCCTGCATCGAAAGCGTCGTAGCAGCGGATGAATTCGTCGATCAGCACGTTCATCGACCAACCGTCGGACACGATGTGGTGCAAGGTCAGCAGCAGGACGTGTTCCTGTTCGGCGAGCTTGAGCAAGGTGACGCGCAGCAACGGGCCACTGCCCAGGTCGAACGGCAGCACCGATTGGCGCTCGGCGGTTTCGGCCACGGCCTGCTCGCGCTCGGCGGCCGGCAAGGCACTGAAATCCACCTCTTCGATCAGCAGCGGCGCCGCGGCCGGCACTTGCAGCAGGCTGTCGTCGGCCTGCACGGCGAACACCGTGCGCAAGGTTTCGTGGCGCGCCACCAGGTTGGCGAATGCCTGTTGCAGCGCCAGCGGGTTCAGACGGCCAGTCAGGCGTACCGCACCTGGCAAGTTGTAGGTGCCGCTTTGCGGGTCCAGCTGCCAGAGAAACCACATACGTTGCTGGGCGTACGACAGCGCCTGGCGATCCTCGGCCGCAACGCCCGCAGGAATCGGAAACCGGGTGAAATCCACGCCCTCCTTGTGCAAGGCCGCAAGGAACATCTGGCGCTTTTCCAGGGGCAACCCGATAAACCGGCGAGCAAGTTTCAAGGAGTCTTCAGCATTCATTTCTCAGCATCCGGATCAGTAGGCAGGAAGCACAAAGGCACGTCGTCCCTATGAAACGAATGCAAACCGGAAAAATTAGCGAATGAGAACAACGATCAGGAAGGAAAACCATTGTGGGAGCGAGCCTGCTCGCGAATGCGTTCGATCATTCAACGTTGATGTTGGCTGACCCATCGTTTTCGCGGGCAGGCTCGCTCCCACACTGAATAGGGTGAAGTTTGAGATGGGGTTAGCCCACAGCGGCCATGGCACGCCGCCGATGATGAACCTCGAGCTGATCCTTGATCACCTTGAGCACCTTGGCTTCATGCTCATGGATAAAGAAATGCCCACCCGCCAGCATGTCCACGGAAAAGCTGCCGAGGGTTTCCTTGCGCCAGCCGAGCAACTGCCCGCTGGTGGCGTGGTCGGCCCTACCACCGAGTACGTGCACCGGGCAGTTGAGCAACGGCCGTTGCAGCGGCTCGAAGCGCCCGCACAATTGGAAGTCGGCACGCAGGATCGGCAGTGTCAGGCTCATCAGCTCCTGGTTGGCCAGCACTTCTTCGCGGGTGCCGTTGAGTGTGCGCAGTTGCTCGATCAATTCGGCATCGGTCTTGGGCTCGGCAAAGCCACGGTCGTAATCGGCGCGCAGGGTCGGCGCAGCCGTGCCCGAGGCAAATAGCGCCACCGGTTCAGGGCAGCCGAGCGAGCGAAATGCATGGGCCATTTCACACGCAAGCAACGCGCCCAGGCTATGGCCGAACAAGGCATACGGCGCACTGAGCGTGTCTTTATGTTCCTGCGCCAATTGCAGCGCCAGACGGCGCATGTCGGTGTGCAAGGGCTCATCGAAGCGCGCACCCCGCCCCGGCAGCTCCACCGGTTGCAGCTTGATCCACTCCGGCAGCTTGCGCCGCCAGCGGCTATAGACCATGGCGCTCGCGCCCGAATAGGGCAGGCACAGCAATGTCAGCGGGGTCACCGGGCTTTCCTCGAAAGTTGTCTGCTAAGAGAACGGACGAGCGCCCCGGGGAATTAGTCGGATGCCCCCCCTGTAGGAGCGAGCATGTTCGCGATGGACGCATGGGCGACACGGGCTGTCTGATGCCCCGCGTTATCGTTGACGTTCATCGCGAGCATGCTCGCTCCTACAGGTATTGCTATAGCATTGCACTGCTGAACCGCGGACGAAACCCCCGCCGCAATCGCCAGTCCCCCCCAACAATGCGCCGCCTCCGATCAGCGCCGACATCGGCAAGACCCGGCGCCAGCCAAACCGATCCACAGCCGCGACACCTGCAGCACACAGAATGCCGTGGCCAAGGCAAAAGTCGCCGCCACCGCCCCGGCCAGCACGAAAACCCTGCTGCCTGGGGCTTTGAACAGTTCGCGATAGGGATTGGCCATAGGGTCCGGCCTCGATAAGGGACTGCAAATTGTTGGGTAAATGTGAAGCCCCCTCACTGCTCCAGACTAATGAACTCTCCACCGCTCAAACCAGTCAGCTATTAAGGTCCTCGATGTAACCCGGAGCCACGCGCCAATGCCCGACCATCACCCCGAACGCCAAAGCCCCATCGACGCCCACGGCATCATCGGCGACATGCGCAGCGCCGCGCTGGTCAATGACAAGGGCAGCGTGGATTTTTTCTGCTGGCCGGAATTCGACAGCCCGTCTATTTTCTGTTCGCTGCTGGACACGCCCGAGGCCGGTATTTTCCAGCTGTCCCCGGACTTGCCGGATGCCCGCCGCGAGCAAATCTACCTGCCCGACACCAACGTGCTGCAAACCCGCTGGCTCAGTGATCAAGCCGTGGTGGAAATCACCGACCTGTTGCCCATCGGCGACACCGAAGACAACCTGCCCCTGCTGATGCGTCGGGTCCGGGTGGTCAGCGGCCAAGCGACGTTTCACCTGCACTGCGCCGTGCGCCACGACTACGCGCGAGCCCACACCCTCGCCCGCCTGGATCAACAGGACGTAATCTTCGAAGCCACCGATCAGCCGTCCCTGCGCCTGGCGGCGGATCAGCCATTGCGCATTGACGGGCAGGCAGCCGTCGCCGATTTCACCCTCAAGCAGGACCAGACCGCGGAGTTCCTGCTGGGTGCCGTTGACGATCCGCGCTTCAAGGAAGGGGCGACAACGCTATGCCTGGAACGCACGCTGAAGTTCTGGCGCGACTGGATCGGCCTCTCCAACTACCGCGGCCGCTGGCGGGAAATGGTCAACCGCTCGGCCCTGGCGATGAAGCTTTTGACCTCGCGCAAACACGGCGCGATCCTCGCCGCGGCGACCTTTGGCCTGCCAGAAACCCTCGGCGGAGTACGCAACTGGGATTACCGCTACACCTGGATCCGCGACGCATCCTTCACCGTCTATGCCTTCATGCGCCTGGGCTTCACCGAAGAGGCCAACGCCTATATGCGCTGGTTGCGCGGGCGGGTCAGCGACTGTCGCGGCAAACCGATGAAACTCAATATCCTGTATGGCATCGACGGCCGACAGGAACTGCCGGAAATCGAACTCTCGCACCTGTCCGGCCACGGCGGCGCCACTCCCGTGCGCATCGGCAACCTGGCGTATGCGCAGGTCCAGCTGGATATCTTCGGCGAACTGCTGGACGCGGTGTACCTGGTCAACAAATACGGCGAAGCCATTTCCCACGAAGGCTGGAAGCACACCGTGGAAGTCGTCGATCAGGTGTGCGAAACCTGGCAGCAGGAGGACGTCGGCATCTGGGAAATGCGCGGCGAACAGCACCACTTCCTACATTCGCGACTGATGTGCTGGGTCGCCCTGGACCGGGCGATCCGTCTCGCCTCGAAACGCTCGTTGCCCGCGCCGTTCGCCCGCTGGGACCAGACACGCCAGGATATCTACACAGACATCTGGCAAAACTTCTGGAACGACGAACGCGGGCACTTCGTGCAGCACATCGGCGGCACCGGTCTCGACGGTGCGATGCTGCTGATGCCGCTGGTGCGTTTCGTCAGCGCCAAGGACCCGCGCTGGCTCGCGACCCTTGAGGCCATCGAGAAAAACCTGGTGCGCGATGGCATGGTCTACCGCTACCACAATGACGACAAACACATCGACGGCCTGACCGGCACCGAAGGCGCATTCGCCGCCTGCTCATTCTGGTACGTCGAATGCCTGGCCCGCGCTGGCCAGGTGGAAAAGGCCCATCTGGAGTTCGAGCAACTATTGCGCTACGCCAACCCGCTGGGGCTGTACGCCGAAGAATTCGACAGCCGGGCACGGCACATGGGCAACACGCCACAGGCGCTGACGCACCTGGCGTTGATCAGCGCGGCATGTTTTCTGGATCGCAAGCTCAGCGGCGAGAAGGGTTTTTGGCAGCCTTGAATACTACCGGTAGGCGCCAGGCTGCCGGCAAAGGCGTCCTTGAAATTGCTTTCGCCGGCAAGCCTGGCTCCTACAGATCTGACGTCCGGCAACGGTTTTGTGTAGGCCGGCGTCCGACATTTTTTAAACAAAACACCCGGAAATACCTTGTTGCCAGGCGCTACAACCCCACCTAACATCCCCAATCAACGGGCACAGCGGAGCTGTCCAACAAAACCCGTATTCAAGGAAAAAGAATGTCCCAACGCATCCACCGCAGCATCGACCTCCCCCTTCGAACCGGCCTGAACCGCAACGAACTGTGGGAAGCCCACGACAAGGGCCTGATCAAATGCTGGGAAGTCGGCCGCCAGCGCGCCGCCCGCTTCCCCGACCTCGCCCATCAATGCCGTGCCGGCGAATTGCCGGTGCTGGGCTGGAAAGGTGGCGTCAATCGCAGCCTGAAGAAGCTGGAGAAATACGGTTCCCTCAAATACCTCGCCCAATGGCAGGGCTTGCGCGGGGAAGATCTGGATGTGGATCTTGGCGAAGAGCGCGTGCTGACCTGTTCACGCACGAAAATGGTCGTGACGTTTACACCGGATCGGACCAAGTATTTCAACCAAATGGCGGAAACGAATGAGTGATCAAGCTGACACTCAAGGCATTATTGGATCTGCTGCGGCACTGACCGAAAACCGCTCGCGATAAGCCTGCGGAGTCACCCCGATGGCCCGCAGAAAACTGCGGCGCAGGGTTTCTTCGCTGCCGAATCCGCATTGCACGGCCACCCGCTTGATGGGCACGCCGGTATCGCTGAGCAGGCGTCGTGCGGTTTCGACGCGGATCTGTTCGATGGCCCGGGCCGGGGTTTGGCCGGTGTCGGCGCGGTAGTGGCGCACGAAGCTGCGTTCGCTCATGCCGGCCTGGTTGGCCAGGGTTGGAATGCCCAGGTCCTTGCTGAGGTTTTCGCTGATCCAGGCATGAAGTTCGTCGAAGCGGTTACCTTCTTTCTGCAAAGACAAGGTCACGCTGAATTGCGACTGGCCGCCAGGGCGCTTGAGGAACACCACCAATTGTCGGGCGACGTCCAGGGCCATGGTCCGGCCAAGGTCGGCTTCGACCATCGCCAACGCCAGGTCGATACCGGCGGTGACGCCGGCCGAGGTCCAGACCGGGCCGTCATTGATAAAGATCGGATTGGGCTCGACCTGCAGGCGTGGGTGTTGTTGCGCCAACTGTTCGCAACGGGTCCAGTGGGTGACCACCCGCCGGCCATCGAGCCAGCCGCTGGCCGCCAGCAAAAACGCCCCGGTGCACACCGATGCCACTCGCCGGCACTTTGCCGCGTGTTCGCGCACCCAACTGACCAGTGAAGGGTCTTGTGCCGCCGCATAGACGCCCCAGCCGCCGGCGATGATCAAGGTGTCGCTGCCCTGCTCGGGCAAAGGCTCGGCCAGCAACGCCAGGCCTGCCGACGACATCACCGCCCCGCCGCCGCCAGTGATCACCGACGGCGCATAAGGGGGCGGCGAGCCTTGCTGGCGGGCGATGTCATTGGCGGACGCAAACACCTGCAACGGCCCGGTGACATCAAGCACTTGCACATTGGCGAAGGCGAGCACGTGAACGGTTTTTAACATGTTGGCGTAATTCGTGGGATTATTGGCGGATACGCCAAATCCTAGACCCCTACAGTAAAGGCGTCCACCCACTTCGGAGAAATACACCATGACCTTGCAGATCGGTTTTCTGTTGTTTCCACAGGTGCAGCAACTCGACCTTACCGGCCCGTACGACGTTCTGGCGTCGCTACCGGATGTGAAGGTGCATCTGATCTGGAAGGACCTGATGCCCATCACCGCCAGCACCGGACTGATGCTCAAACCGACCGTTACCTTTGACGACTGCCCGGCGCTGGATGTTATTTGCGTACCCGGTGGCAGCGGGGTCGGGCCGTTGATGGAGGATGAGCCAACCCTGGCGTTCATCAAGGCCCAGGCCGCCAACGCACGGTATGTGACGTCGGTTTGCACCGGGGCGCTGGTGCTCGGTGCGGCGGGGCTGCTCAAGGGCAAGCGCGCCACCACCCACTGGGCGTATCACGAGTTGCTGGCGCCACTGGGAGCGATTGCGGTGGCGGATCGGGTGGTGCGCGACGGCAATCTGCTGACCGGTGGCGGAATTACCGCGGGCATTGATTTTGCCCTGACCCTGGCGGCAGAGCTGTTCGATGAGGACACCGCGCAGCTGGTGCAACTTCAACTGGAATACGCACCTGCGCCGCCATTTCAGGCCGGTAGCCCGCAAACGGCACCCGCCAGCGTGCTGGAGGAAGCTCGTCAACGTGCCGCCGGCTCATTGAAACTGCGAGCGCAAATCACCAAGCGGGCGGCGGCGAAACTCGGCTGACAAGGAAATCCTGGCTGCGAGAACTGCGGTTCGAGCAGCCAGATTTTTCTGACGCCCATAAAAAAACCCGCCGAAGCGGGTTCTTCCAAGACCATTACAACTCCCTGTCGTCAGCATTCCTTGCCAATGGCCGATCATCCATGATCCTGAGAGCACTCCCTGTACCTCAGTGGATGGGGCCAGAATACGCATCGGATCCAATATGTAACAGACGACATAGTTGTAACCGCGTGTAAGACATTCGCTATAGCTGCACTGCCATCACTCACTCCCACGCTCGCGGGCCTTGGCATTTTCGGCGAGGAATTGTTCAAGTCGGCTCAATTGCTCTTCCCAGCCACGGCTGTCCATGTAATACGCCTCCTTCTGGCGTACGTCGGGAATGTGAGCGAAACCTGATTCGGAAACCTTGAGCAAGGTGCCGTCTTCATAATCCTGAAGTTCGAATTTGACCAGCGTGGTGGGCTCCTGGGAGTAGTCGATCCTGGGATTGACCGCGTAGGGGTGCCAGCGAAAGGAAAACAATTGCTGGGGCTCGACCCGCTCGACCAGCACGTTCCACAACACATGTTCATAACCGGGATACGTAACCTGCCCCTGCGTCCACTCGCCGGCGATGAACCGCCTGCCTTCGAGTGCAACGCCAAACCATTGACCGAACGCCTCGGCATCGACCAAGGCACGCCATACATGGGCGCGGGGCGACTTGAGCATGATTTTGCGTTCAAAACTATTGGGTACTGGTTTCATACGTCACCTCCTGTAATGAACAACAGTAGGCCTCTAAGACCACAAGTCCAGCCCGAAAGTTGTATCCATCCGCTGTCAGTTGTCGAAATCGTCGTCTTTGCATCGCTACACTGGCGCAAATTCCCCCGTCACAGCGAGCCTCCTCCATGTACTCACGCTTTCTTCTGGCACTTACACCTTTGCTGCTCACTCCCCTGGCCCAGGCCCTGGACTGCGATAACGCCAGCGACCAGGCCACGATGAACCAGTGTGCAGCGCAGCAGCATGCCGCGGCGGACAAGGAGTTGAATGCGCTTTACCAGCAGATCACCACACGTTTGAAGGGGAACCCCGACAGCAAGAAGCTGCTGGTGGGTGCACAGCGCTCGTGGATTGCGTTTCGCGATGCCGAGTGCAAGTTTTCGGCTTCCGGGGTGGAGGGTGGGAGTGTTTATCCGCTGATCTACAGCAATTGCGTGACCGAATTGACCAAGGCGCGGGTGGAGACGTTCAAGACTTACCTGAAGTGCCAGGAGGGGGATTTGGGGTGTCCGGTGCCGGGGGTTTGAATTTGCGGCGTTTTTGAGGGCCTCTTCGCGGGCAAGCCCGCTCCCACAGAGGATTTGTGAACGACACAAATCAAATGTGGGAGCGGGCTTGCTCGCGAAGGCGTCAGTGCAGGCGCCGCAATTACCGCACAAAAATCTGCGCCGTGGTGATCGCCATATCCCCACCCGGCAACTTGATCTTGCCCACCTGCTTCAAGCTGTCGGCATCGAAGATCGCCACATCGTTGAAGGTGCCGGCCAGATAGATCTTGCTGCCCTCCTTGTTGAAGGAAATGCAGTAGTAAGAGTGATCAAGCGTCGCCGCCTGGAGCATCTTCTTTTCCTTGATGTCGTACTTGGCCAAGCGGTTGAGCACGCCAAACATCAGGTTCGGATCCTTCGGTGAACGCATGCCGCTGAAGTAGATTTCCGTCAGGGGCCCGAAGTCGGTGGTTTCGGTCTTGCCGGTCTTCAGGTCGACACTGAACAAGCCGTACAGGTATTCGGCAGTGGCCGGGTCCTGCTTCTTGTCCTTGAATTTCGCCGCGGTGTAGAGCAGCGAGAAATCATGCCGGTAGGTTTGCTGGTTCCACACGTAGAGCACGTCGGGCGCACTGTAGTTCGGGCGTTTCCAGTGACGGCTGGGGATCAGCACGTCGAACTTGCCGGTTTGCACATTGACCTTGTAGACATCCGCACCGGCCACGTACAGCGTGCCGTCGTCACCGCTCTGCATGATGGTCAACTGCCGTGGCGCCGGGAAACTGCGCACCGGCTTGGCGTCCATGCCGGCGTCAGTCTTGTACACGTCGAGCCGGGGCTGCTGCACTTCGTAGCGATCGTTCATCATCAGCGTCGGGTTGGCGATGGTGTACAGCTCCTTGCCGTCATGGCTGACGGTGAAGGCGAACATCGATTTGGCTTTCTCCCCCGGTTTCTGGGTGATGCTGGCGTGGAACACCTGCTTGCAGCTGTCCAGCTCGACGCCATAGACATCCGCATAGTGATTGTTCAGCACGTAGGCGGTCTTGCGATCCGGCGACAGCTGCACGGTGCCGGGACCGAAGGCGTCCGGCATCTTGCAGGTCTTGTACAAGGTGTCGGTGGCCAGGTCGATCACGTGCAGGTTGTTCGGATAATTGGTGGTCAACATGTACTCATGACCGTCTTGCAGTGCGGTGTTTTCATCGGCCAGGACACTGAGCGCGCAGGTGCTCAGGAGGGCGAAAGCGGCCAGGCCGCAGGCGTTGATGCTGTGCATGCTGGAATCCTTCTTATTATCTGATCACTTGTCTTTCGGGAAGACAGTGCCGAGGTTGCGCCAGTTTTCGTTGGACGCCTGGGCATCCTTGTTCCAGTCCGGGTAGGTGCTCATCATGTCCGGCACCTGGGCCGGCCACCAGCACGGGTCGGAGCAGCCATACAGGTCGGCTTCCATCGGCTGGCACAGCGACGACACACCGCCAAACGCATCGATTTCCCAGCCCGGGTCGGTGGTCGACGCACAGCCCGCCACGGAGCTCATCGCCACCACTTCTTCAATGCGGTTTTCATCCGCCGCCTGATCCAGCTTCAACGCTTTGTTATTGATTGCCTTGAGATGTTTCATATCAGTGAGCCTTGCGCGGAGTGATGTAGCTGCTGATGAACGCAGGGTTGTGAGCCATGATCCGGGTGTAGACCTCGATGCCGAAGTCGACCCAGTCACGCATCAGTTCGCAGTAGTGATAAGTCGGGTGCGTCGGATCGCCGTAGCGGGCGTAGCTTTCGTGGTAGCAGCCGCCAGAGCACAGGTTGCGGATCTGGCAGTCTTCGCAGCCGGTATTGGTGCGGTCCAGGCGCTGGGACAGGAAGTCGTTGAGTTCCACCTGTTTCACACCGCTGTGCACGTTGCCGAAGGTCGGCAGGCTCGATCCGGTAAAGCGGTGGCACAGGTTCAGTTCGCCCTTGTGATCCACCGCCAGCATCTTCAGGCCCGCGCCGCATGGCAGGGCTTTCTTGTGGCCTTCGTGGATGTCGGTGATCAGTTGGTGCAGGTTGGAGAAACCGATGTTGCGGTGCTCCAGTGCCGCTTCCAGATAACGTCGACCGAGGCGTTTCATGCTGGCGAAGACTTCGATCAGCTCGTCGCTGGTGAGGTTGAAGCTGCTGATATCGCCCGACGTCACCGGGGCAAACCCGACTTCGGCAAACCCCAGTTCATTGAACAGGTGATCCCAGATGGTTTCGACGTCGGTGACGCCGGTGGTCAGGGTCACCCGCGCGCCCACCGGACGGCTGTTGTAGCGCGACAGCAGCATCTCGGCCTTGCGCCGTACCACGTCGTAGGTGCCCTGCCCGCCCACGGTGATGCGGTTGCGGTCGTGCACGGTTTTCGGCCCGTCGATGCTCACTGACAAGCCAAAGCGGTGGGCATTGAGGTAGTCCACGGTCTCTTCGGTGAGCAGCGTGGCGTTGGTGGTCATGACGAACTCGACGAACTTGCCGGCTTCGCGAAAACGTTTCTCGCAATAGTCGACCATGTACTCGATCAGCTTGCGGTTGCTCAGCGGTTCGCCGCCGAAGAACACCACGGTGAAACGTTCTTCATCCGGCGATTCGCGCAACAGCATTTCCACCGACGCGATGGCGGTCTCGACGTCCATTTTCTTGCCGGCCGACGGCTTGTCGAGATCTTCCTTGTAGCAGTAGGTGCAGCTCAGGTTGCAGCCGGTGTTGACGTTGAGTACCACGGTATTGATCGCCGTGCGCTCGACACGCTTGGTGGCGATGTCCGGGGTCAGCGGCGAGCCGTCGCTGACCAGTTCCAGGGCCATCAGCTCGCGCAGGGTCTCGGTGATCTCCTCGCCGTTGAAGCGCCCGTCCAGACGCTGGATCAGGTCGTCCGAGGAACAGCCCGGGCCGCGCAGGGTATCGATGATGGTGCCCGTCAGTTCATCGCTGGCGAACAGCGAACTGCTGGGGATGTGAAACAGCATGCGGTCGGCATCGACCTGCACTTCGTGCAGGTTACGTTCGACCAGATTCAAGATAGCGCCCATTGCAAACCTCCTGTGCAGACCCCGCTTGGCGGGGCGTGCGGTCATTCCGAAAAGTGTCTGAATCGCTGTCGATCAGCACCACTCAAGGAATGGGTGGATTGTTCCAGCGTTGCACGGTCACGATCATGTGGCCTTCGCCGGTCAGGGATTTCCCTGCGTCGTCGACGGCGGCGATCACCTTGAGGTTGCCGGCATTGTTGGTGGACATCTTGCGGGCCGGGTTCGGCCCGGCGTCGCCCGGGGTGAACACACCGGTGTCGGCCTGCATGGTGCCGGCGAACTTGACGTCTTCGTCTTCCTTGGCGCGGTCGTCGAAGGCTTCGACCTTCCACTGCGCCGGGAACACGCCGATGCGATACGGCTTGCCATCGGCGCCCTTGCCCCAGGCTTCGGCGTCGAAACGACCCTGGACTTTCGGCGTCGAACCACCGCCCTCACCGATCCTTGCCACCGAGAATTCAGGCACGACTTTGACTTCGGCGATCTTGCTGTATACCGACAGGCTCGGCCCTTTGAGCGTCCCGACGGTGACTGCGCGCAAGCCCGGCTGGGCATTGGTGGCAGCCTTGAGCTTGACCTTGATTCGCTCCGGACTCTGCTCCACGACCTCGAGCACTTCCACGCCTTTGCCGAAGTTCGGCTTGCCGCTCAGGCCGCTGCCGATCAGGGTGACTTCGCTTTCGCTGCCGGCCTTCACATAGCCCGGCTGCACCGCCAGCAATCGCTGGGAACCCTGCTTGGCCGCGACGAAGTCCAGGCCGCGCTCGTCGTGCTCGGCCTCGAACATCCGGCCCTGCATGGCGTTGCCTTGGGCGGCGAACACCTGGCGCATGGTCACGCCATCGATGCTGACGTTGCCGCGCCATTCGTAGCCGGTATAGAGAATCGCGCTGCCGTCGCCGTTGAACGGCGTGCCGTCGGCGTATTGGCCTTTGACGCTGACCTTGAAGGTATCACTGCCATCGGCGGTCACGCTCATCACACCGGCCAGTTCGCCTTTGCCCGGCAAGTGACCGCTGAAGCTCCAGTCACCCACCAGTGCTTCGGCTTTTGGCGCGGCGCTTTGCCATTTTTTCCAGGCCGGGTTGTCCAGCGGATAACGCTTGGCCAGCAGCGGCACCATCTCTTTGCGCGCCAGGTCGAACCAGTCGCGGTCGCGCGACAGTGCCTGGTACTCCAGGGACGGCCATTGGCCAAGGTGGAAGTTCACCAGGCGTTCCCACTCCTGGGCCGGACGCCGTTGCAGGGCCACCCGCGCACCGGAGTGGCAACGGCCGCACATCTGGCTGGTCTGGTCGTCGAACTGCTCGACCGTGTTGAGCCGGCGCTCCAGGGCATAACGCACGCCGTCGGTCTCGCTCGGCGCCAGGCCCTGGGTATCGGCCAGGTACTTGACCAGGGTGCGGCGATCTTCATCGCTGATCTGCAAACCGTGCATGGTCTGCATGCGCGCAATGCTCATCAGCCAGCCTTCCGGCGTCTTGCGCTGGTGGCTGATGCGGCTCAGGGCGTTATCGGCTTCGGGGGTATGACAGCCCTGACAGGTTTCCTTGAGGATGGTCTGGGCGTCGCGGGCTGCCAGGCTGTGAGGCGAATGCAGGGCCACGCAAGCTGCGATGGCCAGCAGACTGGCGCTCATGCCTGAACGGAGTTTTCTCTTCATCAACGTCGAACCTCGCACGGTGCTTTCTTATTTTTGTGGCTTATCGTTTTTTGGGTTTCTGCCGCCGGCGGCAAGCCGCTGACGGTGGCAGGAGAAACGTCTGCGATGAGCAATACACGGAGCGTGCCAGCTTGTGAATCGTGTTTTTTATCAATTGCTTAGGTTAAATACAGGGTGATTGACGACTGCTAAACCTGACGTCCCGCGTCTAATATCGCGACATCTGTTGCACTCTGAGACAAGCATAGGATCAAGATCAAAAGATCGCAGCCTGCGGCAGCTCCTACACGGGAATCGGCATACACCTGTAGGAGCTGCCGCAGGCTGCGATCTTTTGATCTTCGCATGTCTCACTGCGTCGCAATTTGCGACGTCAGCTCACCTCCTTTTCATTGGTCAATAACCCGCAAGCCCCACCAAATCGATGTTTCACCCAAATAAACACATCTGGCACAGCCATTGCGAAAGACCTCGCCACACGAACAAGACGAGGTTTCATCATGTCGCTTCCCAACCTGCTTCCCGCCACTTCGGCATTTATCCAGCGCGCCCCGCGCATGCTCATCGGTGGCGACTGGGTCGAGTCCGCCGACGGCCAGACCATGGCGCTGCACAACCCCGCCACCGGCGAAGTGCTGTGTGTGGTGCCACGGGCCACACCGGAAGACGTCGACCGCGCGGTCCTCGCCGCCCGCCAGGCGTTCGATGATTCGGCCTGGACCCGCACCCGCCCTCGGGAGCGGCAGAATCTGTTGTGGAAACTCGCCGACCTGATGCAGCGCGATGCCGAGCTCCTGGCGCAGCTGGAATGCCTGAACAACGGCAAAAGCGCGGCGGTGGCGCAAGTGATGGACGTGCAGCTGGCCATCGATTTCCTGCGTTACATGGCCGGTTGGGCAACCAAGATCGAAGGCACCACGGTCGACGTGTCGGCACCGCTGATGCCCAACGACCAGTTCCACAGTTTCATCCGCCGCGAAGCGGTGGGCGTTGTCGGCGCCATCGTCGCCTGGAACTTCCCGCTGTTGCTGGCCTGCTGGAAACTCGGCCCGGCCCTGGCCACCGGCTGCACCGTGGTGCTCAAACCCGCCGACGAAACCCCGCTCACCGCGCTGAAGCTCGCCGAGCTTGTGCTCGAGGCGGGTTACCCCGAGGGCGTGTTCAACGTGGTCACCGGCACCGGCATCACCGCAGGCTCCGCGCTGACTCACAATCCGCTGGTGGACAAGCTGACCTTCACCGGCTCCACCGCCGTGGGCAAGCAGATCGGCAAGATCGCCATGGATTCCATGACCCGGGTGACCCTGGAGCTGGGCGGTAAGTCGCCAACGATCGTGATGGCCGATGCCGACCTGAAAAGCGCCGCAGCCGGTGCCGCCAGCGCGATCTTCTTCAACCAGGGCCAGGTCTGCTGCGCAGGCTCGCGCCTGTATGTGCAGCGCAAGCATTTCGACAATGTGGTGGCGGACATCAGCGATATCGCCAACGCCATGAAACTGGGTAACGGCCTGGACCCGAGCGTGGAAATGGGGCCGTTGATCTCGGCACGGCAGCAGGCGCGGGTCTACGGCTACATAGAACAGGGCCGTGAAAGCGGCGCGACCATCGCCTGCGGTGGCGAGCAGTTCGGGCCGGGCTTTTTCGTCAAGCCGACGGTGATCGTCGACGTCGATCAAAAGCATTCGCTGGTGCAGGAGGAAATCTTCGGCCCGGTACTGGTGGCGATTCCCTTCGATGACGAAGCCGATGCCCTGCGCATGGCCAATGACAGCCCTTATGGGTTGGGCGCGAGCATCTGGTCCAATGACCTGGCGGCGGTGCACCGGATGATCCCACGGATCAAGTCCGGTTCAGTGTGGGTCAACTGCCACAGCGCCCTGGACCCGGCGCTGCCCTTTGGTGGCTACAAGATGTCGGGGGTCGGCCGCGAGATGGGGTATGCGGCGATCGAGCATTACACCGAGTTGAAGTCGGTGTTGATCAAGCTGTAATTGGCGGCGTCCTTGCGGACGCCATCGCGGGCAAGCCCGCTCCCACAGTGATTTGTGTGATGTCGTAGATTGCAGCTTCACCAAAAAACCCTGTGGGAGCGGGCTTGCCCGCGATAGGGCCCGCCCGAACAACCAGAGATCTCAGGGTTTGAAACCCTGGGCCAACAACCAACTCCTGATCATCCTGCCCTGCTCGACAGTCAATCCAGCCAGCGCTTGTTCGGCAGGCTCGGTTCGCAATCGCCGCACCAACGGCGCCAATTCAACCCCCTGCACATGCCAGATCCCCAACGGTTGATCCGCCGTGATCACCACCTCGGCCTCATCGACAAACCCTTCACGCAGCACCGGCGCCCGCTCGATTTTCAGCGCATTGAAATCAGCCTCTGCATGGGCTACCTCGGCATCCGGCCATTGCCGCCGCGCCTTCCAGAATGGCTGATTGAGCCAGCGTTGTTCATCGGCATAAAAATCCCGACCTATCCGCGCAAACCGCAGAAACAGCTGCTCCACCCGCTGTTGATGAAAACGCCGGGCCAGCGCCGCTCGCTCGGGCTTGCGCAACAAGGTGTTGATCACCGTCGGCGCCTGCAACGCCGAGGACAGGGATTGGAAGATGCCGTTGCCCGACAACGGGTCGACCGCCATCGCCGCATCGCCAACCCGAATCCAATTGTCGCCGCACACCTGCGGGCTGAGAATCGCCGTGCTGCTGCGGGCATGCAACTGCAAATCAACCTCGGGGTCGGCAGCGAAAAACGCCTGGGCGAACGACGATGCCTGGCGCCGCTGTCGACAGTACTCGAGCAACTGGGCCTTGCCCGGCAGAGCGGCGCTGGCCACATCCACCGTCCATTGCCAATAACACTGGCCGTCGGCCCGTCGCGCCATCCATGCCCAGCCATCCTCAAGGCTTTCCACGGCGCTGGCGGTGTTGCCCGGCGTGCCCTGCCAGCGATTGAGCAGGCTGACTGTCTCCGGCCCGCGCAAGCCTTTACCCAGGGCGGGCGCCTGGCGGCCACGGGCTTCCACCAGAAAGTCCGCAATCACTGCCTGTCCACCGTCAATCTCGATTCGATGACCGCTGGCGAGTGCCTGGACCACCAACACCCGACCCTCGATCAACTCAACACCGGCCAGGCGCAAGGCTTCGCGCAGGCCGCAGTCAAAGGTCGGACGGTCGAGCAGGAACTCGATGTTCTGCGAATGCTGCTGGCCGTTCCAGTTCACCTGCCGTTGAGAGGGCAACGTCGCCTGCGCCAGCGCCTGTTGCAGTCCGGCGCCGCGCAACGCCTCCAGCACCCGCTGGGAAACACCTTCGAGGGCGGCAAAACGCCGCCATTCGCTGACCAGCGTAACCGCATACCCCAGTCGTCGCAGCCCCAGTGCTACCGCCGCGCCCGCGGGCCCGGCGCCCAGGATGACGATCGCGGTCATGGCCCGAAACGCCGTTCAGGGCCGCGGTAACGGGCGTTGTGGCGCAGATAATCGATCACCTGTTCATTGCTGGCGTCGGGATTCTCCACCAGGAATGCCGCAATGTGCCCGCTCAACGCCGCGCAACCGAGACTGGCGCCGGACTGCCCCGGATAAGTGCCGTGCACGCACGCACCGAAATCCGCCTGGGCACTGTCGAGCCATGACCATTCGAGTTCGGCGCAGCGCGCATCCCCGGTCACCCGCAGCACCTGTGGATAATTCGCCGGAAACACCCCCTCCCCCTGGGCCGGGCTGGACGCGCACAGCAATACACCCTGGCCCACCGCCAATGCGCAAGCAGCCCGCAACAGGTTGCGATCCTGGCGCAAACCCAGGCTCAGATTGATCAAGCGCACGTCCTGCGCCACAAGCCAATCGATGGCCGTGGCGATCTGCAAGGCGCTGGTCACCCCGCGCCGGTCGAATACTTGCGCCACGCAAAACAGTGCCGAGGGTGCACGCCGGCCGATAGCTTCGATCACAGCGCTGCCATGGCCCAACGGATCGTCACGCAAGTCGCTTTCGCTCAGCCCGTCTTCCACCAGGGAAAAACGCCGCCCAGCGACGACCTGCACCCGTTGCGCGGTCGAGTGACCGCTGTCCACCACACCAATGCGCAGCTCAAGTTTCATAAGGCTCAGGTTTCATAAGGCTCAGGCTTCATGCAACAGCGTTTTCGACACCAGTACGCCGTCGAGCAATTCAAAGCGCAAATCGGCATCGGCCAGGGTCGAGGGACGATGGCTGATCAGGATGCGCGTGCGCCCGGCAAACAGGCGGTCGATGGCTTCGATCACTTCGCGCTCGGTGGCTTCGTCCACCGCCGAAGTGGCCTCGTCGAGCACCAGGATCAGTGGGTCCTGCAACAGGGCGCGGGCAATGGCAATGCGTTGTTTCTGCCCACCGGACAACTGCTGGCCGCGCTCCCCCAACGGACTGTCGAGTCCTTCGGGCAAGGTCGCAATCAGGCTGTCGAGTTGCGCCAGCCGCGCGACGTCGGCGATCGCTTCGCGGCTGGCGTCGGGCACGGCGTAGGCCAGGTTGTCGGCCAGGCTGCCGCGAAACAGCACGATGTCCTGGCTGACCACGGCAATGCGCCGGCGCAACTCGAACAGGTCGAGTTCGCGCACATCCACGTCCCCCAACAGCACCCGCCCGGACTGCGGGTCGTGGTGGCGTTGCAGCAGATCGATCAGGGTCGATTTGCCGACCCCGGAGCCGCCGCTCAGGGCGACTTTCAAACCGTAGGGAATCCGCGCCTCGATGCCACGCAGGGTGGTCGGGCGACCGGGATGACTGAAGTGCACGTCATCGAAGCGCAGCTCGCCAGAACCCGGCATCGGTTTCGGTGTTTCGGGGGTGAGTACGGTGGCTTCCTCGCCGCGCAACTCCATCACCCGCCCGAGGCTGACGGTCATGCGCTGAATCGCCACATAAAGCCCCAGCAGACTCTGCACCGGCCCGACGGCCATGCCCAGGTAAGTGGAAAACGCGATCAATGCGCCCAATTGCCAAGTGCCCTGCACCACCCAATACCCACCAATCAGGAACGCACAAGCCCGGGACAGCGAAGTCAGTGTGCCCGGCACGGCCTGGGTGAAAAACTCGGTGACCTGCAGGCGCAGCAACTGGCTCATATAGCCTTGCCCCAGCGTTTCCAGGCGCCGCGCCTCGCGCTGTTGCTGGCCGGCAGACTGGATGAACTTCATCACCGGCAGCGTCTCGACCATGAATGACGACATGTCCGCCGAGCGTTCACGCAACTGGCGCACATCGCGCTCGACCTTGCGCCGCATCCAGCGCAGCCACAGCACGTCGAGGGGAATCAGCACCAGCGCCAGCAGCGACAGTTTCCACGACAGCGTCAGCAGCATGGCCACGGCCACCACCAGGCCGATCACGCTGGACACCGCCGAAAATAATGAATCCACGGCAAAGCGCTGGATCTCCGCCACGTCGCCATCGAGACGCGACATCAGGTCACCGATGCGCCGCTGGCCGTAGAAGCTCGGTGACAAGGTCTGCAAATGCCGATACAGGTCATCGCGCAGGGCGAACAGCATGCGCCCGGACAAGCGCGTGTGCAGGTAACGATTGATCCCGGACAACGCCGTGCCCAGCAATCCCGCGACGATCATCAGCCCGGCGATCAACACCAGCATCGGGAAATTGCGCGCCAGCAGGCCGTCATCGATCAGCAACTTGGTCAGCCACGGCTGCACCAGCACCAACGCCGAGGCGCAGACCGACAGGCCCAGCAGCCCGGCAATCGCCAGGCGGTGCGGGCGTACAAAGCTGTATAGCCAGCGTAACGCAGCCTGCAGGGCCTCGGGGTTCTGGCTGTCGATCAGCCGCACGATCAGGCGCTGCATCACGGGCGCAACTGCTTGAGCTTGCGATACAAAGTCGCGCGGCTGATGCCCAGGGCGTCGGCAGCGGCCGAGACGTTGCCCTGGTGGCTGTCCAGGGACTGGCGGATCATCTCCAGTTGGTTTTCCCGGATACTGCCGGCCTGGGGTCGTTCGCCGGCATTGAGGTCATCGAGCATGCTGTCGGGCAAGTGATCGAGGTTGAGCACGGTCTCCCCGGGTTCGCGCATGGCCAGCGCGGTACGCAGGACCATTTCCAGCTGGCGGATGTTGCCCGGCCAGTGATAACCCTCGAGCAAGCGGTTCAAGTCGTCGTGCAGGACTACGTTTGGCGCATCGAGCCTGGCCAGCAGTCGGCCGACCAGCGCACTGAAATCCTCACGTTCGCGCAGCGCCGGGAGCATCACGCTGATGCCGTTGACCCGGTAGAACAGGTCCTCGCGAAAGTGCTTGTCCTGCACCAGGCGTTTGAGGTCGCGGTGGGTCGCGCAGATCAGCGCGACGTCGATGTCCTGCTCTTCGCCGGCGCCCAGTGGCGCGACCTTGCGGTCCTGCAGTACGCGCAGCAGGCGGGCCTGCAAGGCCAGCGGCATGTCACCGATTTCATCGAGAAACAAGGTGCCGCCGTGAGCCTGTTGCAGGCGTCCGACCATGCCGCCGCGGCGCGATCCGGTGAACGCGCCCTCGCGGTAGCCGAACAGTTCCGACTCGATCAGGCCCTCGGGGATCGCCGCGCAGTTGACCGCGACGAAGGGTTTGTCGCAGCGGCTACCGGCCATGTGCAGGGCGCGGGCAATGACTTCCTTGCCGGTGCCGGTTTCCCCCAACAGCAACACCGGCAACTGGTTGGCCAGGCCTTGTCGGGCCATGCGCAAGGCACGGGCATAACGGGCATTGCTGCCGGCCAGGGCCTCCAGGTCTGGTTGCGCCTTGGCGGTTTTTGCGACGCTGCGTGGCGGGCTGCCGACGTTGATCGAACGTTGCGGCGCGCGCAGGGTTTTGTAGAAGTATTCGCCTTTGGCGGTCTGCAGGCTGCCGACGCCGCCCTGGTGCAGACGTGCCAGCAATTGCAGGCCATCGACGCCAAGAAATTCTTCGCACCGCCGACCGACCAGCGCTGAACGTTCGGCATGCAACAGCTGACAGGCCTGGGCGCTGACCGCGAGGATTTTCCCGCCCAGGCTTACCGCCAGCAGGCCCTGCCATGGCGACTCGAGGTACTGCCGGCGACTGTGGAACGCCAGGACGATTTCGTCCGGATAGCTTGCGTTGAAGACACGGCTCTCGATCTGGCTGACGGCCATGGCCAGCAGCGCGGTGCTGTCATGGGCGCGGCCCAGCGGGCCTTCGCGGGTCAGGTCGAGGACGCCGAGGATGTCGCCTTGGGGGCAATGGATCGGCACCGAGGTGCAGGAAAAGTCACTGAGGCGGTCCAGGTAATGCTCACCGCAATCGATCAGGGTTGGCCGGGCTTCGACCAGTGCCGTGCCCAGGGCGTTGGTGCCACGCGCGGCTTCGCTCCAGCAGGCGCCGAGGGTGATGTCTTGCAGGCCACTGCCCTTGAGGCGGTCGGCGCGACCTTCGACGGCAAGGATGGTGGCGTCGGAGTTGGCGAGGATGATCAGCCCCTCCTTGCCTTGGCGTTCGGCCAGGTAATCGATCGCCGGCAACGCTGCATCGATCAACAGGCGATTGCTCGCCAGCAATACGTCGACGCTGGCACTCGATTCCAGCGCCAGCTCATGCTTGGCATTGTAATGCACGCCATGGCTGAGGCTGCGCCGCCAGGAAGCATCGATTTCCGCGCGCAGGACGCCGTCCGGGACTTCGCCTTCCAGATGCAGTTTTTCCCGGGCCAGCCGGGCTTCGCGGTGCAATTTGGGGGAGTTTGTTTTTATTAGCGTCATCAAGCGCTCCGGGTCGTCCACCCTTGCGCCTTCATACGTCGGCGCCCTGGAGCAATCTTTACGTTAACGTAAGGGCGATGGCAAGTGCCGTAGGGCACTTGTGTTCCGGCAGGTGGACCGGGTTATCGTTCTTCGCGAGCAGGCTCGCTCCCACAGTTGACCGAGGTACCCCCATATTTGTGTTCCACTGCGCCCCCCCCTGTGGGAGCGAGCCTGCTCGCGATAGCGATAAACCAAACACCAAAGATCCCAGATCTGCCAACCCTCAGGACTGACAAAAACGCCCACGCATTATGTTGCGCCAACTCAACTGGCCCGCACGAACAACTGCTCCAGCACCCGCAACAAACGATCATCCTCTCCCGCGGCGCCAATCACCTGCAGCCCCACCGGCATCCCCCTCACCTGCCCCACCGGCAAGCTGATCGCCGGCAAGCCGGTGAGGTTCCAGGCACTGGTATGGCTAAGCACCGCGGCGCGTACGTCGATGTCCTGCTCACCGACCCGGACTTCGCGCGCATCGACCGCTGTCGCGGTAATTGGCACGCTGGGCGAGACCAGCAAGTCGTAGCGCTCGAACAAGCGCGCCATTGCTGCCTTGAACCGTGCCTGGCCAGCCTGCGCACGGATGTATTGCCAGCCCCTGACTTCACGCGACAACTCGAGGCGCTCGCGCACCTCCTGCTCGAATGTGTGCGGCGCTTCCTGCATGCGCTCGGCATGCACCTCGAACGCTTCGGCGCGTTGCAATACCAGCAAGGTGTCTTTCATGGCGGCGGCCAGCGGCGCAAGTTCGGTCGTCTCCTGCAGCGCCTCGCCAAACAGCTGCTGCGCCGCCTGGTACACCTGTCGATCCAGCTCGGCGTCGACCGGGCCGAAGCTGCCGGTGGTGATCCAGCCAACCCGCAAAGGTCGAGAGTCGGCATCAGGCGCACAGGCTCGCCCCGCCACCACCTCGAACAGCAGCCGCGCATCCTCGACGTGGTTGGCGATCGGGCCCACATGATCGAGGCTCGACGCCAGCGGGAACACGCCCTGCAGCGGCACGCTGGCAAACGATGGCTTGAAACCGACCGTCCCGCATAACGCCGCCGGAATACGGATCGAGCCGCCTGTGTCGGTGCCCAGTGCCAGCGGCACCATGCCGCTGGCCACTGCCGCAGCGCTGCCGGCGCTGGAGCCACCCGTGATACAGCGAGCATCCCATGGGTTGCGTGCCGCGCCCTGCAGCGAGCGATCACCAGTCGGGCCGTAGGCGAACTCGTGGGTCAGGGTCTTGCCGACAATTACCGCACCTGCCTCGCGCAGGCGCTGTACGCACAGTGCGTCGACGCTCGGCTTGAAGCCTGCGAAATGGGCCGAACCGTAGGTGGTGACGTAGTCGAAAGTGTCGATGTTGTCTTTGACCGCCACCGGTATGCCGTGCAGTGGGCCCAAGTCCTCGCCTTGTGCGAACAACGCGTCAGCCATGCGCGCCTGGGCCAGCGCCACCGGTGCATCGACCTGAACGAAGGCGTTCAGGGTCGGGTTCAACCGCTCGATGCTGTCCAAGGCCGCTTGGGTCAGCTCGACACAGGTCAAGCTACCCGTGCGCAGACCTTCAGCCAGCGTGATAACCGAGTGACCAAAAAAATATCCAACGTGATCAGGCTTCGCCAGGCTCATACGAACAACTCCATCAAACGGCTGCGGGTATTGGGGAAGGAGCAACTTGCCGACCGCCGGGACGCACCATCAGCATCGCGCTCATGCCGACGGCAGTGGCGACCGCCGCCGCCACGAACATTGACGAGTAGCCGTAGCGCAAGGTCAGGTAGCCGGTCAGCATTGGCGCGATGAACGAGGCGCTGTTGGCGATGAAATGGGTCATGCCGCTGTAGGCACCGACCCGGTTGGAAGGCGCGGTGTCGATTACCACGGCCCAGTAGACCGAGTTGGGCAATGCGTTGAGGGCGTTGGCCAGGGTCATCAGGGCAATCACGCCCCACACGGTCTGGGCCTGCGATACCAGAATGAAGCACAGCGTGGTCAACAACAGGCTGGTCGCGGCCAGCCAACTGCGTGCCACTTTCAGATTGCCGGTGCGGCGCAGCAACAGGTCGGAGATCTTGCCGCCCAACAGCACGGTAAAGCAGGCGCCAGTCCATGGAATCATGCCCATGTACCACAGCGACGACAGGTTGTAGTGGAACTCGTCCTGCAGGTATTTGGGGGTCCAGGTCAGCAGCAGGAACGTCACGTAGACGAACGAGAAGTAACCGACCGCGTTGAGCAGCAGGTCCTTGTTCTTGAAGAAATGCCAGACCGGCGCAACGCTGGTGGTGGGCGTCGAGGCATTGGCGGCAGCAGCGCGCTCTTGCCGCAGGAAATCGCGCTCGGCCTGGGACACCCGCGGGTTCTCGTCGGGAGTGTTGGTGAAGCGGGTCATGAAGAAGATCAGCAGCGCCAGGCTGACCACGCCCAGCACCACGAACATGCTGCGCCAGTCGCCGGTCAGGGTTTGCAAGCCCACCGCCACCGGGGCGGTCAGCAGCGCGCCCAGCGGTGTGCTGAGCAGGCCCACCGAGACCACGAAGCCGCGCTCCTTGGGTGTGGCCCAGTTCGCCACGCTCTTGTTGATCACCGAGTAGGCCGGGCCTTCGGCAAAGCCGAACAGCACGCGGATCGTGGCGAAGCCGGCCATGGCCGAACCTCCCATGAAGGCCAGCCCCAGGTCACCGGCAAACGCGGTGGCAATCTCGAAGATCGACCAGGTGGCTCCGGCAATCAACCAGATGCGCTTGGCGCCAAAGTGGTCGGCCAGGATGCCGCCGACCAACGCCCCAAGGATGTAGCCATAACCGAAGTAACCCAGGACCTTGCCCCAGTCGGCCTTGTCGAAGCCGTACTCGGGAAGAATGCTCGCCGAGGCATAGGCGATCGCGCCGCGGTCAATGTAATTGAGCAGTGCCATCAGCATGATCAAAAAGAAAATCTGGTAGCGAAAAGACGGAATAGCTGCGCTGTTCATAGGGATCTGACTCGTCAAAATGATGGCAGAAGTCAAAAAGTCGGCCGCGTCCGGCGTATTTTTATTGTGTTACCCAAACGTTTGGGTTGACGAAATGTAGTCAGGGGGAAAGTTTTAGTCAATCGTTTGGGTCAAGCTTTTTTTCCCGGGGTGACGCAACGATTGAGGTAGAATCGCGCGCCTGAATAATGAATGGTTGGAAGCCTCACAGACATGCCGAATCAATCTCGCCCCGCCACCCTGAAGTCCATGGCGACTGCACTCGGGTTGCACGTTTCCACGGTGTCACGGGTGCTCAATGGCGACCCGACCGGGGTTGAGCGAGCGGCGTCTGCCGAGGTCATTGAGCGCATCCGCGCGTTGGCCAAAGAGCTGGATTATCGGCCGAACACGCAGGCATCCAACCTGAAGTTGCGTAAAAGCCAGGAGATCTGCGTGCTCATGCCACGCCTCACCGACCTGGTAATGGCGACCATTTACGACAGCATCGACAGCGCCGCCGAACAGGCCGGCTACCTCACCTTCGTCTCCAATACCGACGACCAGCAGCCGCGCCAGATGGCCCGCGCCGAGCACGCCTTGCGCCGCTCGGTGGCCGGGCTGATCGTGGGTGATTCGCACGTGGGTGAAACCCAGCCGCTGCTCGACCTGCTTTCGCGCAAGCAGATCCCCTACGTGCTGGTCAGCCGGCAGATTGCCGGGCACCTGTCGTCTGCCAGTGATGATGAACTGGGTGGCTGGCTGGCGGCCGAACACTTGTATCGGCTAGGTTGTCGCGACGTGGCGATCCTGGCGGGCGAACGGCATGCGTCCACCGGCGCTGACCGTACCCGCGGGTTCATCCGCTACTACCGCGAGCAAGGCCTGACCCTGCGCCCCGAGTGGATCTTAAATGGTCCTTTTGACAGCCATACCGGACACCAACAGGGCGAATATCTGTTGGGGCTCACTCCCCGTCCGCAGGCGTTTTTTGCGGTCAACGACTTCCTCGCCATCGGCCTGATGGGCGCCGCGCGCGACAAGGGGCTGCAGGTGGGCAAGGATATTGCCGTGGTCGGCTACAACGACATCCCGCTGTCCAACGAACTGATCGTACCGCTGACCAGCGTGCGCCTGCCGCTGGCACAGATGGGCCGCCATGCGGTGGAGTTGCTGCTCAAGCGCATCAACGGCGAGAGCGCCGAGTCGATCATTCTGACGCCGCAGTTGCAGGTGCGGGCGAGTTCATCCTTAATGCGAAGCGGTAACTAACCGCAAAAGATCGCAGCCTGCGGCAGCTCACAGGAAATACGCAATCCCCCTGTAGGAGCTGCCGCAGGCTGCGATCTTTTGATCTTCTATTCAATCCGACTAGCGCCCGATTCACCGCCAGCTCCCCCAGCATGATGACTTGCGCAATCCCCAGCAAGCTATTCCGACTCGTCCCCTCCGTACGATCCGCCAGATCCAGGGTCATGACATTGGCCGAAGCCAGCGACTCACAGGCGTGGGCCAGCAGGGTTTCAACATCGAGTTCCGGGTTGACGATGAACATGCTGCAGAGTTTGCGTGGCGTAGCCTTGATATCGGCCGTCGAGGGGCAGTGGAAATCGAGGGCGCGTTCAGCGGCTTCGTTGAGTTTGTTTGAGTCGGATTCGTACGGGGATGCCGGATCGGTGTCTGGCGGATTGGGTGAAGGCTTCTTCATCCGCTGAGTTTTCCTGATGATGTGCCAACTCCTCTTGCGACTAAACGAAAGGGGAGGCAACTGCACGCAGGTTAGTCGACCGGCAAACTCAGAAAACCGGCGCGCCCGAGAGCGCCCTGCGTACAGCTACCATCAAATACAGGCAATGAAAGACCTGCATGACAGATGCACGCACAACTGAGTTAACACGGGCGACTAAACCCGATCACTGATGGGCAGTGACGCAAATCAAGTTACCGATGGGCTCCGAGGCGCACAAGCCGGCGGATTCTGGAGTAACCGTAGGCAACGGCGCAAGAAATTGTGGCTTTCGGGAAGTAACCTGGCTGGCGTTTAAACACGCTGCAAATTGCCCACGAAAACGCTGCCAATAGAGGCGGAACAACCCTCGCTCCAAACCCTGGATGTTGCCCCGCCCTCCCCTTAGTCATACCCGCAAACATTCCTACAGATCTGCCGCACCGCCATCTCGGACGCATCCTACGCATGAATCGGAAGCGTCCTATCTCAACCTTTGTCAGATTCTTGAAAGCTGTTGGGCAACTTGAACGAGGGCCTGGTTCAGTTGTGGTTTCTTCTATTTCAATAAATCAACTACTCAAGGACTGATATGAACGACACCCTGCACCGTACGGACACACTCAACCCTTTCAAGAATGTTACTTGCGGCAAGCAAAAAGATTACTGGGTGGAATTCCAATTACTGGACGAACTGGGTGAGCCCGTTGCGAACATGCCCTATCGGGCGATTAATGAGGCCACCCGTACCGGTTATGTTTCTGAATACGCTGGTCAAAGCGATGCTCAAGGCGTGATCCGCCTTGACGGCCTGCACCCGCTGGCCATCACGCTCAAGATCGAGGCCGCGCCTCTGCTCGAGCAGATGCAGAGTCGCCGCCTGCGTGCCGTACGGCCCGAGCCACCTCGTCCTGGCCCGGGTGACCACACTCCGCTATATGGGCCACAGCGTTCGGGCTTTTCGCCGGTCGAGGAACAGGCGACTGCGGCCGGTCATGGTTACCACTACCTGCGCATCGGCCAATTGTGCGATGAAGAACCTACTTTCGACCCGCCCTTGGCTGATGCGAAGCTGCTTCCGGCTTTCCATTTTCCGGACCGGTCATTCGGCGGCTTTACCTTGGGTGATGATCAACTGGATCGTCGTCATATCTTGGAGGTCTGCCCATTTCGCGCCTGGTCGCTGACGTTGCACCACCAGGCTGACTACAGCCTGGCCAATGCTTACAACCTGGGGCTGATGAGCATTCTGGCTTACAGCAATCGGCCAGAAAACGAACGGGGTTCGGTCAAGGAGTTGTTCGAGCAGCAATGCCTGGATTTGTCGCGCACACCTCGGGTTTGGGACAACGGCCAGGCGTGGCCTTGTCTGGTGACCGACGTTCCCTTTCGCGAGCGCTACATAACGGTCGAGTCCTTGGACACTGCCAAGGCAAAGCCACCGGAAGGCCATACCCAGCTGATTTATGCCATCAGTGCTTCCCAGGTGTTGGTGGCTTGGCGCGGCACCGAGATGAATGGTCTGGCCGACTTGAGCACCGATTTGACTTTTCGCCCGGTGAAACCGGAGGTCGCGGCCAATTGCGAGCC
Organism: Pseudomonas sp. PSB11; assembly: GCF_014596605.1. Taxonomy (NCBI): domain Bacteria; kingdom Pseudomonadati; phylum Pseudomonadota; class Gammaproteobacteria; order Pseudomonadales; family Pseudomonadaceae; genus Pseudomonas; species Pseudomonas sp. PSB11. The sequence continues at coordinate 151,990 of NZ_NOIO01000013.1, forward strand.
GAAGGTGCCCTGTGCTGATCTGGTTCCGGAGGGCAGCGTGCATTTGGGGTTTCGCGATGCATTCGAAATAGCCAGGAGGAGTTATGCCACGGATCTGGGTAAAACGATTCCTGAGGCAATTGATGGTAAGGAGCTTTTCATTTGCGGCCACAGTCTGGGAGGTGCCCTCGGTCTAGTTCATGCGGCCTCACTGAAAGACCGCAATCCGCTGCTGTACACCTACGGCATGCCACGCACCTTTACCCTCAAGGCCATTCAGTCCTTGAGCGAGCTATGGCATTTCCGCCATGTCAACGACACCGACCTCGTCCCCCGTGTGCCACCCGAAGCGGCCCTGGACAATCATTTTTACGACGTCTACGGCTCAATGGGGACAGTCATGGGTTTCAGCTGGTCTTCAGGCCGGGCACTGGCCACTACGTTGTTCAAACACGGCGATCCGTTCAGCCATCACGGCGAACTCGCCATGTTTCTTAGAGCCGAGCAGCACCGGGAACAGGCAATCACCCCATACCCCGCTTACCGCAAACCGGACGGCGCACCCTATCGCAGCAACATCACGGTGAAGTTGCAGGAAATGGCCAAGTTGTATCTGGTTCCCAGCCTGAGCGAGGCCGAAGACAAACAGGCCGAGCAGGCCCAGGAACGTCTGATCACGTCCCTGAGCGCCGAGAGCCGTGCCCGATTCTTTCCGCGCCACAGTCACCCGGATATAGGCCGCATGCTGAGTATTGGCGATCACTTCATGTCGCAGTACCAACCCTATATCCACAATCAGTTGATGGAATCGCTCGACCCGGAGCGCAGTCCGTTACTGGAGCGCCAGGTCCAGCGGAACAAGTTCAAACGGCAGATGAAGGACAACTACGCCACCATTCCTGCGGATGAGTACGAGCGCAACAGCGTATTCCTGGAATTACAGAAGCTGGTTGACCAAGCGCTGGGGGTAACGCAACAGGCCGAGGGCGGTACAGAAGCGCTACAGCGTTTCAATGCCATCGCTGACCCGCGCGCCTATTACGAGAAAACCTTCGGTTAAGCCGATGACCGCGACAAAGGACAAACCCATGCGCCACAGGCTGCCCGTCGTTTTATTCGCCCTGTTTTTCAGCCTCAGTGGTTGCAGTCAGGATTACAGCCTGGCGCCGCCCGCGGACAGCGAAAAAATAACCGTGACCGTGAAACTGCCAAAGGAACTGAAAACCGAAACCATGTGGATGATGTATCGCTCCGCCACTTGCAAAAGTATCAGTCATGGGGCCAGCGGCCAGCGCCTTGAGCAGGACGGTCATCATTCGGTTTACAAGGAATTTCAACGTCAGGGGCAGAGCGATCTCTATCAAGTCGAACTACCCAAAGACGGCGGTGGCGCGTGCAAATGGCATCTGGCCAATGTGACCTTTGGCGTTGTCTATGCCGATCCGGCTCGCTTTGGCGAGAACGTAATCGCAGGAGGGGGAGGCGGTGTGGTTGTGATATTCGACCATAACAACTCACCACGAGGCGGAGCGGACATCAAGGTCGATGGAGACTTGACGATCAAGAAGGACTATTACCCTTGGGTAAGTGAGGCTTTTCTTGGAGGTTATAGAAAACACATCAGCCTGGCTGGTGAGGGCGGTATTTATCTCAAGTATCAGGCATTAGAGGCACGGCAAGTGTATTTCGAACCTGTCCTGCATTCCGATTACGTGATTTATTCAGAGGGCACGAAGGTACAAAAAAAAGGCAGCTTTATTAAATTCATCTATCCCGACGGTAGCGTCATAGCCGATGGAAGGTCGAAACCGAACTTTTTGAAACTACAAACCATCCGCACCGGACGCGCCGCCGATTGTTTCACCGTCGGACGTTACGCCAACTGCCCAGACCGCCGCCCACAGTTACTGCCCGATTGGCTGCCCGAGCCTGGCGAACCTGGTTATGGACGCTACGTCGTTATGGACGAATGGGGCAATACACTGCCGTCGTACTTCTATCGACTGATCGGCGAGAACGGTCAGGTATTCCAGGGTTTGACCGAACTCAATGGGCGTACCGAACCATTGCCGAATAGCGCGCATCCGCTGCGCAAAGCCGATTTTCCGGAGCGGGCATGGTGATGTCTTGCGCGGTAAACCGTTCGTCATGAGCGGCGAGCAACACCAGTCCATCAGGCCTTGGGGGCCATGCGTAAAGCACGCCGTCGTTCTTGCATGGATGGACCCTGTCATCGATTGCTAAATCACTGACGCTCAATGAGAAGCAAACAAGTTGCGTGTGGCGATACTGGTTTGCCCATCGAACCATGACGCGACACGTCTAACCCATACTTATCCATCCTGACGGGGGTTGTCGGTTGCATCTCAGAAAAACAATCAAAGAGAGCGCAGAATGAAATTCAGTTTTCTCGATAACAGCAAGCTCACCCGCCGACGCGTTCTACGCGATGCTGTCACCCTGGCTTTGGCCGCCTCGCCCTTGGCCAGCTTCGCCAGGACAACCGACGAAACCGCCGAAGAAGTGACTTTCGCGGCGGGTCCACGGCCGCTGGTGCAATACCCGCAAAAACGGCCGTTGACCTTGGTGACCACTCGCCCACCGCACCTGGAGACGCCTTTCGCAGTCTTCAACGAAGGGCCGATCACGCCCAATGACGCGTTTTTCGTGCGTTATCACATGGCCAATTTCCCCACCAGCATCGATCCGGATACGTACCGTCTGACGGTCAAGGGTGCGGTCGACACTCCGCTGTTACTGTCCCTTGCAGAACTCAAGACGCTGGCGCAGCCGGTAGAAGTGGTGGCCGTCAATCAGTGCTCGGGGAACAGCAGAGGTTTCTCGATGCCGCGCGTCTTTGGTGCTCAGTTGGGCAATGGTTCGATGGGCAATGCACGCTGGATAGGGGTGCCGCTCAAGGCCGTATTGGAAAAGGCCGGGGTGAAAGCCGACGCCAGGCAAGTGACGTTCCGCGGCCTCGACAAGCCCGTGCTGCCAAGTACCCCGGAGTTCATCAAGGCACTGGACTTCAGCCATGCCATGGACGGTGAACCCATGATCGCCTGGTCGATGAACGGCACCGACCTGCCCTTCCTCAACGGTTACCCGATACGCCTGGTAGTACCCGGCTATTTCGGCACGTACTGGGTCAAGCACCTGAGCGAGATCGAAGTGCTCGACCATGTATACGACGGCTTCTTCATGGCTAAAGGTTATCGAGTCCCGGACAACGATTGTTTCTGCATCGCCCCCGGCACCACGCCGGCGCAAACCCGGCCGATCTCCAAGCTACCGGTACGCAGCTTCATCACCAGCGTTAAGCAGGGCGATGTGTTGCCGTTGAATAAAAGCGTGGTGCTCAAGGGCATTGCGTTCGATGACGGTGCCGGGGTCAACAAGGTGGAAATATCCATCGACGGCGGAAATGTCTGGCGTGAAGCCACCCTCGGGCAGGACCTTGGCCGTTTTTCTTTCCGCGAGTGGACCCTGGCAATCACCTTCACCAGCAAGGGCGCCACGCAGTTGATGGTGCGCGCCAGCAACAGCGCGGGCGAGACGCAACCGCTGCAAGCCGACTGGAACCCTGCCGGTTACCGCCGCCACGTCATCGAAACCAGCCACGTGACCGTCGCCTGAGGAGAGCTGCATGAAATCCATGAAATTCATGACCCGCTGGCTGTGCGCGGCGCAAATTTGCCTGGCTGGCATGACCAGCGCAGCACCACTGTCGATCACCTTGCCGCCCGAAACTGCTGCGTTCAAACCCAGTGCGCTGCCTGGCTATCCATTGGCCCAGCAGAAATGTTCCATCTGCCATTCAGCCGACTACATCAGCTTCCAGCCTCCGGGCATGAGCCTGGCGCAGTGGACGGCAGAAGCGGGCAAGATGCAGCACGTGTACGGTGCGCCGATCAGCGATCAGGACGTGACCATTATTGGCGCCTACCTGGCGGCCACGTACGGCAGTGCAAAGGCGAGCGATGCCGATGTGCAAGCCGCCTCGAATCCGTCGGCGGGCCAACCCACGCCAGCCCCTGTGGCAAAAGTCGACGCCACGACCTTGCTGCAGAACAACGCGTGCCTGTCCTGCCATGCGATCGATCACAAGGTCGTCGGCCCGGCTTATAAAGAGGTGGCTGCCAAATACGCCAACGACCCGCAGGCACTGGCCAAGGTTACGTCCAGCATTGCACACGGCGGTAGCGGCAAATGGGGGGATATCCCGATGCCGCCTTTCGCGCAGTTAAGCCCGAAGGATCTGCACAGCCTGGCGACGTTCATCCTGCAACAGTGAGTCGGCCTCGATCCCATTGTGGGAGCGAGCCTGCTCGCGAAGGACTTCAACGATAATGCGTGGCATCAGGCAGCCCGTGTTGTCCATACGTTTTTCGCGAGCATGCTCGCTCCTACAAGGAATTGGGGGATATCTGCAAAAGTCAGGTCGCCTCCCATCAGAACGTATCGTCGCTCTCATCCAGAGGCGATGACTGACGCGCGCATTCCCGAAGCCAGTTCATGAACACCTGCAGGCGCTTGGGCACCGTCCCCAGCGGCGGGTGGACAAGGTAATAATCGTAGTGGCCTGAACGGCTGAATCCGGCGAATGGCAGCACCAGCTCTGCGCTGTCCACGCGCTTTTGCACCAGCTGCTGACGGCCAATCGCAATGCCGACGTGGTTCATGGCGGCCGTCACGCTCAAATCAGAACGATCGAACGTCAGGCTTCGCTCGGGAAGTGCCGCGAGCATGTTGTGTTGCTCTGCCCAGAGCGTCCACTCTGCATCGTAGGCTGCGTGATCCCAGGCCAGGGAGTCATGCAGGATCGTGCAATGCTTCAAGTTTTGCGGGTTCTCATCCAGTCGATGACGCCGGGCATAGTCAGGACTGCACACTGGCGCCATCCGTTCGCGCATCAGGCGCTGGCTCACCAGCCCGGGAAATTCGCCATTGGCGTAGTACAGGGCCAGGTCGATCTTGCGGGTGCGAAAGTCGACATTGTCATTGCCGACGCGCAGGTCCAACGCCACCAAGGGGTATCGTTCGACAAAGTCCGCCAACCGGGGAACCAGCCAGCATTGGGCGATGGAGGGCCTCACATAGACCGCGAGGGAACCGGCCACTTCAGCTTGCGACGATTGCTCGAGTGCTTCGGACAACTCGCCCATCGCATTCTGAAGGATCTCGAAGATCCGCTCGCCTTCATCGGTGAGGGTGACCTGCCGGGTCAAGCGCTGGAACAGCTTCATGTCCAACGCCGTTTCCAGACGACTAATGCGGTGGCTCACGGCGCTGGCGGTCAGGCACAATTCATGCGCCGCACGGGCGAAGCTCAGGTGCCGGGCGGCCACCAGAAAGGTGTGAAGGTTCGCGAACTGGCTGCTGTTGAGCCTGGAACTGATACGCGGAGGAAGATTGAGCACGACGGTTTTCCTTCAGGCGTCCAGGGTGTAGCAGGACGGTTATCTTGCCACATCCGGTTTTGCGCTTGAATCGGCGACAACCTGCCGCGCTCAAGCCCCGGGCGATATCAACCCTTGGCCAGCAATTGACGCCCCTTGGCCAGGTAAGCGTCCATCTCGTCACCAGGCACCATGTTGCCGCCTGTCGCCCAGACCAGATGGGTCGCTTGCGCCATGGCCTGACCGTCCAGGCCTGCACGGACCAGATAGCCTTGTTGATCGGCAAGGACTCGGGCAATGCCGGGCACACCGGCGAGCGCGGAGGGCTCCAGGCGCACGCCTTCGCTGCGTTCCATCAGGGCCAGCAAGCTGTACATTTCCTCGTCGCTGACGGTATAGAAACCATCGAGCAAGCGCTGCATGGCCTTGCCGACAAAACCGGAAGCGCGACCGACCGCCAGGCCGTCCGCAGCCGTCACGTTATCGATGCCGAAGTCTTGCACGCTCACTGCGTCGTGGAGCCCGGTATAAACCCCCAGCATCATGCAGGGCGAGTGAGTGGGCTCGGCGAAGATGCAGTGCACCGCATCACCGAAAGCCAGCTTCAAGCCGAACGCCACGCCGCCAGGCGCGCCACCCACGCCACAGGGCAGATAAACAAACAAAGGGTGCTGCGCATCCACGCTGATGTTGGCTGCGGCCAATTGCGCTTTAAGCCGCTCGGCGGCTACCGAGTAACCGAGGAACAGGTTGACCGAGTTTTCATCGTCGACAAAATGACAGGCCGGATCGGACTCCGCTTGTTGGCGCCCTTGGGCAACGGCCACGCTGTAGTCGGAGGCGTACTCGATCACGGTCACGCCGTGTGAGCGCAACTTGTCTTTCTTCCATTGCCGCGCATCCGCCGACATATGCACGGTCACCTGGAAGCCCAGCGCAGCGCCCATGATGCCGATGGACATGCCCAGGTTGCCGGTCGAGCCAACGGCGATTTTATACTGGCCAAAAAAGGCCCGCGCCTTATCGCTGTCGAGCACCGCGTAGTCGTCATCAAGCGTCAGCAGATTTGCAGCCAAGGCCAGGTCTTCGGCGTGCTTGAGCACTTCATAGATACCGCCGCGGGCCTTGATGGAGCCGGAAATCGGCAGATGGCTATCGCGCTTGAGCCACAGCTCCCCCGGCAACGCCTGGCCGTAGCGCTCACCGAGCAATTGCTGCAGGTTCGGCATGGGCAAAATGTCCGACTCGATAATGCCGCCACTGCATTGCGTTTCTGGAAACGCACGCCGCAGATAAGAAGCGAAGCGCGTCAGTCGCGCGCTGGCATCGGCTACATCGGCAGCCGTCAATCCCACATCGCCAAGCGCTTGCGCAACCGGCGCCACGCCAGGGTTGAACCAGGTGGTTTGTTGCAGCGCGACCAGATCGCGAATCAAAGGATGACTGGCATACCAGTTCTCAAGTGTCTTGCCCAAAATCATGGCGAGTTCCTTTAAACAATCAGGCGGAAAATACGGGTTGGATCAAACAAACTGCGCCAGCAGCAGGGTCAGCCCCAGCGCGACCAAAGAAGCCAGTACCGTAGCCGAGGTAAACTTCTTCAAGGCTTCGGCGAGCGAGACACCCAGGTACTCCTTGACGACCCAGAAGGCGGAGTCCGTGACATGGGTCCAGCCAATGGCGCCAGCACCGATGGCAATGCAGATGATTTCCTTGCTGACCGTTGGATGAGCACCCAGCATCGGCATCACCATGCCCGCAGCACTGATCATGGCTACCGTTGCCGAACCCACGGCGAAGTGCATCAGGCCCGCCACCAACCACGCCAGGACGATGGGGTTCATGTTCAACTGCGTCAAGGAAGCGGACAGTGCGTTACCGACGCCGCTGTCGACCAGGATGCCGTTGAAGGCCCCACCGGCACCAATAATCAGCAGAATGCCGGCCAGTGGCGGAAAGCTCTTCTGAGTGTGCACGAGCAGCTCCGGCATGCTTAGGCCGCGGCGCAAACCCAGCGCCCAGTAAGCGAACAGCACGGCAATGGACAGTGCTATCAGCGGCGTGCCCAGGAACGCAACGATGCTCGCGAGCCCGGAGTCTTGGGGCAGTCCGGTGGCAAGACTTTTCCCGACCATCAACACCAGAGGCAACAGGATGGTCAGCAGTGTCACGCCAAGGCCCGGCAGGTCACGGGTCGCGCTGTCGACGCAGTGTTCTTCCAAAAACGCTTGTTGAGTGTCAGCCGCTTCACTCTTGCAGACCAGCTTGATCCACAGCGGCCCGGCAATGATCGCCGTCGGCAGCGCGACAATCAGGCCATACATGATTACCTTGCCGACATCGGCACCGAGCATTCCAGTGATCGCCATGGCGGCAGGGTGCGGCGGCAACATGCAATGCACGGCCATCAGCGACACCGCCAAGGGCACGCCCAGGTACAGGAGATTGATCCGGGTCTCTTTGGCCACCACATAGATCAGTGGAATCAGCAGGACGAAGCCCACCTCGAAAAACACCGGTATGCCCGCGATAAACCCTACGAGCATCATCGCCCATGACGCGCGCTCCTTACCCAGGGCGCTCAATAGGGTCTGGGCGATGCGTTCCGCGCCACCGGACTCTTCCAGCATTTTGCCGAGTATGCCGCCCAGGCCAATGATGGTTGCCAGGAACCCGAGTGTTCCACCGACACCTTTTTCATAGGCCGCGGCCATTTGTGCCAACGGCATGCCAGAACCGATGCCCACCACGAAGCTCGCGGCGGTCAGGGCCAGGAATGCGTGGACACGCACTTTGACGATCAGAAAAACGATCAGAATGATGGCGCAAAACAACACCAGCAATAGCGTGGGACCACTGTGCATACAAACTCCAGAAAGCGCTTTTATTGTTGAAATCAGTGATCGTGATCACTCAGCTTTCCGGGCATTAAAGAGCGCAACACAGGGGCCTGACAAAGGATGGTTCTTCAGGGGATGGATGACATGGGATCATCTATAGCGAACGCAAGACGCCGGATTACATCCGGCTATTGAGCAATCGAGAGAGTAAAAGTTGAGCCACGCGGGTTCAGACGTGAGGATCGCCTGGTGCCTTGCTCGGCACTGCGTATTGCGGCTTGAGATGACCGTCCTGATCAAGTAGCCAGGCGTCCATGATCTGCCGCACAACAGGGCCGGCGACACGACCACCGGCCTCGCCGTTTTCGATCATCACCGAAATCACGATTTGCGGATGTTCGGCCGGGGCGAAACCGACGAACAAGGCATTGTCACGGTTGCGCTCGCGGGTTTTCTCGCGGTTATAACGCTCGCCCTGCTTGATCGCCACCACTTGCGCGGTACCGCTCTTGCCGGCAATACGGTATTGCGCCCCCGCTGCCGCCGCGCGGGCGATCCCGCGGGCATCGTGCATGACCATCTGCATGCCGTGGTTGACCTGCTCCCAGTCGCGTGGGTCCTTGAGCAGGATGTTCGGCATCGGATGCTCGTCTACGGGCGCGACACCGTCCACGGTCCTGGCCAGGTGCGGACGGTTCCACACGCCTTTGTTGGCGATCAGCGCCGTGGCCTGGGCCAGTTGCAGCGGCGTGACCTGCATGTAGCCCTGGCCGATGCCAAGGATCACGGTTTCACCGGGGAACCATGGCTGACGACGCGTGGCGCGCTTCCAGGCCTGGGACGGCATCAAGCCGGGAGACTCTTCGAACATGTCCAGCGAGACCTTTTCCCCGAGGCCGAACATGGCCATGTAGTCATGCAGCCGATCGATGCCCAGCTTGTGCGCGAGGTCGTAGAAGTAGGTGTCGTTGGAACGCATGATCGCCGCATCCATGTCCACCCAACCGTCGCCGCTGTGGTTCCAGTTGCGGTACTTGTGATCGAAGTCCGGGAGTTGGTAATACCCCGGATCGAAGACCCGGGTCTGCGGCGTGACGATGCCGGCATCGAGCCCGGCAATCGCGACTTCCGGCTTGATGGTCGAGCCCGGCGCGTAGAGCCCGCGCAGCACGCGGTTGAACAGCGGTCGGTCAATGGAATCGCGTAGCGTCGAATATTCCCTGGAGCTGATACCGGTGACGAACAGGTTCGGATCGAAGCTTGGGTTGCTGACCATGGCCAGCACTTCACCGGTCGACGGATCAAGCGCGACCACCGAGCCACGACGATCGCCCAAGGCGTGCTCGGCGGCCTCCTGCAGCTTGACGTCCAGGCTCAGGACGATGTTTTCACCGGGCACCGGATCCGTGTGCTTGAGTACGCGCAACACGCGGCCCTGGGCATTGGTTTCGACTTCCTCGTAACCGACATGACCGTGCAGTTGCGACTCGTAGAATTTTTCGATCCCGGTCTTTCCGATGGATTGGGTGCCTCGATACTCGACCGTATCCAGAACCTTGGACTCTTTCTCGTTGATCCGTCCGACATAGCCGACCGAATGCGCGAAGTGTTCGCCCAACGGGTAATGGCGCACGAACTGCGGCTCGACATCGATGCCCGGCAAGCGGAACTCGTTGACCGCCAGCACCGCGATCTGCTCCTCGCTCAGCTCATAGAACAAGGTCACCGGCACGAACGGGTGCCGCGCCTGTTTCATCGCCTTGTCGAACAGCGTGCGGTCTTCAGCCGGCAGGTGCAGCAGGTTGACGACTTCGTCCAGCTCTTGGTTGACATCGGACGCACGTTCGCGAGTGATGGTCAGGTTGTAGCTGGGTCGGTTGTCCGCCAGGACCACGCCATTGCGGTCATAGATCAAGCCACGGGTAGGCGTGATCGGCAGCACATGCACACGGTTGTTTTCGGAAATCGTGGAGTGATACTCGAATTCCACCACCTGCAGGACGTACAGGCGCACCACCAGAGCACAGGTAATGGCGCCGACGAACAAGGCGCAGGCCATCAGTCGCTTGTTGACCAGTCGCGTCTCTTTTTCATGGTCTTTGATCGGAATCGGCTGAGGCATTTCTGTGGCAACTCTTTGGAAAGAAACACCGATCCCTGGGTTTGAAAACGGGCCGCTAAAAAAACGAGCTGCACCATACCAAAACGGAGTGATCACTTTCGTGTCATTTTCTTTAAGTTGTGTAGGCGCGAGCATGCTCCGGGCGGCGTTTCGACGGTGGGCGTTAACGATAAGGCTGGGGCCTGATATTCCGTGGCGCTCTCCGGTTCTTCGCGAGCATGCTCGCTCCTACAAGAGGGTTATCGATGGCCACAAAGACAAAACCCCTACCTGCATGCGCAGATAGGGGTTTTGGAATTTAATCTTGACGATGACCTACTCTCACATGGGGAAACCCCACACTACCATCGGCGATGCATCGTTTCACTTCTGAGTTCGGGATGGGATCAGGTGGTTCCAACGCT
>NZ_NOIO01000074.1:0-945 GCF_014596605.1 Pseudomonas sp. PSB11
TGGCCCTGACCCTGCTGACCCCGCCGGGCGAATTCGGTGCCGACGTGGCCATCGGCAGCGCGCAACGCTTCGGCGTGCCGCTGGGCTTCGGTGGCCCGCACGCGGCGTACTTCTCCACCAAGGATGCATTCAAGCGCGACATGCCCGGCCGTCTGGTCGGTGTCTCGGTGGACCGTTTCGGCAAGCCGGCCCTGCGCCTGGCGATGCAGACCCGCGAGCAGCACATCCGCCGCGAGAAGGCCACGTCCAACATCTGCACCGCCCAGGTGCTGCTGGCCAACATCGCCAGCATGTACGCCGTGTACCACGGTCCGCAGGGCCTGACGCAGATCGCCCGGCGTGTGCACCAGTTGACCGCGATCCTGGCCCAAGGCCTGAAAGCGATCGGTCTGAATGTCGAGCAAGAACACTTCTTCGACACCCTGACCCTGAACACCGGCGCCAACACCGCCAAGCTGCACAAGCAGGCCCACGCCCAACAGATCAACCTGCGCGTGGTCGACGCTGAACGTCTGGGCCTGTCCCTGGATGAAACCAGCACCCAGGCCGACGTGGAAACCCTGTGGGCCCTCTTCGCCGCGGGCCAAAGCCTGCCGGACTTCGCCGACCTCGCCGCCGCCACGCAAGCGACCCTCCCGGCCGCGCTGCTGCGCCAGTCACCGATCCTCAGCCACCCGGTGTTCAACCGCTACCACTCAGAAACCGAGCTGATGCGCTACCTGCGCAAGCTGGCGGACAAGGACCTGGCGCTGGACCGCACCATGATCCCGCTGGGCTCGTGCACCATGAAACTCAACGCCGCCAGCGAAATGATCCCGGTGACCTGGGCCGAATTCGGCGCCCTGCACCCGTTCGCCCCGGCCGAACAAAGCGCCGGCTACCAGCAGCTGACCGATGAACTGGAAGCGATGCTCTGCGCCGCCACCGGCTACGATTCGATCTCGC
>NZ_NOIO01000075.1:0-945 GCF_014596605.1 Pseudomonas sp. PSB11
TGGCCCTGACCCTGCTGACCCCGCCGGGCGAATTCGGTGCCGACGTGGCCATCGGCAGCGCGCAACGCTTCGGCGTGCCGCTGGGCTTCGGTGGCCCGCACGCGGCGTACTTCTCCACCAAGGATGCGTTCAAGCGCGACATGCCCGGCCGTCTGGTCGGTGTCTCGGTGGACCGTTTCGGCAAGCCGGCCCTGCGCCTGGCAATGCAGACCCGCGAGCAGCACATCCGCCGCGAGAAGGCCACCTCCAACATCTGCACCGCCCAGGTGCTGCTGGCCAACATCGCCAGCATGTACGCCGTGTACCACGGTCCGCAGGGTCTGACGCAGATCGCCCAGCGTGTGCACCAGCTGACCGCGATCCTGGCCCAAGGCCTGAAAGCGATCGGTCTGAATGTCGAGCAAGAACACTTCTTCGACACCCTGACCCTGAACACCGGCGCTGACACCGCCAAGCTGCACGAGCAGGCCCACGCCCAACAGATCAACCTGCGCGTGGTCGACGCTGAACGTCTGGGCCTGTCCCTGGATGAAACCAGCACCCAGGCTGACGTCGAAACCCTGTGGGCGCTGTTCGCCGCGGGCCAGGCCCTGCCGGACTTCGCCGCCCTCGCCGCCGCCACCCAAGCGACCCTCCCGGCCGCGCTGCTGCGCCAGTCGCCGATCCTCAGCCACCCGGTGTTCAACCGCTACCACTCGGAAACCGAGCTGATGCGCTACCTGCGCAAGCTGGCGGACAAGGACCTGGCGCTGGACCGCACCATGATCCCGCTGGGCTCGTGCACCATGAAACTCAACGCCGCCAGCGAAATGATCCCAGTGACCTGGGCCGAATTCGGCGCCCTGCACCCGTTCGCCCCGGCCGAACAAAGCGCCGGCTACCAGCAGCTGACCGATGAACTGGAAGCGATGCTCTGCGCCGCCACCGGCTACGATTCGATCTCGC
>NZ_NOIO01000014.1:0-158887 GCF_014596605.1 Pseudomonas sp. PSB11
CTCACGTCCTGCACGAACGGCCCGCTACTCCAGAACTGAGGGATCGACGAAGGCAGGAGCGAGAAAAGCTGAAGGCTGCCCAAGGCAGCCTTCAGCTATGAAACATGTTTACCGGACACTAGTGACGCAGAGCGTGGGAACGATCAGTCAGGCGGCGAGTTCACGCATCCGTTGTAAAACCGCATTCAAGCCATTGCTTCGGGACTGCGACAACTGCCGAGCCAGTCCCAGCTGATTGAACCAGTCCGCCAAATCCACCTGGCGCAACTCAGCCGCCGACAACCCGTTGACCCGCGCCAGCAGCAACGCCACCAACCCGCGAATCAACCGTGCATCACTGTTGGCCCTGAACAGCCAGTGGCCATCCTTCAGTTCGCCCACCAGCCATACCTGGCTTTCGCAGCCGTGCACCCGGTTGGTGTCACACATTTCTACTTCGCTCAGTACGGGCAGGCGCTCGCCCCACTGCATCAGCAGGCGCGCCCGTTGTTCCCAGCCCGGCAGATCTTGAAAGGCTTGCAGCGCGTCCACGGCTTCAGCGGGAAGGCTCATCGCAATAACTCCAGTGCTTGATCCAGCGCTTCAAAGAACCGTTCCAGGTCTTCGGAGTCGTTGTACAGCGCCAACGACACCCGAATCGCTCCGGCCAGGTGCAGGCTTTTGAGCAGCGGCATGGCGCAGTGATGACCGGCGCGGACCGCAATGCCCTGTTCGGTCAGAAGGTGCGCCAGATCCGAGTTATGTACACCTTCGATGGTGAAGCTCGCCAGTGCCACTTGCGGCTTGCCCAACAGGCGGATGCCGTTACGCGCAGCGAGTCCATTGAGCAGATAGTCATGCAGGGCCGATTCATGGGCGCAAACGGCGTGCTGATCGAGCCCGGCAAGGTAATCCAGGCTTGCCCCCAGCCCAATGACGCTGGAAATCGGCGGCGTGCCGGCTTCGAATCCCAGTGGCGCAGGGCGAAAGCGCGCGTCGTGATAGTTGGCGTCCAGGACCATTTCGCCGCCGAACTGCCAGGGGCGTAGCTGTTGCAGCGCTTCATGGCGCCCAAACAACACGCCCAGGCCATCGGGGCCATAGAGCTTATGGCTGGAAAATACATAGAAGTCGCACCCCAGCGTTTGCACGTCATGCCGGCCATGGACCACGCCCTGGGCGCCGTCGATCACGGTCAAGGCGTTTTGCGCCTTGGCCAGCGCCAGCAGCGCGGGCAGGGGTTGCCAGGCGCCGATGACGTTGGACAACTGGCTGACAGCCAGCAGCCGCGTGCGTGGGCCGATCAACCGTCCGGCAGCGTCAAGGTCGATCACACCGTCGGCGTCCAGTGGCAGGATCACCAGGTTCAGCTCGCGGCGCTGTGCCAGTTGCTGCCACGGCAGCAGGTTGGCGTGATGTTCCAGGGCGCTGATGACAATCTCATCGCCTGGATTGAAAAGATGCTCCAGGCCATAGGCCAGGAGGTTCAGCGCGGACGTCGCGCCATGCGTGAAGATGATTTGCCCGCTGTCGCCGGCATTGAGCCATTGCGCGGCTTTGCGCCGACTGTCCTCGAACGCTTGGGTCGCATGGGCGCCGGGCAAGTGTTGTGCCCGATGCACGTTGGCCGCGCCGTTGGTGTAGTAATGTGCCAGCGCATCGAGCAGGGCTTGCGGTTTTTGCGTGGTGGCGGCGTTGTCCAGATAGGTCTGGCCTTGCCGGTGAAGGGCGGCGATGGCCGGAAAGTCGGCGCGCCAGGGGGAGAGAATCATCATGGTGTTCGGCCTTTACGCCTGACCCCTGTAGGAGCGAGCATGCTCGCGATGGACGCCTGGACGACACGGGGTGTCGGGTGCCCCGCGTTATCGTTGACGTTCATCGCGAGCATGCTCGCTCCTGCAGGGATCGACTGACGCTTAGTTGTGAGCGTGCAGCGCTTCGTTCAATTCGATCGCCGATTTGTGGGTTTTGCACTCCACGGCACCGGTTTGCGAATTGCGACGGAACAGCAGGTCGGTCTGGCCGGCCAGCTCACGGGCCTTCACAACTTTCACCAGTTCGTTGTTCTCGTCCAGTAGCGCCACCTTGGTGCCGGCAGTCACGTAAAGGCCAGACTCAACGGTGTTGCGATCGCCCAACGGGATGCCGATACCGGCGTTGGCGCCGATCAGGCAGCCTTCGCCAACCTTGATCACGATGTTGCCGCCGCCCGAGAGGGTGCCCATGGTCGAGCAGCCGCCGCCCAGGTCCGAACCCTTGCCGACGAATACGCCAGCGGAGACGCGGCCTTCGATCATGCCCGGGCCTTCGGTGCCGGCGTTGAAGTTGATGAAGCCTTCGTGCATGACGGTGGTGCCTTCGCCCACGTAGGCGCCCAGGCGCAGGCGCGCGGCGTCAGCGATACGCACGCCGGCCGGTACGACGTAGTCGGTCATTTTCGGGAACTTGTCCACCGAGAACACTTCCAGCAGCTCGCCGCGCAGGCGGGCTTCGAGTTGATGCTCGGCCAGTTCGGACAGGTCGATGGCGCCCTGGCTGGTCCAGGCTACGTTTGGCAGCAGCGGGAACACGCCAGCCAGGTTCAGGCCGTGTGGCTTGACCAGGCGATGGGACAGCAGGTGCAGCTTGAGGTAGGCCTCAGGCGTGGAGGTCAGTTGTGCGTCTTCGGCCAGGACAGTGGCGACCAGCGGCTTGTGGCTCTCGGCCAGGCGGGTCAGCAGGGCGGCCTGGGCAGCGTCGACCCCTTTCACGGCTTCAGCCAGTTGCGAAGCTTGCGCGGTGGTGAAGGTGATGGCCTGGTTGCCTTCGGTGTAGCCCAGGATCGGCGCAATGGCAGCGACCAGTTCTGCAGACGGGTTGAGCAATGGCTGTGCGTAGAACACTTCCAGCCAGGCGCCTTGACGGTTTTGAGTGCCGACACCAAAGGCCAGGCTGAACAGGGTAGTGGACATGTTGATACCTCTAGCAAATTGAAACGGGCTGCTTACTTGAGCGCGGCCGCGTAGATATCTGGCTTGAAGCCAATCAGGGTTCGGTCACCGAGATCGAGCACCGGGCGCTTGATCATCGAAGGTTGTGCGAGCATCAGTTCGATGGCTTTCGACTGGTCGAGATCGGCTTTGCGTTCGTCGTCGAGCTTGCGAAAGGTCGTGCCTGCACGGTTTAACACCACTTCCCAGCCGTGCTCGTTGCACCATTGGGTCAGGTGTTCACGATCGATACCGATCGCTTTGTAATCATGGAAGTCATAGCTGACAGCGTGTTCATCAAGCCAGGTGCGCGCCTTTTTCATGGTGTCGCACGCCTTGATGCCGAAAAGGTGCAACGTTTTACTTGAAACGGTCAAGGAATCGCCCCCTTTACAGGTGCCGGAAATAAAAGGTCTGGGATTATGCCATGGATGCGCCAATCCTGTGGGTGCAGGCTCGCTCCGACAGGGGAAACGGTGCCTGGGCCGACCGCGTGCGACGTTGGTGCAAGGGGCAGTGCACAGTCTAAGCGGCTAATATGGCACTTCGATGCTGTCGATTGTCCGGGAACCACGTTTTATGCAAACCGCCTACACCGTCCTGATCCTGTTGATGCTGGTGGGCGTTTCGCGCTTGCTCGGGCGGGTGATCCCGCTGCCGCTGCCACTGGTGCAAATTGCCGCGGGTGCCTTGCTCGCCTGGCCGACCCTGGGCCTGCATGTGGCATTGGACCCTGAATTGTTTCTGTTCCTGTTCCTGCCACCGTTGCTGTTTTCCGACGGTTGGCGCATGCCCAAGCGTGCATTGTGGCATCTGCGTGGACCGATCCTGACCCTGGCCGTGGGGTTGGTGTTGTTTACCGTGGTCGGTGCGGGTTATTTCATCCACTGGCTGCTACCGAGCATACCGTTGCCAGTCGCGTTTGCGCTGGCGGCAGTGCTGTCGCCGACCGACGCCGTGGCGGTCTCGGCGATCTCGCAGAACCGTTTGCCGACGCCCTTGATGCACATGCTGCAGGGCGAGGCGCTGATGAACGATGCCTCGGGCCTGGTGACATTCAAGTTTGCCCTGGTGGCGGCGGTGACTGGCGCATTCTCCCTGGCCACTGCCAGCCTGACGTTCGTGATGGTCGCCCTCGGTGGCCTGGCTGTCGGTGTGGCCTTGAGTTGGTTGGTGGGGCGTTTGCGGGCATGGATGATTGCCCGTGGCTGGGATGACCCGGCCACCCACGTCGTCTTCATGTTGTTGCTGCCGTTTGCCGCGTACGTGCTCGCCGAGCGCGTGGGTGCGTCGGGCATTCTGTCGGCGGTGGCGGCGGGAATGATGCAGAGCTGGCTCGATCTGCTGCCGCGCCAGACCAATACGCGCCTGCTCAATCGCAGCGTCTGGTCGTTGCTGGAGTTCGCCTTCAATGGGCTGATCTTTCTGCTGCTGGGCTTGCAACTGCCGGACATCGTCAAGGCGGTGGCCAGCCAGGAAACCTCGCTGTGGCCGACCTTGCTGTATCGCTGCTTCGATGTCGTGGCGATTTTCCTGGTGCTGTTGGCATTGCGTTTCGTCTGGGTGCAGAGCATCTGGCGGGCGTCGATCGTTCTGCGGCGCCTGCGCGGCAAGGGCGAAATGACCCAGGTACCGATCACGCGGTCCTGCTGGTTGCTCACTGTCGGTGGCGTACGCGGAGCAGTGACGCTGGCGGGTGTGATGTCGGTGCCGCTGCTGATGGGAGCGGTGGCGTTCCCGGAGCGCGATCTGCTGATTTTCATCGCCGCCGGAGTGATCCTGTTGTCGCTGATCGCCGCCTGCATCGCTTTGCCATTGTTACTGCGCGGTATTGAGAAAAGCTCCGACGACAAACGTCGCAATGAAGTGCGCGATGCCTGGCGTAAAACTGCCGAGGCGGCCATTCATGCCTTGGAAACTGAAGAGGCCAGCCCCCAGGATGCGGCGCAGGCAGCGCTGGCCGCAGAGCTCAAGGCGCGGATCATGGCCGAGTACCGCCAGCAACTGGAGATATTCAACGATTCGGCAGAAGCACAGGCTCTGGCCTTGCAGATGGACTTGCTGGAACGGCGCCTGCGATTAAAGGCGCTGCGAGCGCAGCGCTTGGAGTTGTATAGCCTCAGTCGTCATCACCAGATCGCCGATGACGTATTGCGGGAAGTATTGGGTGAGTTGGACTTGAGTGAGGCTCAGCTTGGCGTGGTAAAGTAAGGTTGTATTGTCGCAGCCGGCGCGGTTATGGGTAAATCCTGCGCACGGCTGCGATGTCGCCTTCGCTGATATTCAAGTTTGCAGGTTGATGCCAGTCGCCCACGGTAAGTTCGTTGAGTACGTGATAATGCATCACTGATTGGCGGTCATAGGGTGTGTAAGTCCGAAAGGCGCTGCGCTCCAAGGGGAAAACGTTGGCATCAACTTCAGCCCTTGAAAGTTTATGGTTGTGAGCCATGTGAATATATGTTTTTTCTCGGTCCCAGGGTATTCCGGCATCTGGATGTTGATGTTCATGGTGCAGGCCGAGTGCATGCCCAAACTCATGTATGACCGTGGATTCGAAGTAGGGTGAGTCAAAGTTGGTGCCGAGTGTCATGGACGGAAGGTCGTGGGCACCGGTAAGGGCGTCGGTGCCGAGTCTTGAACTTCCGCTATTGTCGAACGAGTGTTGAAAATCGACACGGATATCACCCAGGCGTTCATCCGAGGCAAAAATATCCTGCTCATCCATTTCAATGAATTCGAATTTGAGATTGATATACGGTAGCCATTTGCTTGCGCCATTTTTTACGGCGGCAAAAGAATGCTCGTTATATTCGAAAACCAGAATCTTCAGGGTTCTGCCGGGTAGCCAATATTTAGTGTGCTCGCTGATGCTGCGTTTTTTGCGATTGCCCGGACTTGCTCCATTACTGGGGTTTTCATTAATGGCCGCCTGATAAGATTCGAGGGGGTCGGGAGCTGTGATGGGTTTACAGTATTTAAGTTGATTCATGTGGTTGCACTTAGTTGTTTGTTAATGAGTCCTCAAAGTAAAAGGTTGGCAGGTGGTTGTCGAGGTGGGTAGTTGTTCAGTTTGTTGCGCGTATTATTGAGTGCACAGTGTTTAAGTTCCCTGCACCGCGTTGCACGGTACAGGGAAAGCTCATTGTCAGCTTCTGCGTGCGTCAATGAAGTTTCGAATTCGCTCCGCGGCTTCTACACACTCGGCCAACGGCGCAACCAACGCCATGCGCACACGCCCGGCACCCGGATTGACGCCATCCACCTCGCGGGACAGATATGAACCTGGCACCACGGTCACATGCTCCTGCTCGAACAGGTCGCGGCAGAAGGCCGCGTCGTCACCGGCCACATTCGGCCAAAGGTAAAAACCACCGTCCGGGCGTTGCACGTCCATCACCGGGCTGAGGATTTTCAGCACCGCGTCGTACTTCTCGCGATACAGCGCACGGTTGGCGCGCACATGCACTTCGTCGTTCCACGCGGCAACGCTGGCCAGTTGGGTTTGAACCGGCATCGCGCAGCCGTGATAGGTGCGATAGAGCAGAAAGCCCTTGAGGACGTCAGCGTCACCGGCCACGAAGCCCGAACGCAGGCCTGGCAGGTTGGAGCGCTTGGACAGGCTGTGGAATACCACGCAGCGCTTGAAATCCTTGCGGCCCAGTTCCACGCAAGCGCTGAGCAGGCCAGGTGGCGGCGTCTGTTCGTCGAAATACAGCTCGCTGTAGCACTCGTCCGCGGCGATCACGAAGTCGTATTCGTCAGCCAGGGCGATCAGCTTTTTCAAGGTCTCGACCGGGATCAGCGCGCCTGTCGGGTTACCCGGCGAGCACAGGAACAGGATCTGGCAGCGTTGCCAGATGTCCGGCGAAACGGCATCGAAATCCGGGTTGAAGCCATTTTCGTCCAGGCACGGCAGGTAGTGCGGCTTGGCCCCGGCGAGGAACGCGGCGCCTTCGTAGATCTGATAGAACGGATTTGGGCTGACCACCAGCGCGTCGTCGCAACGGTTGACCACGGTCTGAGTGAAGGCGAACAGCGCTTCACGGGTGCCGTTGACCGGCAGCACGTTGCGCGCCGGGTCGATCCAGCCGCTCGGTACGTTGAAGCGGCGCTCGCACCAGGCGGCGATGGCTTCACGCAGGGCCGGGATGCCGAGGGTGGTCGGGTACACGGCCATCTGATCCAGGTTGCTGGCCAGGGCTTCGGCGACAAAGCTTGGCGAGCGGTGTTTCGGTTCGCCGATCGACAGCGCGATAGGGCGTTTGTCCGGGTTTGGCGTGACGCTGCCGAGCAGGGCGCGGAGCTTCTCGAACGGGTAGGGCTGGAGCTGGGTCAGAGCGTTGTTCATCGATGGATCTCGTTCAATGTGAAGACCTGCACTACGTAGGAACCGGCTTGCTGGCGATGGCATCACCGCGATTCAGCTGGCATACCGAGGTGATGCCATCGCCAGCAAGCCGGCTCCTACAGAGGGGAGATACTTAATTCAAATGCTGATGCGCGACAGTTTGATATCGGGTTCCTGGTTGACGCTCAACTGTTCGACGATTGCATCCTGCAAGCGACTGCACAGCAACGGGTCGGACAACGGTTGGTTGTTCGCGTCGGTGATGAAGAACACGTCTTCCACACGCTCCCCGAGGGTGGCGATCTTGGCGTTCTGCAGCGACAGGTCGAACTCCAGGAAGATCGTGCCGACCCGTGCCAGCAGGCCAGGGCGATCAGGGGCAGTCAGTTCCAGTACGGTCACCGGGCGCTGGGCGTCGTTGTGGATCGTCACCTGTGGTGCGAAGGCAAAATGCTTGAGCTGGCGCGGCACTCGGCGCTGGATGATGGTCGGGTAATTGTCCGGATTGCGCAGGGCTTCGGTCAGGCCGTCACGGATCTGCTTGACCCGTGCCGGATTATCACCGATCGAGTCGCCATCGGTATCGAGCACTATATAGGTGTCGAGGGTGAACTGGCTGCTGGAGGTGATGACCCGGGCGTCATGGATGTTCAGGTTGAGCTGGTCCATCGCGGCCACGGTCACGGCGAAGAAATCGTGCTGGTCCGGTGCGTAGATGAAGATTTGCGTGCCGCCCTCGAACTCGCGTTGAGTGGTTTCCTTGATCAGTACCAGCGGCCCGCCGTCGGCCGGCTGCTGGAGGATCGCATCGCTGTGCCAGGCGACGTCGCTGGCGGTGTGGCGCAGGAAATAGTCGTCCCCCAGTTGCGCCCACAACTGCTCGACGTCGTCCGGGTCGGTACCGCCGCGCACCAGGATGTCCAGGGCGGCGCTCTGGGTCTGGCGGATCTGTTCTTCGCGGTCCACGGGGTTTTCCAGGCCGCGACGCAGGGCGCGCTTGGTTTCGGTGTAGAGCTGGCGCAGCAGGCTGGCCCGCCAGGAGTTCCACAGGGTCGGGTTGGTGGCGTTGATGTCGGCGACCGTCAGCACGTACAGGTAGTCGAGGCGTGTTTCATCGCCCACTGTCTGGGCGAAATCATGGATCACCTGTGGATCGGACAAATCCTTGCGCTGGGCCGTGGTCGACATCATCAGATGGTTTTGCACCAGCCAGACGATCAGGCGGCTGTCCCACACCGGCAGCTGATGGCGCTGGCAGAAGGCCTCGGCGTCCACCGCGCCGATGTCCGAGTGATCGCCATGCCGGCCCTTGCCGATGTCGTGGTACAGACCGGCGAGGTAGATCAGTTCAGGCTTGGGCAGCTTGGCCATGAGCTTGCTGGCCAACGGGAATTTTTCCGAAACCTGGGTGTACTGCAATTTACGCAGGTGCTTGATCAGGTTCAGGGTGTGGGCGTCAACCGTATAGATGTGGAACAGGTCGTGCTGCATCTGGCCGACGATGAAACCGAATTCCGGCAGATAACGTCCGAGAATGCCGTAGCGGTTCATCCGGCGCAGGTTGCGGTGGATGCCGATCTTGCATTTGAACAGCTCGATGAACAGGCTGGTGTTGCGTATGTCGTTGCGGAAGTCGTCGTTGATCAGGTGCCGATTCTCGCGTAGCAGGCGAATGGTATCGGCGCGCACGCCCTTGATTTCCGGTTGCTGGGCCATCAGCACGAAGATTTCGAGCATGGCGAACGGGGTGCGGCGGAACACATTGTCGTTACGCGCCTCGATGTAGCCGTCGTGCAACTGGAATCGTGAGTTGACCGGTTGTGGCGGTGCCGCATCCTCCGGGGCGAGGATGACTTCCTCGAAGTGCTGGATGATCAGGTCGCTGAGCTGGGCAATGCTCATGACCACGCGGAAATACTGCTGCATGAAGTTCTCGACGGCTTGCTTGGCGTCGTCCCCTTCAAATCCCAGCAGCCCGGCAATGGTGCGTTGGTGATCGAACAGCAGGCGGTCTTCGGAGCGTCCGGCGAGCATGTGCAGGGCATAACGCACCTTCCACAGGAACTCCTGGGAGGAGGCCAGCAGGGCGTTTTCGCTTTCGACCAGAAAACCTTCGCCGGCCAGTGCCCGCAGGTTCAGGGTGCCGTACTCGCGACGGGCCACCCAGAGAATCGTCTGGATATCCCGCAGTCCGCCGGGGGAGCCCTTGACGTTGGGTTCCAGGTTGTACTCGGTGTCGTTGTACTTGTGGTGACGGGCTTTCTGCTCGGCGCGCTTGGCCAGGAAAAACTCCTTGCTCGGCCACATGTGTGCGGTGCTGGTGACGTCCAGCATGCGCTGGCGCAGGTGTTCGGGACCGCAGATGGTGCGGCTTTCCATCAGGTTGGTGACAACCGTGAGGTCAGCGCGGGCCTCGACGGCGCACTCGTCAACCGAGCGCACGCTCTGGCCGACTTCCAGGCCAATGTCCCACAGCAGGGTCAGGAAGCGCTCGATGGGCTCGCGGAAAACTTCGTGGTCCGCACTGTCCAGCAGGATCAGCAGGTCGATATCGGAATAAGGATGCAATTCGCCACGACCGTAGCCGCCGACCGCGACCAGCGCGATGTCGGCGTCTTCGCTCCAGCTGAATTGCTCCCAGGCCTTTTGCAGGATGTTATCGACGAACCAGGCACGGTCCTCGATCAAGCGGCGAATCTCCCGGCCACTGCGAAAGCGCCCGTCGAGCACCTCGCGAGCCTGGCGGATCGCCTTCTTGAAGGCCGGGATCGGGCTGGCCTTCAGGGCCAGTTCAGCCTGGAACTGGCCGCGATCGAAGAGTTCTGGATCCACCTGTGGCATCGATTGCTTTCCTTTCTATAGGCTGGATACGGTGACGGGATCAGGCCGAAACGCGAGGGATGGTGTCATCGCTGCGCAGGGTGAAGATCTCGTAGCCGGTTTCGGTTACCAGCAAGGTGTGTTCCCACTGTGCCGACAGCTTGCGGTCCTTGGTGATCGCGGTCCAGCCATCGCCCAGCACCTTGGTGTCGGCGCGGCCCTGGTTGATCATTGGCTCGATGGTGAAGGTCATGCCAGCCTTCAGTTCCATGCCGGTACCGGCACGGCCGTAGTGCAGGATCTGCGGCTCTTCATGGAACACCTTGCCGATGCCGTGGCCGCAGAACTCACGAACCACCGAAAAGCCGTTTTTCTCGGCGTGCTTCTGGATGATTTCACCGATGTCGCCCAGGCGGCACCCTGGCTTGACGATTTCAATCGCCTTGTACATGCATTCCTGGGTCACTTGCGACAGGCGCTCAGCCCAGACCGGCACGTTGCCGACGTGGAACATACGGCTGGTGTCGCCGTGGTAGCCGTCCTTGATGACCGTGACGTCGATGTTCAGGGTGTCGCCATCCTTGAGCGGCTTGTCGTTCGGGATGCCGTGGCAGACCACATGGTTGATCGAGGTGCAGATCGACTTCGGGTAGCCCTTGTAGTTCAGCGGGGCAGGGATGGCCTTCTGCTCGTTGACGATATAGTCGTGACAGATCTGGTTCAGTTGATCGGTGGTGACGCCCGGTTTGACATATTCGGCAATCATTTCCAGCACGTCGGCGGCCAGTTTGCCGGCGACACGCATGCCAGCGATGTCCTCTGGGGTTTTGAGGGTGACGGTCATACAGGCTCTCTCTACGCTCGATGGCGCTTTCCAGACGAAAAGGGCGTTGCGCGATCGATCTTCGCAGCCCTGAAAAACGCGATTCTAACAGACGATCAACGCGAATCCGCGGCTCTGTAGATCGCTTCTCTCTATAGAATGGTGCATTCTGGGCCGATTCCAAGGGATGGTGTTGTGCATTCGCCTCGATTTCAGAATCCGGGTTCCGTTTTTTCCTGCCTTGTGATATAAAATGCGCCGCTTTCCGGGGATGCCCCGAAAAGCTTAAATCCACACACGTGTCGACACGATGACCTGGGTGCCGCAAGCGAAATGCTGGTGGTTGGTCATTGGGATACGTGGAGGCCAAACCCGACTTATTAAGGAACTATCATGTCCCAAGTCAACATGCGCGATATGCTGAAGGCCGGTGTGCACTTCGGTCACCAGACCCGTTACTGGAACCCGAAAATGGGTAAATACATTTTCGGCGCGCGTAACAAGATCCACATTATCAACCTTGAAAAAACCCTGCCAATGTTCAACGAAGCTCTGACTTTCGTAGAGCGTCTGGCCCAGGGCAAAAACAAGATTCTGTTCGTCGGCACCAAGCGTTCCGCTGGCAAGATCGTTGCTGAAGAAGCAGCACGTTGCGGTTCGCCGTACGTCGATCACCGCTGGTTGGGCGGCATGCTGACCAACTTCAAAACCATCCGTGCTTCCATCAAGCGTCTGCGTGACCTTGAAGTACAAGCCGAAGACGGTACTTTCGCCAAGCTGACCAAGAAAGAAGCGCTGATGCGCTCCCGTGACCTGGAAAAGCTGGATCGTTCCCTGGGTGGTATCAAGGACATGGGCGGTCTGCCAGACGCTCTGTTCGTTATCGACGTTGATCACGAGCGCATCGCGATCACCGAAGCCAACAAGCTGGGCATCCCGGTTATCGGCGTAGTCGATACCAACAGCAGCCCGGAAGGCGTTGACTACATCA
The DNA here is from genome assembly GCF_014596605.1 of Pseudomonas sp. PSB11. Lineage (NCBI taxonomy): Bacteria > Pseudomonadati > Pseudomonadota > Gammaproteobacteria > Pseudomonadales > Pseudomonadaceae > Pseudomonas > Pseudomonas sp. PSB11. Next base: position 11,931 of record NZ_NOIO01000014.1, read on the forward strand.
TCCCAGGCAACGATGACGCAATCCGCGCTATCCAGCTGTACATGGGTTCGATGGCTGACGCTGTTATCCGTGGTCGCAACAACGTTGCTGGCGGCACCGAAGTTTTCGTTGAAGAAGCTCCGGCAGCTGCAGCTGAGTAATTGACGCCCTGGCGTTGACTCAGTAAGCAAAAAGGGGGCTTGGCCCCCTTTTTGCCACCTCGAAAACCGTTTGTCGGCGCCCACTGTTCTATCTGTAACGTGCGGCAGCTAACAAGGGTGGTTCGGGAAGAATTGAACGCCCGTTCGATCGGGTGGAATGGTTGATAACCTATCCAAGAGGAATTTTGAAATGGCAGAGATTACTGCAGCGTTGGTCAAAGAACTGCGCGAGCGTACCGGCGAAGGCATGATGGATTGCAAAAAGGCCTTGACCAAGGCCGGCGGCGACATCGAGAAAGCCATTGATGACATGCGTGCTTCGGGCGCCATCAAGGCTGCCAAGAAAGCGGGCAACGTTGCCGCTGAAGGCGCAATCGCCATCAAGGCCGACGACAAGTCCGCCGTACTGCTGGAAGTGAACTCGCAGACCGACTTCCTGGCCCTGCAAGACGACTTCAAGAACTTCGTGGCTGCCAGCGTAGAAAAAGCCTTCGCTGAAAAACTGACCGACGCAGCTCCGCTGATCGCCGCTCAGGAATCGGCTCGTGAAGCCCTGGTGGCCAAAGTTGGCGAAAACGTCAACATCCGTCGCCTGGTTCGCGTTGAAGGTGACGTGGTGGGTACTTACCTGCACGGTAACAAGATCGGTGTTGCTGTTGTTCTCAAGGGCGGCGATGTTCAGCTGGCCAAAGAGATCGCCATGCACGTGGCGGCAAGCAACCCTGAATTCCTGCTGCCATCGCAGGTTTCTGCCGAAGCCATCGAGCGCGAGAAAGCTGTATTCCTGCAGCTGAACGAAGACAAGATGAAAGGCAAGCCTGCTGAAATCGTCGAGAAGATGATTGCTGGCCGTATCACCAAGTTCCTGGCTGAAGCCAGCCTGGTCGAGCAAGCTTTCGTAATGAACCCAGAGCTCACCGTGGGTGCCCTGGCCAAGAAAGCTGGCGCTGAAATCGTTTCCTTCACCTACTTCAAAGTCGGCGAAGGCATCGAGAAGCCAGTGGACAACTTCGCTGAAGAAGTTGCCGCACAGCTGGCTGCCGCCAAGCAATAAGACAGTTTTTTAACTGTCGCCCTGAAGAGGCTGCCCGCTCACGCGCGCAGCCTCTTTTCAGATGGGTAACCAATTTTTATTGGTTTCCGTTTGGAACTGGCTTACAAAGCCATGTTCCGATGGCGCTGAAGCAGCGCCACGCTAGAGTGAACGCCAGCTGAAAACAGCTCGCAAAGAATTTTTTAAAATACGCCGCAGGAGAGATTCGCAATGGCTCAGCAGGGCAGTGGTTATCAGGCTCGCTATAAACGCATTCTACTCAAGCTTAGCGGCGAGGCCCTGATGGGCTCGGAAGAGTTCGGGATCGATCCGAAAGTTCTGGATCGCATGGCGCTGGAAGTCGGCCAGCTGGTCGGCATCGGTGTCCAGGTTGGCCTGGTGATCGGCGGCGGCAACCTGTTCCGCGGCGAAGCGCTGAGCAAGGCGGGCATGGACCGGGTCACGGGCGACCACATGGGCATGCTGGCCACTGTGATGAACGCCTTGGCCATGCGCGACGCGCTGGAACGTGCCAATATCTCGGCCATCGTGATGTCGGCCATCTCCATGGTTGGCGTGACCGATCACTACGATCGCCGCAAGGCCATGCGCCACTTGAATTCCAAGGATGTGGTGATTTTCGCGGCCGGCACCGGCAACCCGTTCTTCACCACGGATTCGGCTGCCTGCCTGCGTGCAATTGAAATCGACGCCGATGTCGTGCTCAAGGCAACCAAGGTCGATGGCGTCTACACCGCTGACCCATTCAAAGACCCGCATGCCGAGAAGTTCGATCATCTGACCTACGATGAAGTACTGGATCGCAAGCTGGGCGTGATGGATCTGACGGCCATTTGCCTGTGCCGCGACCACAAGATGCCGTTGCGCGTATTTAATATGAACAAGCCCGGCGCCCTGCTGAATATCGTGCATGGTGGCGCTGAAGGGACCCTGATCGAGGAAGGCCAACAATGATCAACGAAATCAAGAAAGACGCTCAAGAGCGCATGCAGAAGTCGGTGGAATCGCTGGCGCACAACTTCGGTCGTATCCGTACCGGCCAGGCGCATCCAAGCATCCTGGAAGGTGTGATGGTTCCGTACTACGGTGCCGATACCCCGATCAAGCAAGTGGCGAACATCACCGTCAAGGACGCGCGTACCCTGCAAGTCGTTGCCTTTGAGCGCAACATGCTGGGCGCCGTCGACAAGGCCATCGGCAGTGCCGGCCTGAACCTCAACCCGACCAACCTGGGTGAGTTACTGCTGATCTCCATGCCAGCCCTGACCGAGGAAACCCGCAAGGGCTTCACCAAGCAGGCGCGTGACGTGGCTGAGGATGCCCGGGTTGCCGTGCGCAACATCCGTCGCGACGCCAACAGCCAGCTCAAGGATCTGGTCAAGGAAAAGGAAATCAGCGAAGACGAAGAACGTCGCGCAACTGGCGAAATCGATGACCTGACCAAGAAGTACGTGGCTCAAATCGACGCGAACCTGGCGCAGAAAGAAAAAGACCTGATGGCCGTATAAGGTTCGCGCTTTCATGGAAAAGACCAAGCAGGTTGCACCGTCCACGGTGCCGCGCCATGTCGCGATCATCATGGATGGTAATAATCGCTGGGCGAAAAAACGCTTTATGCCGGGTGTCGCCGGGCATAAAGCGGGTGTGGATGCGGTGCGCGCGGTCATCGAGGTGTGTGCCGAGGCGGGGGTCGAGGTGTTGACCTTGTTCGCCTTCTCCAGTGAGAACTGGCAGCGTCCAGCCGATGAAGTCAGTGCCTTGATGGATCTGTTCTTCAAGGCATTGCGTCGCGAGGCCAAGCGCCTCAACGACAACAACATCAGCTTGCGCATCATTGGCGACCGTTCGCGCTTCCACCCGGAACTCCAGGCTGCCATGCGTGAAGCAGAGGCCATGACGGCCGGCGCCAATCGCTTCGTCCTGCAGATCGCCGCCAATTACGGCGGTCAGTGGGATATCGCACAAGCCGCACAGCGCCTGGCGCGTGAGGTTCAGGCCGGGCACCTGCGGCCGGAAGACATCACGCCGCAGCTGCTGCAAACCTGTCTGGCCACAGGCGACCTGCCGTTGCCGGACTTGTGCATCCGTACCGGTGGCGAACATCGCATCAGTAACTTCCTGCTGTGGCAACTGGCCTACGCCGAGTTGTACTTTTCCGACCTGTTCTGGCCGGACTTCAAACACGATGCCATGCGCAATGCGCTGGCCGATTTCGCATCTCGCCAGCGCCGCTTCGGTAAAACGAGCGAGCAGGTCGAGGCTGGAGCCCGGGTTTAATGCTTAAACAACGAATCATCACCGCGCTGATCCTGTTGCCGATTGCCCTCTGTGGTTTTTTTCTGCTGGAAGGTTCCGCTTTTGCGCTGTTCATCGGCCTGGTCGTGACCCTGGGTGCCTGGGAATGGGCGCGCCTGGCCGGTTTCACTGCTCAAGCGTTTCGTGCCGGCTATGCCGCCGTGGTCGCATTGATGCTGTTTGTCATGTACATCCTCCCTGGCCTCGCGCCATGGGTGTTGGGTGCTTCGGTGCTCTGGTGGGCGGTGGCGACCTATCTGGTGCTGACCTACCCGCGCTCCAGCGAACATTGGGCGAGCGCTGCCTGCAAGCTGGTGATCGGCCTGTTGATCCTGTTGCCGGCCTGGCAAGGCCTGGTACACATCAAGCAATACCCGTTGGGTAACTGGCTGATCATGGCGGTGATGGTGCTGGTCTGGGGTGCCGATATCGGTGCTTACTTCTCGGGACGTGCTTTCGGCAAGCGCAAGCTGGCACCGCAGGTCAGCCCGGGTAAGAGCTGGGAGGGTGTATATGGTGGCCTGGCCCTGAGCCTGGTGATCACTACCCTGGTTGCCCTGGTGCGTGACTGGACAGTGGCGCAATTGTTCAAGGGCTTGATCGGCGCTGCGCTGATCGTGTTCGTCTCGGTGGTGGGCGATCTCACCGAAAGCATGTTCAAGCGCCAGTCCGGGATCAAGGACAGCAGTAATCTGTTGCCCGGGCACGGCGGCGTGCTGGACCGCATCGACAGCCTGACCGCGGCGATCCCGGTGTTCGCGGTGCTGTTGTGGATGGCTGCGCCGTGAGCCGTCTTCAACAGATTACCGTCCTGGGGGCCACGGGCTCGATCGGCTTGAGCACCCTGGATGTCATCGCCCGCCACCCTGGGCGCTATCAAGTCTTCGCCTTGAGCGGTTTCAGCCGCCTGAGCGAGCTGCTGGCGCTGTGTGTGCGTCACGCCCCGCAGTTTGCCGTGGTGCCTGAAGCTGCGGCTGCCCGCCGTTTGCAGGATGATCTGCACGCCGCGGGCCTGTCCACTCGGGTTCTGGTGGGGGAGGAGGGGTTGTGTCAGGTTGCTGCCGCCCCTGAAGTCGATGCGGTCATGGCGGCCATCGTCGGCGCGGCGGGCTTGCGCCCGACCCTGGCGGCCGTTGAGGCTGGCAAGAAGATCCTCCTGGCCAACAAGGAAGCGCTGGTCATGTCCGGCGCGTTGTTTATGCAGGCTGTGCGCAAGAGTGGATCGGTATTGCTGCCGATCGACAGTGAGCACAACGCGATTTTCCAGTGCATGCCCCGGGATATTGCCCGTGGCCTGGATGCGGTCGGCGTGCGGCGCATCCTGCTGACCGCCTCTGGTGGTCCGTTCCGGCAGACACCCATGGCTGAGCTGGCGCATGTTTCGCCCGAGCAGGCCTGTGCGCACCCTAATTGGTCCATGGGGCGCAAGATCTCGGTCGATTCGGCCAGCATGATGAATAAAGGGCTTGAATTGATCGAGGCCTGCTGGCTGTTCGATGCCAAGCCGTCCCAGGTTGAAGTGGTGATTCACCCCCAAAGTGTGATTCATTCGCTGGTCGACTACATCGATGGTTCGGTATTGGCCCAGTTGGGTAATCCGGACATGCGAACCCCGATCGCCAATGCGCTGGCATGGCCTGAGCGAATTGACTCAGGCGTGCCGCCGCTGGACCTGTTTGCCGTCGCGCGCCTGGACTTCCAGGCGCCTGACGAAGATCGATTCCCGTGCCTGCGCCTGGCCCGTCAGGCAGCCGAGGCGGGCAACAGCGCTCCGGCGATGTTGAATGCGGCAAATGAAGTCGCTGTCGCGGCCTTTCTCGACGGACGGGTTCGTTACCTGGAAATCGCGAGTATCATCGAGGAAGTACTCAATCTCGAGCCGGTGGTTGTAGTGAATGATCTTGATGCGGTGTTCACGGCGGACGCCAAGGCGCGTGTGCTGGCCGAACAATGGTTGAGTCGTCACGGGCGGTAAAATTGCAGGCCTGGATAGGAATGCGGAGAAAATAGATGAGCGCGCTCTATATGATTGTCGGCACCCTGGTAGCTTTGGGCGTGCTGGTCACCTTCCACGAGTTCGGCCATTTCTGGGTCGCGCGACGCTGTGGGGTCAAGGTGCTGCGTTTCTCCGTAGGCTTCGGCATGCCGCTGCTGCGCTGGCACGACAAGCAGGGCACTGAATTCGTGGTGGCTGCCATTCCGCTGGGCGGCTACGTGAAAATGCTCGACGAGCGTGAGGGTGAAGTGCCGGCCGATCAGCTCGATCAATCCTTCAACCGTAAATCGGTGCGCCAGCGCATCGCGATCGTGGCGGCAGGGCCGATTGCCAACTTTTTGTTGGCGATGGTGTTTTTCTGGGCGTTGGCGATGCTCGGTACCGAGCAGGTTCGCCCGGTCATCGGTGCTGTCGAATCCGGTAGCCTTGCTGCCAAGGCGGGCCTGGGCGCAGGCCAGGAAATCATAGCCATCGACGGCGAGCCCACTTCAGGCTGGGCTGCAGTCAATCTGCAACTGGTCCGTCGCCTGGGTGAAAGCGGCTCCCTGCAACTGCTGGTTCGTGAGCAGGGATCCACCGTGGATTCGCCCCGTGAGCTGGTGTTGGACAAGTGGCTCAAGGGTGCTGACGAGCCGGACCCGATTCGTTCGCTGGGTATTCGTCCATGGCGCCCGGCATTGCCGCCGGTACTGGCTGAGCTGGATTCCAAAGGTCCGGCCCAGGCTGCTGGCCTGAAGACCGGTGACCGACTGTTGGCAGTGGATGGCAAGGCGGTAGATGACTGGCAACAGGTCGTCGATACGGTCCGTATGCATCCTGATACCAAAATCATGCTGCGGGTCGAGCGTGACGGTGCTCAAATCGACATCCCCGTGATGTTGGCTGCCCGTGGCGAAAGCAAGGCACCCACCGGTTACCTTGGGGCGGGGGTGAAAGCGGTCGATTGGCCACCAGAGATGATTCGCGAAGTCAGTTACGGGCCGTTGGCAGCCGTGGGGGAGGGGGCTCGACGCACTTGGACGATGAGCCTGCTGACCCTGGATTCGCTGAAGAAAATGTTGTTCGGTGAGCTCTCGGTAAAAAACTTGAGTGGACCGATAACCATTGCTAAAGTGGCGGGCGCTTCGGCCCAGTCGGGCGTCGCTGATTTCCTGAATTTCCTTGCTTATCTGAGTATTAGCCTGGGGGTTCTGAATTTGCTGCCCATTCCTGTGCTGGATGGGGGGCATTTGTTGTTTTATCTGATCGAGTGGGCGCGTGGTCGTCCCTTGTCGGATCGGGTGCAAGGTTGGGGGATACAGATTGGCATCAGTTTGGTGATCGGAGTGATGTTGCTCGCTCTGGTTAATGATCTGGGTCGTCTGTAACGTCGCTGAATTGCGAATCTGCCGCATTTTGCGGCAGTTTGTTTATTGCCAGTTGGAATAAGAAAGGACTTCATGAAACGTCTGCTGCTAACTGCGGTTCTCACCGTATTGATGATCGCCGAAGTTCACGCCGAGTCCTTCACTATCTCTGATATTCGCGTCAATGGCCTCCAGCGGGTCTCCGCGGGTAGCGTCTTTGGTGCTTTGCCGTTGAACGTCGGTGAACAGGCGGATGATCGACGCCTGGTGGAATCCACTCGTGCGCTGTTCAAAACCGGGTTCTTTCAAGATATCCAGCTGGGCCGCGATGGCAACGTCCTGGTCATCACGGTAGTCGAACGTCCGTCGGTTGCCAGTATCGAGATCGAGGGCAACAAGGCGATCTCCACCGAAGACCTGATGAAAGGCCTCAAGCAATCCGGTCTGGCCGAAGGCGAGATCTTCCAGCGCGCCACCCTCGAAGGCGTACGTAACGAACTGCAGCGCCAGTACGTCGCCCAGGGCCGCTACTCCGCTACCGTCGACACCGAAGTGGTGCCGCAGCCGCGCAACCGCGTTGGTTTGAAGGTCAATATCAACGAAGGCACCGTTGCAGCTATCCAGCACATCAACGTGGTAGGCAACACGGTCTTCCCTGATGAAGACCTGATCGACCTGTTCGAACTCAAGACCACCAACTGGCTGTCGTTCTTCAAGAACGATGACAAGTACGCCCGTGAAAAACTCTCCGGTGACCTGGAGCGCCTGCGTTCCTACTACCTGGACCGTGGCTACATCAACATGGATATCGCTTCGACCCAGGTGTCCATTACCCCGGACAAGAAGCACGTCTACATCACCGTCAACATCAACGAAGGCGACAAGTACACCGTTCGTGACGTGAAACTCAGTGGTGACCTGAAAGTCCCTGAAGACCAGGTCAAGTCCCTGCTGCTGGTGCAGAAAGGCCAGGTGTTCTCGCGCAAGCTGATGACCACCACGTCCGAGCTGATCACCCGTCGCCTGGGTAACGAGGGCTACACCTTTGCCAACGTCAACGGGGTGCCTCAGCCCCACGATGACGACCACACGGTAGACATCACCTTCGCTGTCGATCCGGGCAAGCGTGCCTACGTGAACCGCATCAACTTCCGTGGCAACACCAAGTCGGAAGACGAAGTACTGCGCCGTGAAATGCGCCAGATGGAAGGTGGCTGGGCGTCGACTTACCTGATCGACCAATCCAAGACCCGTCTGGAGCGCCTGGGCTTCTTCAAGGAAGTCAACGTTGAAACCCCGGCCGTACCGGGTGTCGATGACCAGGTTGACGTCAACTACAGCGTTGAAGAGCAGGCATCCGGTTCGATCACCGCCAGCGTCGGTTTCGCCCAGAGCGCGGGCCTGATCCTCGGTGGTTCGATCACCCAGAACAACTTCCTGGGTACCGGTAACAAGGTCAGCATCGGCCTGACCCGCAGTGAATACCAGAGCCGCTACAACTTCGGTTATGTCGACCCCTACTGGACTGCCGATGGCGTGAGCCTGGGTTATAACGCCTTCTACCGCACCACCGACTACAAAGACCTCGACGTCGATGTAGCCAGCTATGCCGTAGACAGCCTGGGTGCAGGCGTAAGCGTCGGCTACCCGATCAGCGAGACTTCGCGCCTGACCTTCGGCCTGACGGCCCAGCAGGACGAGATCAAGACCGGTGTGTATACCGTTGACGAGATTTTCGACTTCGTTAACAAGGAAGGCGACAAGTACCTGAACTTCAAGGCTTCGGCCGGTTGGTCCGAGTCCACCTTGAACAAGGGCGTACTGGCGACCCGTGGACATTCCCAGAGCCTCGTGCTGGAAACCACCACGCCGGGCAGCGACCTGTCGTTCTTCAAGCTCGACTACCGTGGCCAGCTGTTCCAGCCGTTGAGCGACAACTACACCATGCGCCTGCACACCGAATTGGGTTATGGCGATGGCTACGGTTCGACCGATGGCTTGCCATTCTATGAAAACTACTATGCTGGTGGTTTCAACTCGGTTCGTGGCTTCAAGGACAGCACCTTGGGTCCTCGCAGTACGCCAAGTACCGGCAAGAACCCTGGCACTGCATTCGACCCGGACCAGGATCCGCTGCCGTTCGGTGGTAACGTGTTGATCCAGGGTGGTGTGGAAGTTCTGTTCCCGCTACCGTTCGTCAAGGACCAGCGTTCCCTGCGCACTTCGGTATTCTGGGATGTGGGTAACGTATTCGATTCGTCGTGCTCTGATACCACCAACGCTGATGGCACGAAGTCCAACACCAAGTGCAACGACATCAGTCTGAGCAATATGGCCAGTTCCGTCGGTGTGGGTGTGACCTGGGTCACCGCACTGGGTCCTCTGAGTTTTGCGCTGGCCATGCCAGTCAAGAAACCGGATGACGCTGAAACTCAAGTGTTCCAATTCTCCCTCGGCCAGACGTTCTAAGCGTCTGCCCCAAGATAACGACAATGGATTTTGTAGGAGTGCATCGTGCGTAAGTTGACTCAATTGGTTCTCCTGGCTTCCGTACTGGTTGCAGGCCCGGCATTTGCCGACATGAAAATCGCTGTTCTGAACTATCAGATGGCCCTGCTGGAGTCGGATGCGGCCAAGAAATACGCCGTGGATGCCGAGAAGAAATTCGGCCCTCAGCTGAGCAAGCTCAAGACGCTGGAAAGCAGCGCCAAGGGCATCCAGGATCGCCTGATGGCCGGTGGCGACAAAATGCAGCAAGGCGAGCGTGAGCGTCTGGAACTTGAGTTCAAGCAAAAGGCGCGTGACTTCCAGTTCCAGTCCAAGGAACTGAACGAAGCCAAAGCCGTTGCCGACCGTGAAATGCTGAAGCAGCTCAAGCCGAAACTGGACAGTGCTGTGGAAGAAGTCATCAAGAAAGGTGCTTTTGACCTGGTCTTCGAGCGTGGTGCAGTGATTGATGTCAAGCCTCAGTACGACATCACGCGCCAGGTTATCGAGCGCATGAATCAGCTGAAGTAATCCATGACCGCGACCATTAAGCTCGGCCAGCTGGCCGAGTTCCTCGGCGCCACGCTACGTGGCGACCCGGAGAAAGCAATTACTGGGCTAGCCACCTTGCAGGAGGCTGGCCCAACTCAGTTGAGCTTTCTCGCAAATCCCCAATACCGCAAATACCTGGCAGGCAGTCAGGCAGCAGCGTTGTTGCTCAAGACCGCTGATGCCGAAGGTTTTACCGGTGATGTATTGGTGGTGCCTGATCCTTACGCAGCGTACGCGCGTATTTCCCACCTGTTCGATCCCAAGCCCAAGGCGGCAGCCGGAATTCATCCGACGGCGGTGATTGCGGCGGATGCGGTGGTCGATCCGACGGCGAGTATCGGTGCATTTGCGGTCATCGAAAGCGGGGCGCATATTGCTGCCGGTACGAGCGTGGGGGCGCACTGCTTCATCGGTGCCCGTAGCGTTATTGGCGAGGGAGGCTGGCTTGCCCCGCGTGTCACGCTGTATCACGACGTGCGCGTCGGCAAGCGGGTGGTGATTCAGTCCGGTGCGGTGCTTGGTGGTGAAGGCTTTGGCTTTGCCAACGAGAAAGGCATTTGGCAAAAAATCGCCCAGATTGGTGGTGTGCTGGTCGGCGATGACGTGGAAATTGGCGTTAACACCGCCATCGACCGTGGTGCGCTGGCTGATACCGTCATCGGTAACGGCGTGAAGCTCGACAACCAGATTCAGATTGCCCACAACGTCCAGGTAGGTGATCACACCGCCATGGCGGCGTGCGTGGGGATTTCCGGCAGCACCAAGATCGGCAAGCACTGCATGCTTGCCGGTGGCGTAGGGCTGGTGGGGCATATCGATATTTGCGACAACGTTTTCATCACCGGGATGACCATGGTGACCCACTCGATTACCGAGCCGGGTGCCTATTCCTCCGGTACGGCGATGCAGCCAGCCGCCGAATGGCGCAAAAGCGCGGCACGTATTCGTCAGCTCGATGACATCGCGCGACGTCTGCGACAGCTGGAAAAGCAAACAGGGGAAGTGACCCCTGGCGGTAATGCTTCATCAGATGGCTGATACCATTTCCATATCAAGTGTGCACAGCCGCTAGACTGCGTCCTTGATTTGCTAGCGGAGTGTGCGTCAGTCGCGCGCTCCCAATCTTTACATAGGCTTCCCCCCGAAATGATGGACATCAACGAGATTCGCGAATACCTGCCTCACCGTTACCCGTTCCTGCTGGTGGACCGGGTCGTGGATCTGGATGTGGAAGGCAAGCGCATTCGCGCCTACAAGAATGTCAGCATCAACGAACCGTTCTTCAATGGTCACTTCCCCGCGCATCCAATCATGCCGGGCGTTCTGATCATCGAAGCGATGGCTCAGGCTGCCGGGATCCTTGGTTTCAAAATGCTCGACGTGAAACCGGCCGATGGCACCCTTTACTACTTCGTCGGCTCTGACAAGCTGCGCTTCCGCCAGCCGGTATTGCCGGGCGATCAGTTGATCCTTGAGGCCAAGTTCATCAGCTGCAAGCGTCAGATCTGGAAGTTCGAGTGCCAGGCTTCGGTCGATGGCAAGCCGGTCTGCTCCGCTGAAATCATCTGTGCGGAACGCAAACTATGAGTTTGATCGACCCTCGCGCAATCATCGATCCGACAGCCATCCTGGCTGACGGTGTCGAGGTCGGCCCGTGGTCGATCGTCGGCGCAGGTGTGGAAATCGGCGAGGGAACGGTAATCGGGCCACACGTTATTCTCAAAGGCCCGACCCGAATCGGTAAGCACAACCGTATTTACCAGTTTTCCTCGGTAGGTGAGGACACGCCCGATCTGAAATACAAAGGCGAGGAAACCCGCCTGGTGATCGGTGACCACAACGTCATCCGCGAAGGCGTGACGATTCACCGTGGAACCATCCAGGATCGTTCGGAAACGACCCTGGGCGATCACAACCTGATCATGGCCTATGCGCACATCGGTCACGACAGTGTTATCGGCAACCACTGCATCCTGGTCAACAACACCGCGCTGGCCGGCCATGTGCACGTGGATGACTGGGCGATCCTGTCCGGTTTCACCCTGGTTCACCAGTATTGCCACATCGGCGCCCACAGCTTTTCCGGCATGGGGACCGCCATTGGCAAGGACGTCCCGGCCTATGTCACGGTGTTCGGCAACCCCGCCGAAGCCCGTAGCATGAACTTTGAAGGCATGCGCCGTCGCGGTTTCAGCGAAGACGCGATCCACGCCCTGCGTCGTGCCTACAAGGTGGTCTATCGCCAGGGGCTGACGGTTGAGCAAGCGCTCGCCGAGTTGGCCGAATCCTCTGACCAGTTCCCGGAAGTGGCGGTGTTCCGCGATTCCATACAGTCCTCGACCCGCGGCATCACCCGCTAATCATGGCCAATCTGCGTATTGCGCTGGTGGCGGGCGAGGCTTCCGGCGACATTCTGGGTGCGGGTCTGATGCGTGCGCTCAAGGCGCGCCATCCGGCGGTCGAATTCATCGGTGTCGGCGGCCCATTGATGCAGGCAGAAGGCCTGACATCTTATTTTCCCATGGAACGCCTGTCGGTCATGGGCCTGGTCGAAGTGCTGGGTCGGTTACGTGAATTACTCAAGCGCCGCAAAAAACTGGTAGCCGACCTGATCGCCGCGAAGCCGGACGTCTTCATCGGTATCGACGCCCCGGACTTCAACCTCAATATCGAACTCAAGCTGCGTCAGGCCGGGATCAAGACCGTGCATTACGTCAGCCCGTCCGTCTGGGCGTGGCGCCAGAAGCGCGTGCTGAAGATTCGCGAAGGTTGCGACCTGATGCTCACGCTGTTCCCGTTCGAAGCGAAATTCTACGAAGAGAAAGGCGTGCCCGTGCGGTTTGTCGGCCATACCTTGGCCGATGCCATTCCGCTGGAAGCCGACCGCGCCGCTGCGCGGGCCGAACTGGGATTGCCTGACGGGCCGTTGGTGGCGCTCATGCCCGGTAGTCGTGGCGGCGAAGTCGGCCGTCTCGGTGCCTTGTTTCTCGACACGGCCCAACGCCTGCGGGCCCTGCGCCCCGGTGTGCGGTTTGTCGTGCCTTGTGCCAATCCGCAACGCCGGGCACAGCTTGAAGAGCTGTTGGCCGGTCGCGATTTGCCGCTGACCTTGCTCGACGGCAAGTCCCATCTGGCGCTGGCGGCGTGTAACGCGGTGCTGATTGCCTCCGGTACAGCAACCCTTGAAGCGTTGTTGTACAAGCGACCGATGGTCGTTGCCTATCGCCTGGCACCGCTGACGTTCTGGATTCTAAAGCGCATGGTGAAAAGCCCCTACGTGTCCTTGCCGAACCTGCTGGCCCAACGCCTGTTGGTGCCTGAGTTGTTGCAGGACGATGCGACAGTTGAAGCGCTGGCCCAAACCTTGTCGCCACTGATCGAAGGTGGTGAAGAGCAAACCCGCGGTTTTGATGAAATTCACCGGACCCTTCGTCTGGATGCTTCCAACCAGGCAGCGGATGCAGTGCTGAACCTGATCGACCCGGTAAAATGAGTAAAGAAAGTATGCAGATGGGGCTGGATTTCACCTTGGTCGCGGAGGTTGAAGAATTGGTAGCCGGAGTCGATGAAGTCGGTCGTGGGCCGCTCTGTGGCGCGGTGGTGACGGCGGCGGTGATCCTTGATCCGAGTCGTCCGATCCTCGGGCTCAACGACTCGAAGAAGCTCACCGAGGCCCGCCGCGAGAAGCTCTTCGACGAAATCTGCGAAAAAGCTCTGAGCTGGTGCATTGCCCGCGCCGAAGTCGAAGAGATCGACGAGCTGAACATCCTTCACGCCACCATGCTGGCCATGCAGCGCGCGGTTGCCGGGCTGCACATCCAGCCGAAACTGGCAATGATCGACGGTAACCGTTGCCCGAAATTGCCGATGCGCGCCGAAGCCGTGGTCCAGGGCGATGGCAAGGTTCCGGCCATTGCGGCGGCGTCGATCCTGGCCAAGGTCAGTCGTGACCGTGAAATGGCGGCTTTCGAATTGATCTATCCCGGTTACGGCATCGGCGGACACAAAGGCTACCCGACGCCCGTTCATCTGGAAGCCCTGGCACGCTTGGGCCCGACGCCGATTCACCGGCGCTCGTTTGCTCCGGTACGGCTTGCTTACGAAGCGCGGGAAGGACTCATCTTGAGTGAGTCGCCAGGCTGATTTTTTCTACCAAGGCCCGGTACAATCCGGGCCTTGTTGTTTTCATGACTTAACGCAGGATCACTATGCCGGCTTCATTCGTTCACCTACGCCTGCACACTGAATATTCCCTGGTCGACGGTCTGGTGCGGATCAAACCGCTGGTCAAGACCCTGGTCGGCATGAACATGCCTGCCGTAGCGGTCACTGACCAGAACAACATGTGTTCCCTGGTCAAATTCTACAAAAACGCCATGGGTGCCGGGATCAAGCCGATCTGCGGCGCCGACCTGTGGCTGTCGAACAAGGATCCGGACAACCCCCTGAGCCGGATCAGCCTGCTGGTGATGAACGCCGCGGGTTATCGCAATCTCACCGAATTGATTTCTCGCGGGTTCATCGAGGGTCAGCGCAATGGCTCGATCATCATCGAGCGCGAATGGGTGGCCGAGGCCAGCGACGGCCTGATCATGCTGTCTGCGGCCAAGGAGGGCGAGATCGGCCAGGCCATGCTCAGCGGTAACCCGCAAGAAGCGGAAAACCTGGCGCGTGAATGGATGGCCGTGTTTCCGGATCGCTTCTATCTGGAAATCCAGCGCACCAACCGCCCCAACGATGAAGAACAACTGCATGGCGCGGTGGCGTTGGCCGAGAAAATCGGCGCACCGCTGGTCGCGACCAACGACGTGCGTTTCCTCAAGCAGGAAGATTTCGCCGCCCACGAAACCCGCGTGTGTATCGGCGAGGGCCGGGCCCTCGACGACCCGCGACGGTCGAAGAACTACAGCGATCAGCAGTATCTCAAAAGCGCCGAGGAAATGGCCGAGCTGTTCAGCGACATTCCCGAGGCGCTGGAAAACACCGTCGAGATCGCCAAGCGCTGTAACATCGAAGTCAAGCTGGGCACGCACTTCCTGCCCAACTTCCCGATCCCCGATGGCATGACCATCGATGAGTATTTCCGCAAAGTTTCGTTCGATGGCCTGGAAGAGCGGCTCTCCGTCCTGCTGCCCAAGGACACCACCGAAGACTATGAGGCCAAGCGCCAGGTCTATGTCGACCGGCTGAATTTCGAGCTGGATATCATCATCCAGATGGGCTTCCCCGGTTACTTCCTGATCGTGATGGACTTTATCCAGTGGGCCAAGAACAACGGCGTGCCGGTCGGCCCTGGCCGGGGGTCGGGTGCCGGCTCGCTGGTGGCCTACGTGCAGAAGATCACCGACCTCGACCCGCTGGAATATGACCTGCTGTTCGAACGTTTCCTCAACCCGGAACGGGTCTCCATGCCCGACTTCGACGTCGACTTCTGCATGGACGGTCGCGACCGGGTGATCGACTACGTGGCTGAAAAATACGGCCGTAACGCCGTAAGCCAGATCATCACCTTCGGTTCCATGGCGGCGAAAGCGGTGGTCCGTGACGTGGCGCGGGTGCAGGGCAAGTCCTACGGCCTGGCGGATCGCCTGTCGAAGATGATCCCGTTCGAAGTTGGCATGACCCTGGAAAAGGCCTACGAGCAGGAAGAGATCCTGCGTGACTTCATCAAGGTCGATGAAGAAGCCGCGGAAATCTGGGAGATGGCCCGCAAGCTTGAGGGCGTTGTGCGAAACGTCGGCAAGCACGCCGGTGGCGTGGTGATCGCGCCGACCAAGCTGACTGACTTCTCGCCGATCTATTGCGACGAAGCCGGCGATGGGCTGGTAACCCAGTTCGACAAGGACGACGTGGAGGCGGCTGGCCTGGTGAAGTTCGACTTCCTCGGCCTGCGAACCCTGACGATCATCGACTGGGCGCTGAAAACGATTAACCGCGACCGCGCCAAGGTCAACGAACCGCCGCTGGACATCGCGTTCATCCCGCTGGACGACAAACCGACCTATCAGCTGCTGCAAAAAGCTGAAACCACCGCGGTGTTCCAGCTTGAATCGCGCGGTATGAAGGAGCTGATCAAAAAGCTCAAGCCCGACTGCCTCGAAGACCTTATCGCATTGGTGGCCCTGTTCCGTCCGGGCCCGCTGCAATCGGGCATGGTGGACGACTTCATCAACCGTAAGCACGGTCGCGCCGAGCTGGCGTACCCGCACTCGGACTATCAGTACGAAGGTCTCAAGCCCGTATTGGCCCCGACCTACGGCATCATCCTGTATCAGGAACAGGTGATGCAGATTGCCCAGGTCATGGCCGGCTACACCCTCGGCGGTGCGGATATGCTGCGTCGGGCGATGGGTAAGAAAAAGCCCGAGGAAATGGCCAAGCAGCGCGGCGGTTTCATTGAAGGTTGTGCCACCAACAACATCGATGCGGACCTTGCCGGTAACATTTTCGACCTGGTAGAAAAATTCGCCGGTTATGGCTTCAACAAATCCCACTCCGCGGCCTATGGCCTGGTGTCATACCAGACTGCGTGGCTGAAAGCGCACTACCCGGCTCCGTTCATGGCCGCAGTGCTCTCGGCGGATATGCACAACACCGACAAGGTCGTGACCTTGATCGAAGAAGTGCGCACGATGAAGCTGCGTCTCGACGCGCCGGACGTGAACACATCCGAGTTCAAGTTCACGGTGAACGACGAAGGTCGGATCATCTATGGCCTGGGCGCAATCAAGGGGGTGGGCGAGGGCCCGGTAGAGGCGATCACCGAGGCGCGGCTGGACGGTCCCTTCAAGGACCTGTTCGATTTTTGCGCCCGGGTTGACCTCAAGCGTATCAACAAACGGACCCTCGACGGCTTGATCCGCAGCGGTGCGCTGGATCGCCTGGGGCCGTACTTCCATGACGAAGCCAAAGCCTACCAGGCCAATATCGACCGTAACCGCGCGGTCTTGCTGGCCGCGATGGAAGAGGCGATCAAGGCCGCCGAGCAAACCGCCCGGACCCATGACAGCGGCCATGCCGACCTGTTTGGCGGGCTGTTCGTGGAAGAAGACGCTGACGTCTACGCCAACCATCGCAAAGCCAAGGAACTGACCCTAAAGGAACGTCTCAAGGGCGAGAAAGACACCCTGGGCCTGTATCTGACCGGTCACCCGATCGACGAATACGAAGGCGAAATCCGCCGTTTCGCCCGCCAGCGCATCATCGACCTCAAGCCGGCGCGCGATACCCAGACCGTTGCCGGCATGATCATCGCCCTGCGGGTGATGAAGAACAAAAAGGGCGACAAGATGGGCTTCATCACCCTCGACGACCGTTCGGGGAGGATTGAAGCATCGCTGTTCGCCGATGCGTTCCATTCCGCGCAATCGCTGTTGCAGACCGATGCGATGGTGGTGGTCGAAGGCGAAGTCAGCAACGACGACTTCTCCGGCGGCCTGCGGTTACGGGTCAAGCGGGTGATGAGCATGGAAGACGCGCGCACCAACCTGGCCGAAAGCCTGCGCCTGAAGCTGCATGCCAAGGATCTCAAGGGCGATCAGCTACGCTGGCTGGGTGAGCTGTTGAAGCGTCACCGCGGTGCGTGCCCGATTACCATGGACTACACCAGTCCCGATGCGAAAGCCTTGCTGCAGTTCGGCGAAGGCTGGCGAATCGACCCGGCGGATGCGTTGATTCAAGCCCTGCGTGACCAGTTCGGGCGAGACAACGTCTTCCTCCAATACCGTTAAGGTCAGGGTGACATTACCTAGCCCTGGACTTGAACAGAATTTTTTAATCTCGACCTTAGCGCGCCTCTCCCTTATGGTAGGGCGCGAATAGACAACCGGCCGGCCCAAGCTCCCTTGGACGCCGACCCAAGACGGACGCCTATGAACCCGAATTTTCTGGATTTCGAACAGCCGATCGCCGACCTGCAAGCCAAGATCGAAGAGTTGCGCTTGGTCGGTAATGACAATTCGCTGAATATCGGCGATGAGATCTCCCGCCTGCAAGACAAGAGCAGCACGTTGACCGAAGACATCTTCGGCAAGCTGACCAGTTGGCAGATCGCGCGTCTGGCGCGTCACCCGAAGCGTCCATATACTCTGGACTACATCGAACACATCTTCACCGAGTTCGATGAGCTGCACGGCGACCGCCACTTCTCCGACGACGCCGCCATCGTCGGTGGTATTGCCCGTCTGGAGGACCAGCCTGTGATGGTCATCGGTCACCAGAAAGGCCGCGAAGTACGTGAAAAAGTTCGCCGTAACTTCGGCATGCCGCGTCCGGAAGGCTACCGCAAGGCTTGCCGCCTGATGGAAATGGCCGAGCGTTTCAAGATGCCGATCCTGACCTTCATCGACACCCCGGGCGCCTACCCGGGCATCGACGCCGAAGAGCGCAACCAGAGCGAAGCGATTGCCTGGAACCTGCGCGTGATGGCGCGCCTGAAAACCCCAATCATCGCCACCGTGATCGGTGAGGGTGGTTCTGGTGGTGCGCTGGCGATCGGTGTTTGCGATCAGTTGAACATGCTGCAGTACTCGACCTACGCGGTGATCTCGCCGGAAGGTTGCGCATCGATCCTGTGGAAAACCGCCGAAAAAGCCCCGGACGCCGCTGAAGCCATGGGCATTACCGCTGAGCGCCTCAAAGGCCTGGGTATCGTGGATAAAGTGATCGGCGAACCCCTGGGTGGCGCTCACCGTGATCCGGCGGCTGCGGCTGCCTCGATCCGCGCCGAGCTGAGCACGCAACTGGCGATGCTCAAGAAGCTCGACCACAAGGCGCTGCTGGACCGTCGTTACGAGCGTCTGATGAGCTACGGTCTGTAACAGACCTCGCGGCACCCTTGTAGGAGCTGCCGCAGGCTGCGATCTTTTGATTTAAAAAAAGCAAGATCAAAAGATCGCAGCCTGCGGCAGCTCCTACAGGGATCTAGTGAAGTGATCGATCTCTATGAATCCTTCAAATATCGATCTATCTGCCAGGCTCCTGCTGAATCTAAAGCCGTGGCGCAACGCCACAACCTGGCGCATCGCCTTCTCCGGTGGTCTCGATTCCACCGTCCTCCTGCACCTTCTCGCACACCTCGCGAAAACCCAGTCCCTGCCTGCGCTCGGTGCCATCCATGTCCATCACGGCCTTCAGGCTGTGGCCGACGCATGGCCGGATCACTGTCAGTCGGTCTGTAGTGCGTTGGGCGTGCCGCTGCACGTCGTCCGCGTGCAAGTGCAACCCGGCGCCAGCCTCGAGCGAGCCGCCCGCGATGCGCGTTATGCGGCGTTCAGTGAGGTCACTCAAGCCGATGAAGTGCTGCTGACGGCCCAGCACCGTGACGATCAGGCGGAAACCTTGCTGTTTCGCTTGTTTCGCGGAGCCGGGGTAAGGGGCCTGTCGGGAATGCCACGCCAGCGTCCTTTGGGAAAAGGGCATCTACTGCGGCCTTTGCTCGATGTTACGCGCGCTGAGCTGGAGGCCTATGCATCGGCACACAAGCTGAGCTGGATCGAGGATCCTTCCAATCAAGACCGGCAGTTCTCACGCAATTACCTGCGTCATCAGGTGTTCCCGGCAGTGACTGCGCGGTGGCCACAGGCACTGGCGACCATGGCTCGCAGCGCTGCGCATCTGAGTGAGGCGCAGGGATTGCTCGATGATCTTGCGCAAATCGACTTGAGCCAGGCGAACACGCCAAGTGATTTCGATTGGCTGGGTCTGCCGTCGCTGGAACTCGCCCCCCTGGAAAAACTCTCCGCCGCTCGCCAGCGCAATGCGCTCAGCCACTGGCTTGAGCCCCTGACCCGACTGCCGGACAGTGACCATTGGTCGGGTTGGGTCGATTTACGCGATGCCACCGGCGACGCCCGGCCGATCTGGCGCCTCGCCGATGGCCAACTGCATCGGGCGGGTGGGCGTATCTGGTGGTTATCCGGTGCCTGGTTGCGCGCGGTGCCCGCGCCTGGAGCATGGCTTGAACCCGCGCAGCCGCTGGTGTTGCCCGATAATGGCGTGCTCACGCTCAGTGGACAAATCCCCGCAGGCATACTGCAGATCCACTATCGTGAGGGGGGCGAGGTGATGGCTCTGCCGGGGCGTGGGCATCGCGATCTCAAGCGTTTGCTCAATGAAACCGCGGTGCCGCAGTTCGTGCGCGGCAGATTGCCGCTGCTGTACAAGGGCGAGCAATTGCTGGCGGTGGCGAACCTGCCGGGGTTGGACGGCAACGCCCAGGGTGACTGGCATTTACATTGGCAACCACCAGGCGAAGATCAAGGTTTGAGCTGAAAGGGGCTTTCCGGTAGACTACGCTCCCTTCTTGATACAACTTCTGTGGATTCGCCTGAATTGCAGGAGTTGCCGATTACCAAGCAGTCTTTGCTGGGCGATTCCAAAAAATGTGTAGCGAGCAACGAACCGGTGTTTCATTTCCCGGTCTGTCCCAACGCGGCGGTTTTTTTGAAAGGTGCACTGTGATTAATGCAGGTGATCGGGGGCTTCGGCCTTCCTTCGCTTTCCCCGGCGGCTCGGACCGCTTTAACGCAGACTTCTAGGGTTTTTCATGACGCGCTACATATTCGTCACGGGCGGTGTTGTTTCTTCATTGGGGAAAGGCATTGCATCGGCATCATTGGCGGCCATCCTGGAGGCGCGGGGACTTAAGGTCACCATGCTGAAGCTGGACCCGTACATCAACGTCGACCCGGGCACCATGAGCCCGTTCCAGCACGGTGAAGTGTTCGTCACCCACGACGGCGCCGAGACCGACCTGGACCTGGGCCACTACGAGCGGTTCATCCGCACGACCATGACCCAGAACAACAACTTCACCACCGGCCGTGTCTACGAACACGTGCTGCGCAAGGAGCGTCGTGGTGACTACCTGGGTGCGACCATCCAGGTGATCCCGCACATCACCGACGAAATCAAGCGCCGCATCATCAAGGGCGCCGGCGATGCCGACGTGGCGATGGTCGAGATCGGTGGCACCGTGGGTGACATCGAGTCGCAACCGTTCCTCGAAGCCATCCGCCAGTTGCGCTTCGAAGTCGGCGCCAAGCGCGCGATGCTGATGCACCTGACGCTGGTGCCGTACATCGCCACTGCCGGCGAAACAAAAACCAAGCCAACCCAGCACTCGGTCAAGGAGCTGCGCTCCATCGGCCTGCAACCAGACGTGCTGGTATGCCGCTCCGATCACCCGATCGATGTTTCTTCCCGTCGCAAGATCGCGCAGTTCACCAACGTTGAAGAACGTGCGGTGATCGCGCTTGAAGACGCCGACACCATCTACAAGATCCCGGGCATCCTGCACTCCCAGGGTCTGGACGATTTCGTCGTCGAGCGTTTCGGCCTGCAATGCGGCGGTGCCGACCTGTCCGAATGGGAAGCCGTGGTCGACGCCAAGCTCAACCCTGAGCATGAAGTCACCATCGCCATGGTCGGCAAGTACATGGAACTGCTGGATGCGTACAAATCGCTGATCGAAGCGATGAGCCACGCCGGTATCAGCAACCGCACCAAGGTCAACCTGCGCTACATCGATTCCGAAGACATCGAGAACCAGGGCACCGCGCTGCTCGAAGGCGTGGACGCGATCCTGGTACCTGGCGGCTTCGGCCTGCGTGGCGTGGAAGGCAAGATCACTGCCGTCCAGTACGCTCGCGAAAACAAGGTTCCATACCTGGGCATCTGCCTGGGCATGCAGGTGGCCGTGATCGAGTTCGCTCGTAACGTGCTGGGCTGGAAAGACGCCAACTCCACCGAGTTCGATCGTGCCAGCGGTCACCCGGTCGTGGGCCTGATCACCGAGTGGGAAGATGCCACCGGCGCCGTTGAAACCCGTACCGAAGCCTCGGACCTGGGCGGCACCATGCGCCTGGGCGCCCAGGATTGCCTGCTGGAGCCGGGTTCCCTGGTTCATGACTGCTACGGCAAGGACGTGATCGTTGAGCGTCACCGTCATCGCTACGAAGTGAACAACAACCTGCTGCCGCAGATCATCGAAGCCGGCCTGAAAATCTCCGGCCGTTCCGGCGATGGCGCTCTGGTTGAAGTGGTTGAAGCCCCGGATCATCCATGGTTCGTCGCTTGCCAGTTCCACCCTGAGTTCACCTCGACGCCACGCGACGGCCACCCGTTGTTCAGCGGTTTCGTCAAAGCAGCTTTGGCTCAACACCAGAAGAAGGCTTGAACCCCATGGCGCAGAAGATCATCCGCGTAGGCGATATCGAGATTGCCAACGACAAGCCAATGGTTTTGTTCGGTGGCATGAACGTGCTGGAAAGCCGCGACATGGCGATGCAGGTCTGTGAAGAGTACGTGAAGGTTACCCAGAAACTGGGTATCCCTTACGTGTTCAAGGCCAGCTTCGACAAGGCCAACCGTTCCTCCGTGACCTCTTACCGTGGTCCCGGCCTGGAAGAGGGCATGCGGATTTTCCAGGACATCAAGCAAGCCTTCGGCGTGCCGATCATCACCGACGTCCACGAGCCGGAGCAGGCCGCGGTCGTCGCTGAAGTCTGTGAGATCATTCAGCTGCCGGCCTTCCTGTCTCGCCAGACCGACCTCGTGGTCGCGATGGCCAAGACTGGCGCGGTGATCAACATCAAGAAAGCCCAGTTCCTCGCACCTCATGAAATGAAACACATCCTGAGCAAGTGCGTGGAAGCGGGTAACGATCAGTTGATCCTCTGCGAGCGTGGTTCGAGCTTCGGCTACAACAACCTGGTCGTCGACATGCTCGGCTTCGGCATCATGAAGCAGTTCGAATACCCGGTGTTCTTCGACGTGACCCACGCGCTGCAAATGCCTGGCGGTCGTTCCGACTCCGCCGGTGGTCGTCGCGCCCAGGTCACCGACCTGGCCAAGGCCGGCATGAGCCAGTCCCTGGCGGGCCTGTTCCTCGAAGCCCACCCGGATCCGGACAACGCCAAGTGCGACGGTCCATGCGCCTTGCGCCTGGACAAACTGGAGCCATTCCTGGCCCAGCTCAAAGCCCTGGACGAACTGGTGAAGAGTTTTCCGACGGTAGAAACCGCGTAATCCTCAATTCTCCTGTAAATTACCGCTCGATTTATCGCTCTGGCCCGCTGGCCGCACTGCTCTTGTAGGAGCATGGCTTGCCAGCGATGGCGTCCTTGAGGGCACCATCGCCTGAAAGTCCTGTTCCTGCAGCGTTTCGTCAACTTTGGAGTGTTTACAACAATGGCTAAAATCGTCGACATCAAAGGTCGTGAAGTTCTCGACTCCCGTGGCAATCCCACCGTGGAAGCGGATGTGCTTCTCGATAACGGCATCATCGGCAGCGCTTGCGCGCCGTCCGGTGCTTCCACTGGCTCGCGTGAAGCGCTCGAGCTGCGTGATGGCGACAAGAGCCGTTACCTGGGCAAGGGCGTACTCAAGGCCGTGGCCAACATCAACGGTCCAATCAAAGACCTGTTGAAAGGCATGGACCCAAGCGACCAGAAAGCCCTCGACCTGGCGATGATCAAGCTCGACGGTACTGAAAACAAAGGTTCCCTGGGCGCCAACGCGATCCTCGCCGTTTCCCTGGCCGCGGCCAAGGCAGCAGCACAGGACCAGGACCTGCCGCTGTACGCGCACATCGCCAACTTGAACGGTACCCCGGGTGTTTACTCGATGCCGGTTCCGATGATGAACATCATCAACGGTGGCGAGCACGCCGATAACAACGTCGATATCCAGGAATTCATGGTGCAGCCGGTTGGCGCCAAGTCTTTCTCGGAAGGCCTGCGCATGGGCACCGAGATTTTCCATCACCTCAAGGCTGTTCTGAAGGCCCGTGGCCTGAGCACTGCGGTGGGCGACGAAGGTGGTTTCGCACCTAACCTGGCTTCCAACGAAGACGCTTTGAAAGTTATCTCCGAAGCCGTGGCCAACGCCGGTTACACCTTGGGCACCGACGTGACCCTGGCCCTGGACTGTGCAGCCAGCGAATTCTACGAAGACGGCAAGTACAACCTGTCCGGCGAAGGCCAGGTGTTCACCGCTGAAGGTTTCGCCGACTACCTGAAAGGCCTGACCGAGCGTTACCCGATCATCTCCATCGAAGACGGCCTGGACGAGTCCGACTGGGCTGGCTGGAAAATCCTCACCGACAAGATCGGCGAGAAGACCCAGCTGGTAGGCGACGACCTGTTCGTAACCAACACCAAGATCCTGAAAGAAGGCATCGACAAGAAGATCGCCAACTCGATCCTGATCAAGTTCAACCAGATCGGCACCCTGACCGAAACCCTGGAAGCCATCCAGATGGCCAAGGCCGCCGGTTACACCGCCGTGATCTCGCACCGTTCGGGCGAAACCGAAGATTCGACCATTGCCGACCTGGCCGTGGGCACTTCGGCTGGCCAGATCAAGACGGGCTCCCTGTGCCGTTCCGACCGCGTTTCCAAGTACAACCAACTGCTGCGTATCGAAGAGCAGTTGAACGGTAAAGCCAAGTACAACGGCCGCAGCGAATTCCGCGGTTGAGCGTTAGCTGGTAAAAAAACACCGGATTGTGTCGGAAAAATCGCAACAGCGACGCTTTTGCCACTAATCTGATGCCTTGAAAGCACAAGCCTGGGTTTTTCCAGGCTTCGTGCTATCAGTAGCTTCATGTTTTGGTATGGCTGTCTTTTTTCACTGGATACCTGATATTCGATGCGCAGTCCCAATTGGTTGTTTCTCGTCTTGCTCCTGTTGCTGGCTGGCCTGCAATACCGCCTTTGGGTGGGTAATGGCAGTCTGGCGCAAGTGGCTGAGCTGACCCAGCAGATTGCGGATCAGCAGGCCGAGAACCAGACATTGCTGGAACGTAATCGGGTGATGGACGCGGAAGTCAGTGAGTTGAAAAAGGGCATGGAGACCGTTGAAGAGCGGGCTCGCCATGAGTTGGGCATGGTCAAGGACGGTGAAACCCTTTACCAGTTGGCCCAATGAACCTGTCTCTGCCGGCCTTCTGGGCCGTGATTCCTGCCGCGGGCGTCGGTGCCCGTATGGCCGCGGACCGTCCCAAGCAATACTTGCAACTGGGCGGGCGCACTATTCTCGAACACAGCCTCGGCTGTTTCCTCGATCATCCTGGCCTCAAGGGCCTGGTGGTCAGTCTTGCTGTTGATGATCCTTATTGGCCGAACCTGACGCTTGCCGGCGATCCGCGTATAACACGGGTCGAGGGTGGCGCCGAGCGTTCCGGGTCGGTGCTCAATGCGTTGCTGCATTTGCATGCCCAAGGTGCCGATGATGAGGATTGGGTGTTGGTTCACGATGCGGCACGGCCAAACCTCAGCCGTAACGATCTGGACAAGCTGCTGGCGGAGCTGACGGATGATCCTGTCGGTGGACTGCTGGCGGTTCCGGCGCGCGATACGCTCAAGCGGGTCGACAAGCACGGTCGTGTGGTCGAAACCGTGGACCGCAGTGTGATCTGGCAGGCCTATACGCCGCAGATGTTTCGCCTTGGAGCATTGCATCGGGCATTGGCGGACAGCCTGGTGGCTGATGCCGTGATAACCGATGAAGCTTCCGCCATGGAGTGGGCGGGGTTGGCACCGCGCTTGATTGAAGGGCGGTCGGACAATCTCAAGGTTACTCGTCCTGAAGACCTCGAGTGGTTGAGACAACGTTGGGCCAACCGCCGCTAAAAGATCGCAGCCTGCGGCAGCTCCTACAGTAGACCGCATTCAATGTAGGAGCTGCCGCAGGCTGCGATCTTTTGATCTTAGGTTCGATACTCCGGCCTCTCGGCCAACCCCTCCTTCAAGTAATCCACCAGCTTGCGCACCTTCGGCGATAAATGCCGCTGTTGCGGATACAGCGCCCAAACGGCCGTGTTCGGTGGTTGATGCGCCTCCAGCAGCGAAACCAACTCGCCGCTTTTCAGATGCTCCAGCACGTAATAATCCGGCAACTGACACAACCCCACGCCCTGCAGCGCCGCATCCAGCACCGCTTGCCCACTGTTGCAGCGCCAGTTTCCCTGGACTCTCTGGGAAAACTCCCGACCGTTCTCTTCCAGCTGCCAGAGGTCCGAACTGCCCACCAGACAATTGTGCCGGCTCAATTCCGACAAGCTGTGGGGCCGACCATAACGTTCCAGGTAGGAAGGCGACGCGCAGAGGAACATGCGCCGCGGAGCGAGGCGGGTGGCGACCAGTCGCGAGTCCTGCAAGCGCCCCAGGCGGATCGCCAGGTCCAGGCCTTCATGCACCAGGTCGAGTTGGCGATTGCTCAGTTCGATGTCGATCCGCAGTTGTGGATACAGCCCCATGAAACGGGTCACCAGCGGCACGATGAAGCGTTCGCCGTAAGCCACGGCACAGGTCATGCGCAGCATGCCCTTGGGTTCGCTGGTCAGGTCGCCCACCGCTCGCAACGCTTCCTCGCGGCCATCCTGCAAACGCTGACAATGCTGCAGGAAGGTATGCCCGGCCTCGGTCAGCGTGACACGGCGAGTACTGCGATAGAGAAGACGGGTTTGCAGGCGCTCTTCCAGGCGTACAATCTGTCGACTGATATGGGATGAAGAAACACCCAGGCGTTCAGCGGCGGCGGTGAACTGGCTGCATTCAGCGACGGCAACGAATTCGTCTATACCTTCCCAGCGACTGTCAGGCATCCAATGATTATCCCTGTGTGGCAATAATGTTTTGCTTTTGCCCGGATTATTCACTGTATGGCCGTGCATTACACTTCCTGTCTCGTTTTATTCGCTGGAGAATCACCATGATCAAGTCGCGCGCTGCTGTTGCCTTCGAGGCCAAGAAACCCCTCGAGATCGTTGAAGTCGATGTCGCCATGCCCAAGCCCGGTGAAGTGTTGGTGCGTGTGGTGGCTTCCGGTGTCTGCCATACCGATGCCTACACCCTCTCGGGCGCCGACCCGGAAGGCATTTTCCCGTCGATCCTCGGTCACGAAGGCGGGGCGATCGTCGAAGCCATCGGCGAAGGCGTGACCTCGGTGGCGGTGGGCGATCATGTGATCCCGCTGTATACCCCGGAATGCCGTCAGTGCAAATTCTGCCTGTCGGGCAAGACCAACCTTTGCCAGGCGATTCGCGCAACCCAGGGCAAAGGCCTGATGCCGGATGGCACAACTCGTTTTTCCTACAACGGGCAGCCGATTTTCCACTACATGGGGACTTCGACTTTCTCCGAATACACCGTGCTGCCGGAAATTTCCGTGGCGAAAATTGCCAAGGAAGCGCCACTGGAAAAAGTCTGCCTGCTGGGCTGCGGTGTCACCACCGGCATCGGTGCGGTGCTCAATACCGCCAAGGTGAAACCCGGTGATACCGTGGCCATTTTCGGCCTTGGCGGCATCGGGCTTTCGGCCATCATCGGCGCGGTAAAAGCCAAGGCCGGTCGGATCATCGCCATCGACATCAACCCGGCCAAATTCGAGATCGCCAAGCAGCTGGGTGCAACCGACTGTGTAAACCCGAAAGATTTCGACCGTCCAATCCAGGAAGTCATCGTCGACATGACCGATGGCGGCGTCGACTTCTCCTTCGAGTGCATCGGCAACGTGCAACTGATGCGTGCCGCCCTCGAGTGCTGCCACAAGGGTTGGGGCGAGTCGGTAATCATCGGTGTAGCCGGTGCTGGCCAGGAAATTTCCACCCGTCCGTTCCAGCTGGTCACCGGTCGCGTCTGGCGCGGTTCGGCGTTCGGCGGCGTGCGCGGCCGTACTGAATTGCCAAGCTACGTGGAAATGGCCGAGACCGGTGAAATCCCGCTGGATACCTTCATCACCCACACCATGGGCCTGGAAGATATCAACAAGGCGTTTGACCTGATGCATGAAGGCAAGAGCATCCGTTCCGTCATTCATTTCTGAGGTCAGTCATGAGCCTGGAAAATATCTCCTGCCAGAAAAGCTTCGGTGGTTGGCACAAGCGTTATCGCCATCGCTCGGAAACGCTCGGTTGCGACATGGTGTTTGCCGTGTACCTGCCGCCGCAAGCGGAGCAGGGCGGCAAGCTGCCGGTGCTGTACTGGTTGTCCGGCCTGACCTGCACCGACGAGAACTTCATGCAGAAGGCTGGCGCCATGCGCATGGCCGCCGAGCTTGGGCTGATCATCGTCGCGCCAGACACCAGCCCCCGAGGTCCCGACGTGCCGGGCGATCCGGACGGTGCCTGGGACTTCGGCCTTGGCGCCGGGTTTTATCTGAACGCCACCCAGGAACCCTGGTCGCGCCACTACCGGATGCATGACTATGTCGTGCAGGAGTTGCCGGCCTTGGTCGAAGCGCATTTCCCGGCGTCGGACAAGCGCGGCATCAGCGGTCACTCCATGGGTGGCCACGGTGCGCTGGTCTGTGCCTTGCGCAATCCGGGGCGTTATCTGTCGGTATCGGCGTTCTCGCCAATCAACAATCCAATGGATTGCCCGTGGGGACAGAAAGCCTTTTCCCGCTATCTGGGAGAAGACCGTTCGAAATGGCGTGAATGGGATGCCTGTGCATTAATCGCCGAGGCCGATGAAAAGCTGCCGCTGTTGGTTGACCAAGGCGATCGCGACGATTTCCTCGCCAATCAACTGAAGCCTGAAGCCTTGCAACAGGCGGCCAAACTGGCCGGTCACCCGCTGACGTTGCGCCTGCAACCGGGCTATGACCACAGCTATTTCTTCATCGCCAGTTTCATCGATGAACACTTGCGGCATCACGCGCATGCTCTAGGTGCCTAATGCAGGTAGAATCACGCCCTGACAAAATTCGGGGCGTTTTTTTATGCGTATTGGCCACGGCTATGATGTGCACCGTTTCGCTGAAGGCGATTTCATCACTCTGGGCGGCGTGCGCATTGCACACGGCTTCGGGCTGCTCGCTCACTCCGACGGTGACGTCCTGCTGCACGCCTTGAGCGATGCCTTGCTCGGCGCTGCCGCGCTGGGTGACATCGGCAAGCATTTCCCGGACACCGACCCGCAATTCAAAGGCGCCGACAGCCGAGCGCTGTTGCGTCATGTCGTCGCATTGATCCACGCCAAAGGCTGGAAGGTCGGTAACGTCGATAACACCATCGTTGCCCAGGCGCCGAAAATGGCCCCACATATCGAATCGATGCGCGCGCTGATTGCTGCGGATCTTCAAGTTGAGTTGGATCAAGTGAATGTGAAAGCTACCACCACCGAGAAGCTCGGCTTTGTCGGTCGCGAAGAGGGCATTGCCGTGCATTCCGTTGCCTTGTTGCTGCGCGCATGAACGAACTGCAATTACTCGGCCCGCGGGCCTATGGGGAACCGCTCGGCAGCGCCGTACTGAAAGCCATCGCGGAAGATTTCCAGGTCGATGAAGTCCTTGATATTCCCTTGAGCGGTGATGGCGAACACCTGTGGATCTGGGTGGAAAAACGCGGCCTGAATACTGAAGAGGCGGCACGTCGAATCGCCAAGGCAGCCGGAGTGTCATTGCGCACTGTCAGCTACGCCGGGCTCAAGGATCGCCAGGCGCTGACGCGCCAGTGGTTCAGCGTACAACTGCCGGGCAAAGCCGATCCGGATCTGTCCGCGGCAGAAAACGACACGCTTAGAATCCTCAAGACCAGCCGGCATAAACGCAAGCTGCAACGCGGTGCCCACTCGGCCAACGGCTTCACCTTGCGCCTGACACAGTTCGCTGGAGACAAGGCTGCCATCGAAGAGCGACTGCAACTGATTGCCAAGCAAGGCATCCCCAATTATTTCGGCGCCCAGCGCTTCGGGCATGACGGCGGCAACGTGGTCGACGCCCGTGCCTGGGCTGCGCGCAAGGCCTTGCCAGAGCAGCGCAACGTGCGTTCGCGCCTGCTTTCCACGGCTCGCAGTTTTCTGTTCAACCAGGTGTTGGCGGCGCGTGTCGCCGACGGCACCTGGCAGCACGCGCAGGTCGGCGATCTGTTGGCATTCACCGACAGCCGCAGCTTCTTTGCGGCCGGCGAAGCTGAATGCAGTGATCCGCGACTGGCGATTCTCGATCTGCACCCGACCGGTCCACAGTGGGGCGAAGGTGACTCGCCGGCCATGGGCGCTGTCCATGAACTGGAGCAGGCGATAGCCGCGCGCGAAGTGGAACTTCGCGATTGGTTGGTCAACGCCGGAATGAGCCATGAACGTCGCATCCTGCGGCTGCCCATTGCCGGGTTGACGTGGCATTATCCCTCGCCTGACATTCTGCAACTGGAATTCGTCCTGCCGGCCGGATGCTTCGCCACCGTATTGGTGCGCGAGCTTGTCGATCTGGTGCCGGTGGGGCAGACGGACAGCCCATGCGTATTCTGATTTCTAACGACGACGGGGTATTTGCACCCGGACTCGCCGCGCTTCATGCTGCGCTGGCGGATTACACCGAGTGCGTGGTGATTGCCCCGGACCAGGACAAAAGCGGTGCGAGCAGTTCGCTCACGCTGGACCGTCCGTTACATCCGCACACGCTGGCCAACGGCTTTATCAGCGTCAATGGCACGCCGACCGATTGCGTGCACCTGGGCCTCAACGGCTTGTTGGAGCGTGAAGCGGACATGGTGGTGTCCGGCATCAACCTGGGCGCCAACCTGGGGGACGACGTGCTCTACTCGGGTACGGTTGCGGCGGCGCTCGAAGGACGATTCCTGACGCGGCCTGCGTTTGCCTTTTCGCTGGTCTCGCGACAGGTCGACAACCTGGCCACGGCGGCCTACTTTGCGCGCAAACTGGTCGAGGCCCATGCGGATCTCGAACTGCCACCGCGTACGGTACTGAACGTGAACATTCCCAATTTGCCGCTGGAGCACATCCGCGGTATCCAGTTGACCCGCCTCGGGCATCGCGCCCGCGCGGCAGCGCCGATGAAGGTGGTCGACCCGCGAGGCAAGTCCGGGTACTGGATCGCTGCGGCGGGGGACGCTGAGGATGGCGGACCCGGCACCGATTTCCATGCCGTGATGCAAGGCTATGTTTCCATCACCCCTTTGCAGCTTGATCGCACCTTCAATGATGCCTTCAGGAGCCTCGACGGCTGGTTGGAGGGCCTGCGACCATGACGCGGGGACAAGACGACATGATGCGTCGCGGCATCGGCATGACCTCGCAACGGACCCGCGAGCGCCTGATCCAGCGCCTGTACGAGGAGGGGATTTGCAACGCCAAGGTGTTGGAAGTCATTCGGCGTACACCGCGTCACCTGTTCGTCGACGAGGCTCTGGCACACCGAGCCTACGAAGACACGGCGCTACCCATCGGCCATAACCAGACCATCTCCCAGCCCTACATGGTGGCTCGCATGAGCGAGTTGCTGCTCGAAGCCGGGCCATTGGACAAGGTCATGGAAATCGGTACGGGGTCGGGGTATCAGACGGCGGTGCTGTCGCAACTGGTCGAACGGGTCTTTTCCGTGGAACGTATCAAGGTGCTGCAAGACCGGGCCAAGGAACGCCTGGTCGAGCTGAACTTGCGTAACGTGGTATTTCGCTGGGGCGATGGCTGGGAGGGCTGGCCGGCACTGGCGCCCTACAACGGCATTATCGTTACGGCGGTGGCAACAGACGTTCCTCAGGCGCTGCTCGATCAACTGGCCCCGGGTGGGCGCCTGGTGATCCCGGTGGGGTCCGGTGAGGTGCAACAATTGATGCTGATCATCCGGGAAGAAAATGGCTTTTCCAGGCGTGTCCTGGGGTCGGTGCGCTTCGTCCCGTTACTCAATGGTCCACTGGCCTGAGCATTTATTTAAACGCGCTGAATTCTCTTCAATTGCCTCTGTCTTACAGCGGGGTCGATTGGTTAAACGGGTTGTTTCGGCGGACAGCAAACGTGTGCGCCAAGCCATTTCGCTTCATTAAGGGTAAAGCCGGCACGGCCCGTTATACTTGCGACACTTCGTGCCGGAACACGGCAAACCACATTTTCAGCCACCACAAAGGGAGCGGCGGGTGAGTCTCACAGTCATAGCGCAGCGTATGGGTACAACGAGCTTTCAGCGCCTGGTGACTGGCCTTGTCATGAGCACCTTGCTGGTCGGTTGCTCCAGTAACAAATCCAGCGACGTACGCGTTGTCGACCGCAACAATGCCGCCGCCCAGCGTCCGGCCGTGACCACCGGGCAGTACGTCGTTCGCCCCAAGGACACGCTGTTTTCCATCGCCTTTCGCTACGGCTGGGACTACAAGGCACTGGCGGCGCGCAACAACATAGCGCCGCCGTACACCATCCATCCGGGTCAGACGATTCGCTTCGATGGTCGCAGCGGTTCAACGCCGACAACCGTGGTCAGTTCCTCCAGTTCCTCGCCTTCATCCTCAAGTAAAACCACGGTCATCCGTCGCTCTGCGGACGGTACGACCACGACCACGCCGGCGGCTGTACCGTCCGTCGCCAACAAGCCGGCACCCGCTCCACTGCCTCCACCGGGTCCAGCCCCGACCGGCTGGGGGTGGCCATCTAATGGCATTTTAATCGGCAAATTCTCCTCAAACGGTAGTTTGAATAAAGGAATTGATATCGCAGGGGATTTGGGACAGCCTGTTTTAGCTGCGTCTGATGGGACGGTGGTATACGCCGGGAGTGGCTTAAGGGGCTACGGCGAATTAGTCATCATCAAGCACAGTGAAACCTACGTCAGTGCCTACGGACATAACCGCAGGCTGTTGGTTCGGGAGGGGCAGCAGGTCAAGGTCGGACAGACAATTGCCGAAATGGGGTCAACGGGTACAGACCGGGTGAAACTGCATTTTGAGATTCGCCGCCAAGGTAAACCTGTAGATCCGCTGCAATTCCTGCCGCGGCGTTGATCGCTTTCCAGCCTGTTCCGTCACGTAGAGGGGACAGGCTCCAGCGTTGCCAGGGATAAAGGCGCCGCTTGAGCTTGAGGTCGAACTCACCAAAGGACTATAACAATGGCTCTCAGTAAAGAAGTGCCGGAGTTTGACATCGACGATGAGGTTCTCCTGATGGAGGCCGACGTCGGCACGGATTCGATGTCGAATGATGAAGGGGCGGCTCCACCTTCCGTTCGTGCCAAATCCAAACACTCCGCGACATTGAAGCAACACAAGTACATCGATTACACGCGGGCACTCGATGCCACGCAGCTGTACCTCAATGAAATCGGCTTTTCCCCTCTACTGTCCCCCGAAGAAGAAGTGCATTTTGCGCGCTTGTCGCAAAGTGGTGATCCGGCCGGGCGCAAACGCATGATCGAAAGTAACCTGCGGCTGGTGGTGAAAATCGCCCGACGCTACGTCAATCGGGGCCTTTCGCTGCTCGATCTGATCGAAGAGGGCAACCTCGGATTGATCAGGGCGGTGGAGAAATTCGACCCTGAGCGCGGTTTCCGCTTCTCGACCTACGCAACCTGGTGGATTCGTCAAACCATCGAGCGCGCGATCATGAATCAGACCCGGACCATCCGGTTGCCGATCCATGTGGTCAAGGAGCTCAACGTGTACCTGCGGGCTGCACGGGAGCTGACGCAAAAACTCGATCATGAACCCTCACCCGAAGAGATCGCCAACCTGCTGGAAAAACCGGTAGCGGAGGTCAAGCGCATGCTGGGCCTCAACGAGCGGGTTTCTTCGGTCGACGTCTCGCTGGGTCCGGATTCGGATAAAACCCTGTTGGACACCCTTACCGACGATCGCCCAACCGATCCATGCGAGCTGCTGCAGGATGACGACCTGTCTCAAAGCATCGACCAGTGGCTCTCGGAGTTGACCGACAAGCAGCGCGAGGTGGTTGTACGCCGCTTCGGCCTGCGCGGTCACGAGAGCAGCACCCTTGAAGATGTGGGCCTGGAAATTGGCCTGACCCGTGAGCGGGTCAGACAGATTCAGGTAGAAGGTCTGAAGCGTCTGCGGGAGATCCTGGAGAAAAACGGGCTATCGAGCGAGTCGCTATTTCAATAAGCCGTTCGTTGGCTGAATAACAGGAAGCCCCGACTGGTTCGGGGCTTTTTGCTATCTATATTTCCGGTTTTGATCTCGGGGACGCGAGCGCGGCTTTGTAGCGTCAGGGTGTAAGTCTTCGCTTACTCTTTACGTAAGTGTTCACTATTTTTACAGGTTGGCAGTCGACCATATTTTTCGCAGGTCTTTTTTATCCTACTGATAAACAAGCAGGTTTTCGAACATGAACGGGATGTGACAAGCCATCCGGGCCTGATCGGGTGATTGCTCTTGACGGTAAAAACTCTAGTATCGGTGTTGTGTCAACGGATAGACACGCCCTTCAAGGATGAGGGGAAAGGACATCGCAGGAAGCGATTCATCAGGATGATGAAAAGGAACACAGGGAATAGGGAAAAATGTGGGCGGGTCATACCGCCCCTTTTTTTTGCCTGCACCTGTAGGAGCTGCCGAAGGCTGCGATCTTTTGATCAAAAAAAAGGCCCTTGTGGGGCCTTTTTCAGGAACGCGGGGATAATCAGCGTTCGAGGTATTCGATCTTGCCTGGCTTGCCATCCCAATCAGCGGCATCGGGCAACGGATCCTTGCGTTCGGTAACGTTCGGCCAGACCTCGGCTAATTCGAGGTTCAGCGCGATAAAGTTTTCCATGCCGGCAGGGACTTCATCTTCGGAGAAGATGGCCACTGCAGGGCATTCAGGTTCGCACAGTGCGCAGTCGATGCACTCATCCGGGTGAATCACCAGGAAATTCGGGCCTTCGTAAAAGCAGTCCACCGGACAGACTTCTACGCAGTCGGTGTACTTGCACTTGATGCAGTTGTCGGTGACGACGAAGGTCATTTCTAATTTTCTCCTCAGGCGCGGCTCGCAGCGCCCCTTCACGTAGGGGTCGCAAGGTTTGGGAGCGATAGTCTGCAAGCCAGGCTAATAGCCCGCAGCATCCCAAACCGCGCGAGATTCTAACAGCTTGCAAGCCTATGCGTTAGACCCGTGTCTTTAGTGTATAGAGCATTTCGAGTGCGCGACGTGGTGTCATGTTGTCCAGATCAAGTTTGGCCAGTTCATCCAGCACCGGATGCGGCAGGCTCGCGAACATGTCGCTCTGCTGCGGCGTGGCCGGTTTGCCTTTGGCTGGCGCAGGCGCCTCGTGGGGCAGGGCGGTGTCTTCGAGCCGGCTCAAGTGCTCACGGGCACGTACGATCACTTCGTTCGGAACACCAGCCAGCTGCGCGACTGCCAGGCCATAGCTCTGGCTGGCCGGCCCTGGCAGTACATGGTGCAGGAACACGATGCGTTCGTTGTGCTCCGTGGCATTGAGGTGCACGTTGGCCACCAATGGCTGGGCTTCCGGCAATACCGTCAACTCAAAGTAGTGGGTGGCGAACAACGTGTAGGCCCGCAGGTGCGCCAGGCGTTCCGCTGCCGCCCACGCCAGCGACAGGCCGTCGAAGGTGCTGGTGCCGCGGCCGACTTCGTCCATCAGCACCAGGCTGCGTTCGGTGGCGTTGTGCAGGATGTTCGCGGTTTCGCTCATTTCGACCATGAAGGTCGAGCGGCCGCCGGCCAAGTCATCGCTGGAGCCGATCCGAGTGAAAATGCGGTCGACCAGGGACAGCTCGCAGCTGGCTGCCGGGACGAAACTGCCAATATGCGCCAGCAGCACGATCAGCGCCGTCTGCCGCATATAGGTGGATTTACCGCCCATGTTCGGGCCGGTGATCACCAGCATGCGGGTGTTGTCGTCGAGGCTCAGGTCGTTGGCCACGAAAGGCGTGGTCAATACTTGTTCCACCACAGGGTGACGACCCTGGGTGATCCGCATGCACGGCTCGCTGACGAAACGTGGGCAGTTGAGATCCAGGTTCAGCGCGCGCTCGGCCAGGTTGCTCAGCACGTCCAGCTCAGCCAGTGCAGCCGCAGTATCCTGCAGCGGTGGCAGCTGGGCGATCAGGTCTTCGAGCAGCGCTTCGTAGAGCATCTTTTCCCGCGCCAGGGCACGGCTCTTGGCAGACAGAGCCTTGTCTTCGAAGGCCTTCAGTTCCGGCGTAATAAAGCGCTCGGCGCCTTTGAGGGTCTGGCGGCGAATATAGTCGGCGGGTGCGGACTCGGCCTGCTTGCTCGGCAGTTCGATGAAATAGCCGTGGATGCGGTTGTAGCCGACTTTCAGGTGAGACAGGCCGGTGCGGGCTTTTTCGCGGGCTTCGAGGTCGATCAGGAATTGCCCGGCGTTTTCGCTGAGCGATTGCAGTTCATCGAGTTCGCTGTCGTAACCGGTTTTCAACACCCCGCCGTCACGGATTACCGCGGGCGGGTTGTCGATGATGGCTTTTTCCAGCAAGGCCGCCAGTTCCGGGTAAGTGCTGGTGGTGATCGCCAGTTGGTTGAGGTGCGGCGCTTCAAGTTCGGTCATCGCCACTTGCAGTTGCGGCAGCGCGCCGAGGGCATCACGCAGGCGCGCGAGGTCCCGCGGACGGGCATTGCGCAGGCCAATCCGGGCGAGAATGCGCTCGATGTCGCCGATTTCCTTGAGCTGCGGCTGCAGCTTTTCGAAACGATAGCCGTCAAGCAGGCAGGTGATCGAGGTCTGGCGCGCCAGCAACACGCTCAGGTCACGCAGCGGGCGGTTCAGCCAGCGAGTCAGCAGGCGGCTACCCATGGCGGTCTGGCAACGATCGACCACCGACTGCAGGGTGTTGTCACGACCGCCGGCCAGGTTGGTGTCCAGTTCCAGGTTGCGGCGACTCGCCCCATCCAGCACTACGGTATCGTCCAGGCGTTCGTGGCGCAGGCTGCGCAAGTGCGGCAGGGCGGTGCGCTGGGTTTCTTTCGCGTAGGCCAGCAGGCAACCGGCGGCGCCGATGGCCAGGGTCAGGTTTTCACAACCGAAACCCTTGAGGTCCTGGGTCGAGAATTGCTGGCAAAGACTCTTGAAAGCCGAATCACGCTCGAAATCCCACGGCGCACGGCGACGAACGCCACGACGTTTCTCGGCAGGCAGATCCTTGGGCCAGTCATCCGGGATCAGCAATTCCACTGGATTGACGCGCTCCAGTTCCGCCAGCAGGTTTTCCCAGCCCTTGATTTCCAGCACGCTGAAGTTGCCGCTGGTGATATCCAGCACCGCCAGGCCGAACAGGCGCTCGTCGCCCAGGACGGCGGCGATCAGGTTGTCCCGGCGCTCATCGAGCAGCGCTTCGTCGCTCACCGTGCCCGGGGTAATGATGCGTACTACCTGGCGATCCACCGGGCCTTTGCTGGTGGCCGGGTCACCGACCTGCTCGCAGATCACTACGGACTCGCCGAGCTTCACCAGTTTCGCCAGGTAACCTTCCGCCGCATGGTAAGGGATGCCGCACATCGGAATCGCCTGCCCGGCTGACTGCCCGCGAGCGGTCAGGGTGATGTCGAGGAGCTTGGCGGCCTTCTTCGCGTCTTCATAGAAGATCTCGTAGAAGTCGCCCATGCGGTAAAACATAAGCTGGTCAGGGTGCTGGTTCTTCAGCCGCCAGTATTGCTGCATCATCGGCGTGTGCGAGGACAGGTCGGAGAGGGCTTTATTCATCGGATTGCCAGGAAAACTCATTCAAAAGGTGTGGGGCAAAAGCGGGCATGGGCACGGCTTTTCCGCGATGGGCGCAAGGTTACCATGGGCAGTCTGGTCGACGCAGGCATCACGGCCGGGTGACCTCTTTCTAGATCAATCATGCATCGGTTATGCAATTAAGCATTTGTCGTGGCAAAAAACTTCGAGCATTATGCGCATTATGCAAAAACGCAACGTTTCGACCGTTTTAAGAGCGCTGCTCGATCAGCACGGTATCTCCCCCACGGAGCTTCACCGTCGCACCGGCGTGCCTCAATCCACACTTTCGCGCATCCTCGGCGGGAAGATTGTCGACCCTTCGGATAAACACATTTCGAAGATCGCCGAATACTTCGCCGTCAGTACCGATCAATTGCGTGGTCGGGTGCTCATCGCGCAGGCGTTGGGTACCCGGCGTGAAGCCGCGCACTCGCAACTCACCGACATCAGTCTGTGGGACGACGATACCCCTATTGATGATGACGAGGTCTCGGTACCCTTTCTTCGCGAGGTTGAATTGGCTGCAGGATCAGGAAGATTCGTCATCGAAGAGAGCGAGCGCGCCAGCCTGCGCTTCGGCAAGCGTAGCTTGCGCCATAACGGCGTGCAGTTCGACCAGGCCAAATGCGTGACGGTGCGCGGCAACAGCATGCTGCCGGTGTTGCGCGACGGTGCCACGGTGGGCGTCAACGCCGGCAAGTGTGGGATTGGCGATATCGTCGATGGCGATCTCTATGCCATCAATCATAACGGCCAGTTGCGAGTGAAACAGCTGTATCGGCTGCCGACAGGGATTCGCCTGCGTAGCTTCAACCGCGATGAGCATCCTGACGAGGACTACACCTTCCTGGAAATGCAGGAGGAACAGATCCTGATCCTGGGTCATGTGTTCTGGTGGGGCATGTACGCTCGTTGACCTTCGGTTTGCCGCCTCGCGGGAGCCAGGCTTGCTGGCGAGCCAGATACCGGTGTGTACCTACAATACGGCGTTATCGCTCTTCGCCCGTACGAAGCTGACTATCTTCACGGCAAATAAATGCATTAATGCATTGACTGTATATGCGTACATGCATAATCTTGCGCTTAACCGCTAGCATCGCAAGCCAGGCACCCTGGAGGCCCGACATGACAAACGAGCAGCAACTGTTGCTGGACCTGCCTATCTGGCTCGTCGTCGCGCTTGCAGTGGTCAGTGGGGTGTCCGGGGAAAT
Source organism: Pseudomonas sp. PSB11 (assembly GCF_014596605.1). Taxonomy (NCBI): domain Bacteria; kingdom Pseudomonadati; phylum Pseudomonadota; class Gammaproteobacteria; order Pseudomonadales; family Pseudomonadaceae; genus Pseudomonas; species Pseudomonas sp. PSB11. The sequence continues at coordinate 50,447 of NZ_NOIO01000014.1, forward strand.
GTGGCGCGCCGACAAGGAGGGCGCCCGTGGCTGGTCATTGCTGCGACGCCTGGCCTTGCGTTCCGGAGCGTGCATGGTATGCGGCGTCTCGGCGATGATGTTGCTGTACGCCGCCGGGATGTCGATCTGGGCCGCCGGCGCCTTCGGTTGTCTCACCGCGATAGCCGGGGCTGACATGGCCGTAGGATTGTACGGGCGCTGGGTGGCCAGGCGTATCGGTATCGATGATGCACCGCCGCGCGATTCTCGCCCCGACCCATAGTGAATGGGTGGCGCTCTGCGTGCTGCGCTGGCAACACAAACGGTGCAACAATTACCGGCGGGGCTTGCGTGGGAGAGGTGTGTAGTCTGGCGTTCGGGATGCGGCGTTCAATACGCTGCCGGCGTATTTCTCCCGGCGCCATCTTGCGAATTTCATGCATCAATCAAAGGAACGAGCGATGCGCCTCACTGAGCAGCAGTTACTCATGATTTTTCCAGGTGCCCGCACTCGGTCGGGTCTGTTCTTGCTTGCCCTTAATAACGCCATGGCACGTCGTAACATCAATTCTCCCGGGCGTATCGCCGCCTTCCTGGCGCAAATCGGCCACGAGTCGGGGCAACTGCAATATGTGCGAGAGTTGGGCGGCGAGAAGTATTTCGAAAAATACGATACCGGGGACCTGGCCATGCGCCTGGGCAACTCCCCTGAAGCCGACGGCGACGGTCAACGCTATCGGGGTCGTGGGCTGATCCAGATCACCGGTCGCAGTAATTATCTGCAGTGCAGTCGGGCACTTTTTGGTGATGAGCGTTTGTTGCAGCAACCCGAACTGTTGGAGCTGCCACAATGGGCTGCTGAATCCGCGGCCTGGTTCTGGGAGCGAAACGGCCTTAATGAACTGGCCGACGTCGATGAGTTCAACAGTATTACTCGACGTATCAATGGCGGTTTGAACGGGCTGCAGGAACGATTGCTGCTTTGGAAGCAGGCAAAGACGGTGTTGCTCCCACCTGCGAGTCCGTGAGATGTGTGTCGGGGCGGCTCGTCCCTGTAACTTGCAAGCACCATTCGCTCGTGTACGTTAAGCCTCATTCCGTTCGATCAGGAGATGACCGTGAAAGAAATCACACAGCTGGCCGCTGAACTCGGCAGGCGCCTGCAGGTTCTCAATGCCCATGTCACCGCCGCCGAATCCTGTACGGGCGGCGGTATCAGCGAGGCGATTACCCGGATTCCGGGTAGCTCGGCATGGTTCGAGGCCGGTTATGTCACCTATTCCAATCGACAGAAGACCTTGCAACTGAATGTCCCGGCCGAGCTGTTTTCAACCGTGGGCGCAGTCAGTCGCGAAGTGGTCGAGGCCATGGTGCATGGCGCACAGGAAAAAAGCCGCGCGCGTTTTGCCGTGGCGGTCAGTGGTGTCGCAGGGCCGGACGGCGGTTCGCCCAGTAAGCCGGTGGGCACCGTGTGGCTGGCGTGGGGCGTCGACGACCAGGTGTTCAGCGAGGTGCAGCATTTTGCCGGCAACCGCGACGAGGTCCGCCGACAAACGGTGAAGGCCGCGCTAGAGGGGCTGCTGCGCCATACCGCGGGAGAAATCTCAAATCAGGGGTAGGCGATCCGCACACGCTGTGGAATAATACTGTCTACTTATACAGGTGTTGGCCGTCAGGCCTTATTGATTACGTGAGGACTTTAATGGACGACAACAAGAAGAAAGCCTTGGCTGCGGCCCTGGGTCAGATCGAACGTCAATTCGGCAAGGGTGCCGTAATGCGTATGGGCGATCAGGACCGTCAGGCGATCCCGGCCATCTCCACTGGCTCTCTGGGTCTGGACATCGCTTTGGGCATTGGCGGTCTGCCAAAAGGCCGCATTGTTGAAATCTACGGTCCTGAATCTTCCGGTAAAACCACACTGACATTGTCCGTGATCGCCCAGGCTCAGAAAGCCGGCGCGACCTGCGCGTTCGTCGATGCCGAACACGCCCTGGACCCTGAGTACGCCGGCAAGCTGGGCGTCAACGTCGACGACCTGCTGGTGTCCCAGCCTGATACCGGTGAGCAAGCCCTGGAAATCACCGACATGCTGGTGCGTTCCAATGCGGTCGACGTGATCATCGTCGACTCCGTGGCAGCGCTGGTGCCGAAAGCTGAAATCGAAGGCGAAATGGGTGACATGCACGTGGGCCTGCAAGCCCGCCTGATGTCCCAGGCGCTGCGTAAAATCACCGGTAACATCAAGAACGCCAACTGCCTGGTGATCTTCATCAACCAGATCCGCATGAAAATCGGTGTGATGTTCGGCAGCCCGGAAACCACTACCGGTGGTAACGCGCTGAAGTTCTACGCGTCGGTTCGCCTGGATATCCGCCGCACAGGTGCGGTGAAAGAAGGTGATGAAGTCGTCGGTAGCGAGACCCGCGTCAAGGTTGTGAAGAACAAGGTGGCCTCGCCGTTCCGTCAGGCCGAGTTCCAGATTCTTTATGGCAAGGGCATCTACCTCAACGGCGAGATGATCGACCTGGGTGTTCTGCACGGTTTCGTCGAGAAGTCCGGTGCCTGGTATGCCTATAACGGCACCAAGATCGGTCAGGGTAAAGCCAACTCGGCCAAGTACCTGGCGGATAACCCGGATATTGCCGCAACGCTTGAGAAGCAACTGCGTGACAAACTGCTGTCTCCGGCTTCGGTAGCGGATGCCAAGGCTTCTGCGGTCAAAGAGACCGAAGACGATCTGGCTGATGCTGATATCTGATTGATCCGATGACCGCTGTACTCGATACCCTCGTCGCGGTGCGGCGAACCGCAATGGACCTGCTCGCGCGACGCGAGCATGGTCGAGTCGAGCTGACGCGTAAACTGCGTCAGCGCGGGGCTCTCCCCGAAATGATTGAAACAGCACTCGACCGATTGACGGAAGAGGGCTTGTTGTCCGAATCCCGCTACCTTGAAAGCTTCGTTTCCTATCGTGCCCGCAGCGGCTATGGCCCTTTACGCATTCGTGAAGAGTTAAGTCAGCGTGGCCTGCAGCGTAGTGATATCGAGCTCGCTCTGCGCGAGAGCGGTATCGACTGGCAGGAACAATTGAAGGACACCTGGCGACGCAAGTTTTCCGGGCAATTACCGATAGATGCCCGGGAGCGCGCCAAACAAGGCAGGTTCCTGGCGTATCGGGGATTCTCCATGGAAATGATCAACCGCTTGTTCAGCGGCCGAGGAATGGACGATTGACTGAAACGGCTCGCTATTTCGATAGCGGGCCGTTTTTTTTGCCTCACGTAACCTTTAATGGCTCTCGCGTACGCTGCTGTGCCGGTGGCTGGGTTTGAGCCCAGTTTTCCGCCAGGTTGATGTAATCCACCAACTCGCGAAGCCGGCCGTGGTCACGGGCGGTAAAGTTGAAGGCCAGCCGCGCCAGGTGGCTGAACCGTGCTTCGTCCTGCTCCTCGCCGTTATAGGCATGTTGATGAAATCGATCGCTCAGGCACAGGTCTGCGAATAACTCCTGCATCTGTTCGAGTGCCCTGTCACTGAGCTTGTGGTTCATGCGAATCACGAACTGATGTTTGAGCCAGCGGCTGGAGTGGTAATTGCTGTAGAAATGGTTGATCTGCTCCACCGCTTCTTCGGCGCTGTAAACCAGTTTCACCAGCTTCATGTCGGTAGGCAGGATGTAACGATTCTCCTCCAGTTGATGGTGGATGAAGTCCAATGCGCCCTGCCAGAATTTGCCGCCCGGCGCGTCCAGCAGCACTACGGGCACCAATGGGCTTTTGCCCGTCTGGATCAACGTCAGTACTTCCAGCGCTTCGTCCAGGGTGCCGAAACCGCCTGGGCACAACACCAGTGCATCCGCTTCCTTGACGAAGAACAGCTTGCGCGTGAAGAAAAAATGGAAGGGCAGCAGGTTGGTCGTCCCCTGAACGGTGGGGTTGGCATGTTGCTCGAAGGGCAGGGTGATGTTGAATCCCAGGCTGTGTTCCAGACCTGCACCTTCGTGGGCTGCAGCCATGATGCCGCCGCCCGCACCCGTGATGACCATCATGTCGGAGCGAGCCAGGGCGGCGCCGAGTTCCCGGGCGAGACCATACAAGGGGTGTTCCACTGGCGTGCGCGCGGAGCCGAAGACTGTGACTTTGCGTCGCCCCTTGAACTGCTCCAGCACTCGGAAAGCGTGCTCCAGTTCGCGCAGGGTTTGCAGGGTTATCTTGGCATTCCAGCGGTTGTGGTCTTCCTGTGCCATGCGCAGCACGGTCAGGATCATGTCGCGGTAGATCGGGGTATTCGGGCTGTTGGGTGAAACCAGGTTGAGTTGCTCTTCGACCTTGCTGATGAGGTCATGGCCGCTTTGTTCAAAATGGCGGCTTAGGAGGTCATTCGGTTGGTAAGGCATTCAGCTTCTCCTTCTGGACAGAGCCGTCGGCTTCGACCATTGACGCGTCGGCGCCACGACACTTCATGTATCGCTGTTTGCCCAGGCCCATGCCTGGGCGATTCACTTGACCCTGGTCGGGTCACCATACCGGCTCTGTTTTTCCCTTGGATGAAAGAAACGTTCGCACAGCGCAAGACGAAACGGGCGGCGCCTTTCCAGTCCTGACACAATGAACGTAGATACCTGAAATCTAGACCGTCGCGATGATTGTTGCCTTGATCATTGCGCCGCAAAGTCTTTCCTGGCAACCGGTTATTGACGATTTGCAAGGTGATTTCACCGCCCGTCCGAACCCGCCCCGAGTGTTCAGTACTCTGATTTACTTAGTTACAGGTATTACACGACAACTTGGCGTCAAGGGCAGGGCGCAGGGTACAAGCGGTTCAAGGATTTGCCGCTCATCACGAGTGAGGTGCAGGGAGCCGGAAAACCATGGCCAGGGTCATTCTGGAGATCGATACGCAACTGTATCGATTGCTGAAATCATCAGCCGAGATCAATCATTTGAGTCTCGAGGAGGAGTGCTGCCGGCGTCTTATGGACCCGCATCAGCGTTCCCGCTATTTGCAGGCGCTGGTGGCGGAATTGCGCGCCGAGGATGAGCAGCGGCGCGCAAAATCCCACTGACTTACTTTTTCTTCTGGGTCGCTTTCGGGCAATCCGATTCCTGGTAGCTTGCAGAACCGACCGCGCGGTTGGTCTTTACCTCGGTGAAGTCATAACGCATGACCGCCCCTTTGGCCATCAGCTTACGGAAGGATGGGTTGTTGCATACCGAGGCGCCAAGCTGGAAGTACACGGCCTTGGGGTCGGCACGCATCTTGTTGGCGTGGCTGCTTTGCACACTCAGGTGGTTGATCAGCACATTGCCTTCGACCGTGTAGCCCTGATCGAGAATGTCTTCATTGATCGCCCGTGGCGTGCCGACGCTGCTTTGTGTGGCGACGTTTCGCAGCTCTCTGTTCAAATTCTGCTCACTCAAGGACGCAGCCTGAGCGTTGAAGGACGACGCCAGCAGAATGGCAGCGGTGGGAACGATAAGGCGCAGCATGAAACTCTCCTGGGGCAGTGATGGGTGTTTGACCCATCACATGACTGTGCGTTCAGTGGCGGCGAATTATAGGGGAGCAGGCCTGCACGGTACAGGTTTGCACCAGCGGGTCTGGTAAACTGCCGGCACTTTCACCCAGCCGAGTGCTTTTCGTGTCGATCTCTTTTGTCTGCCGGCGTGGCCTGCGATGAACCATGCCCCCAACGCCGTAGCCCGTTTGCGCGACCAGCGCGAAGAGGAAGGTATCAAGCCGATTCAGGCCCGTGGATGGCGGGCAACACGCTGCCGCGCTTGCCGCGTGATCGAGAGTCACTGCCTGTGCGCCTGGCGTCCGCAGGTTCAGACTCGCTCCGGGGTATGCCTGATCATGACTGGCAAGGAAGTGTTCAAGCCCAGCAATACCGGTTGGTTGATTGCCGATGTGGTGCGTGACAACCATGCCTTCATCTGGTCGCGGACCGAAGTCGATCAGCAGTTGCTGGCCTTGCTGTCCGACCCGCAATGGCAGCCTTATCTGGTGTTCCCGGGTGAATATGTCGCGCCCGAGCGGGTGACTCATAGCGTGGTGGTCGATCAAGGCAGGAGGCCGCTGTTCATCTTGCTCGACGCAACGTGGACCGAAGCCCGGAAGATTTTCCGTAAAAGCCCCTATTTTGACGCGCTTCCGATCCTCAGTTTGTTGCCCGAGAAGCTTTCACGCTATCAATTGCGCCGCTCCACCCGTAGCGAACACTTGTGTACTGCGGAAGTCGCGGCGTTATGTCTCGATCTTGCAGGCGATGTAGAGGCGGCCTCGGCGCTCGACGCTTATTTCGATGTGTTCAGCCAGCATTACCTCGATGCCAAGCGTCAGCTGGAAATGGATGTTTCGACCCCGGCGCACACCGAGTTGATGGCCTATCTTCAACCAGCAGTGGCAGTGACGGTCTGATTGTCGCCGATGCTGCAATAAAGTGTACCGGCCATGTCGCTTGACCACCCCGGTTTCGCTGGGCATGCTTGGCGCCCATTAGGGTGCGGCCAGAGTTTGAAACGCCGTTTTTTGCGTTGAACGTGCCCCGTTGGTGCGGCTGCGTGGCTGTTACCTCGAGTTGTTTGGCGATACCCGAATGCATCGGGCATCCCATGAAAAACAGGATCATTTGAAAAATGGCCACATACGAAATCCTGATTGCCGATGACCACCCTCTTTTTCGTTCCGCCCTGCATCAAGCGCTGACCCTGGGCCTGGGCCCGGATGTCCGCTTGGTGGAAGTGGCGAGCATTGCCGAGCTGGAAGCTCGCCTGAGCGAAAAGGCTGACTGGGATCTGGTGCTGCTGGATCTGAACATGCCGGGCGCGTATGGTTTTTCCGGGTTGGTGCTGTTGCGCGGCCAGTATCCACAAATTCCTGTGGTCATGGTCTCGGCCCAGGAAGAAGCGACGATCATGGTCAAGTCCCGGGAATTTGGTGCAAGCGGTTTCATACCCAAGTCCAGCGACCTGAGTGTTATCCAGAAAGCCGTGCGCGCGGTGCTCGATGGCGATGTTTTCTGGCCACCGCAAGCATTCGAAGCCGTCAGCGTTTCCGATGAGGCCAAGGCGGCCAGTGAAGGCCTTGCGAGCTTGACTCCGCAACAGTTCCGGGTGCTGACCATGGTCTGCGAAGGCTTGCTGAACAAGCAGATTGCCTACGAGCTGAGCGTTTCCGAAGCGACCATCAAGGCCCACGTCACCGCGATTTTTCGTAAACTGAATGTGCGGACCCGCACCCAGGCGGCGTTGCTGCTGCAACAACTCGAGTCAATTTCAAGCCATTAAGCGCTGGCGCCTTCACGTTTTTTTGACTTTGGTTAATCTAGCTTTCCCACTCCTTTTTTGGTCAGTCCTACTCTATGTCACCTTTCAAAGGCCAGACCGGCCTGAAACGTATCCTCAATGCTTCTGGCTACTCGCTGGACGGCCTACGCGCAGCATTCACCGGCGAAGCGGCTTTTCGGCAACTGGTGTTGCTCAACGTCATTCTGGTCCCGCTGTCGTTCTTCCTGAACGTGAATCGTGTCGAGCAGGCGTTGTTGATTGCGGTATGCCTGTTGGCGCTGATCGTCGAGCTGCTCAATTCGGCCGTGGAAGCGGCCATCGACCGCATTTCCCTTGAATTGCACCCGTTGTCGAAAAACGCCAAGGACATGGGCAGTGCCGCGCAATTGGTGGCTTTGACCATGATCGCGCTGGTCTGGGCGGTGATTCTGCTTTAAGCGATCGCCGGCAGGACGATCTCGTCGCTGCGCTGCACCCCGGCGGTAAACGCGCGGCACAGTTCGAGGAATTCACGCATCGCCGAGGTCTGGTATTTCTGCTTGTGCCAGATGAAATAGAACTGTCGGGCCAGGTCCAGGTCCGGAGTCTCCACGGCTACCAGGCTGCCGCGACGGAACGCGTCCCGTAGCGCAAGCCGCGAGATACAGCCGATCCCCAGGCCGGACTCTACGGCGCGCTTGATGGCTTCGGTGTGTTCCAGTTCCAGGCGGATGTTCAGCGCGCTCCGGTGATGGCGCATGGCTTGATCGAACGTCAGGCGTGTGCCTGAGCCTTGTTCACGCAGGATCCAGGCTTCGTGGCTCAGTTCCTCCATGCTCGCTGTGCCCCGCTGGGCCAGCGGATGCTGTGGCGCGCAGAAGACCACCAACTCATCTTCGACCCAACTTTGCACTTCGATGTCAGGGTGACTGCAATCGCCTTCGATCAGACCCAGGTCAATTTCGTAGTGGGCGACCTGCTGCACAATATTGGCAGTGTTCTGCACGTGCAGCTTGACCTGGCTTTCCGGGTGGCGCTGCATGAAACCACCGATCAGCAGGGTCGCGAGATAGTTGCCAATGGTCAGGGTCGCGCCCACTGCCAATGAGCCAAATCCGGACTTGCCATTGAGCAGGTCTTCGATTTCCTTGGCCTGGTCGAGCAAGGCAACCGCCTGGGGCAGCAACTGTTTACCCAGGGCGTTGAGGCTCAATCGCTTGCCGGCGCGGTCGAACAGCTGGCAGCTGCACTGGCGCTCCAGTTCGGTAATGGATGTACTCGCCGCCGACTGTGAGAGGTTGAGCAGACCCGCAGCACGGGACACGCTTTCCTGCTGGGCGACGGCGACGAACACTTGAAGTTGACGGAGAGTAAATCGCATATCGATATAACCGATAACCCTTATCTTAATAATCCAGTTAACAGATATTGTCGTCGCTATTAGAATGCGATGCAATTGCGCACCGCAGGTCTGTTCCTGAAAGAGCCAGCGCAGATCCAATCTCCAGGAGTCCCCGTACATGAGCAACATGAACCACGAGCGTGTCCTCAGTGTTCATCACTGGAACGACACTCTGTTCAGCTTCAAGTGCACCCGTGATCCGGGCCTGCGCTTCGAGAACGGTCAGTTCGTGATGATCGGCCTGCAACAGCCCAACGGCCGCCCGCTTATGCGCGCTTACTCGATTGCCAGCCCGAACTGGGAAGAGCATCTCGAGTTCTTCAGCATCAAGGTGCCTGATGGTCCGCTGACTTCCCAATTGCAGCATCTGAAGGAAGGCGACGAGATCATCATCAGCAAGAAGCCCACCGGCACGCTGGTGCTGGATGACTTGAAGCCTGGCAAACATTTGTACCTGCTCAGCACCGGTACCGGTCTGGCGCCGTTCATGAGCGTCATCCAGGACCCGGAAACCTACGAGCGTTTCGAAAAAGTGATCCTGTGCCACGGCGTACGTTACGTCAACGAAGTCGCCTACCGCGAGTTCATCACCGAGCACCTGCCGCAGAACGAGTTCTTTGGCGATGCATTGCGTGACAAGTTGATCTACTACCCAACCGTGACTCGCGAGCCATTCGAAAACGAAGGTCGCCTGACCGACCTGATGCGCAGCGGCAAGCTGTTCAGCGACATCGGCCTGCCACCGATCAACCCGCAGGACGACCGCGCCATGCTGTGCGGCAGCCCGAGCATGCTCGACGAGACCAGCGAAGTGTTGAACAGCTTCGGCCTGAAAGTGTCGCCGCGCATGCGCGAGCCGGGTGATTACCTGATCGAGCGTGCGTTCGTAGAGAAATAAGCACCGCCTCAAAAAAAGCCCGCATTGCCTATACAGGTAATGCGGGCTTTTTTATGCCGGACGCGTTCTCTGTAGGAGCTGCCGCAGGCTGCGATCTTTTGATCTTGATCTTCTATCGCGATTTCAAGATCAGAAGATCGCAGCCTGCGGCAGCTCCTACATGTTGGATGCGGGAATGACCTCAAGCACGCGGATCATCTGCGGCGTTGGATAATGCCAGCGCACATCCACGTCCCAGAATTGCGCACCATATTCGCGTTCCGGGGCAGGCGTCTGGTACGCCGGGCGCGGATCCTGCGCCAAGCATTGCTCGATCAACTCAACCAATGGCTCTGCAAGGCGATCAGCGTGCCCATGAGCCTGTTGCAGGGCGCTATCCGTCCATTGCACGGCAATCAGCTGCGGCGCGGCGCTGGCGACGCTGTTGGTGGCTGTGTCGATAATGTCTGCGTAAGGCACGTAGGGTTTGATGTCGAGGACCGGCGTGCCATCGAGCAGGTCGATACCCGATATCCACAGGCGATTGGCCTCGACCTTGTCCAGCTTGACCACGGACTGGCCGATGCCATTGGGCCGGTGAGTCGCGCGCGTGGCGAACACGCCCATGGACTTGTTGCCGCCCAGGCGAGGCGGACGAACTTTCAGGCGCGGCTTTTCTTCCAGTGCCTGATGGAACAGGAACAACAGCCAGACATGGCTGACCTGTTCCAGGCCCTGCACGGCATCACCCTGATCGAATGGCGCCACCAGTTCGAGCACGCCGCGCGCGGCCGGGGCCAATTGCGGCTGCCGAGGGATGGCGAACTTCTCCTTGAAGCAGGAACGCACGAAGCCGATGGGGGAAACGCTGTAGGTCATGGTTTGGGGTCGAGTCGGGATGGTGGCGGGCATGATAACCCGATCGACCTGTGTTCAGTGGTGGCTGTGCCGGCCCCTTCGCGAGCAGGCTCGCTCCCACAGTGGATCCCGGCCGGCCACAAATTTTGTGAGCACCAAAAAACCTGTGGGAGCGTGGCTTGCCCGCGATGGCAGCACCGCCGATCTCAGAGACTGAACCCACCATCGAGCGGAATGATATTTCCGGTCATGTACGCCCCGGCCGTACTCGCCAGGCTGATCGCCAGCGCCGCCATCTCTTCCTCCCGGCCCCAACGCTTCATCGGAATCAGCGCCGTATCCTGCGCCAATGCCTGCGCATCTCTGTCGATGTGTTGGGTCATCTTGCTCGGAAAGCGACCCGGGGCGATCACATTGACGTTGATGTGCTGGCTCACCAGTTCCCTTGCCAGAATCCGTGAGAGTTGATGCAGGGCGGCTTTGCTCGGCCCGTAGGCATATGCCTGTTCGCCAAAGGAAGAAATCCCGGCGACTGAACCGATATTGATGATCCGGGCCGGGTTCGCGGGGGAACCGGCTTTGCGCAGCAGTGGCAGAAATTGCTGGATGCAGTTGAATACCGACGTCACATTCAGTTGCATGACCTTTTCCCAGCCTTTGATCGGGTAGCTTTCCAATGGCGCCCCCCAAGTGGTGCCGGCGTTGTTGACCAAGATATCGAGATGGGTCATCTGCTCACCCAGGCGTGTTGCCAACTGCTGCACGCCTTCTTCAGTGGCCAGGTTGGCGGCCACCGCGTGACAGCGGCCCAGCGCACCGAGCTCATCGGCAGTTTGCCGGCAGGCTTCGACGTCGCGGGCACAGACGTAGACGGTGGCGCCAGCCTCGACATAGGCCTTGGCGATCATTTTGCCGATACCACGGGTGCCGCCGGTCACCAGTGCGGTGCGGCCTTGCAGGGAGAAATAGGGATGCATGGCGAATCCTGAGGGCTGTAGGTCATTACACCCTAGTCGTCAGGCCCGATCAGTGGAGCCACTATTTTTGCGCGGAATGGGGATTCATACTTGTAGGAGCCGGCTTGCTGGCGATGGCGTCCCTAAGATAGCTATCGCCAGCAAGCCGGCTCCTACAGGTGAGGCAGTGCCGTCGCTGCTTATTGCGGGCGAACGCGCAGGGTCAGGCCCTTGAGGAAGTTGCGCAGCAACTGGTCGCCGCACGGGCGGTAGTTGGTGTGGCCGAATTTGCGGAACAGGGCGCTCAGCTCAGGCTTGGATACCGGGAACTCGGCGGCCTTGAGGATCGCGTGCATGTCGTCTTCTTTCAGCTCGAAGGCTACGCGCAGCTTTTTCAGGATGATGTTGTTGGTTACCGGCACTTCGATTGGTTGCGGTGGGCGGCTTTCGTCCTTGCCGCGCTTGAAGATCACCAGGCCGTCGAGGAAATGCGCCATGACTTCGTCCGGGCAGCGTACGAAACCTTCCTCGTCTTCCTCTTTCTTGTCGAGGTAGCTCACCAGGTCGGCCAAGGCCACGTCCATGCCGCCGAGCTTGATGATCTCGATGACTTTCTTGTCGCTGATGTCGAGCATGTAGCGCACGCTGCGCAGTACGTCATTGTGAATCATGGTGTGCAATCCTGATATTCAGCAGTGGGCGCCGCACAAGCAGCGGCGCCAGAATGTGTGGCGGCGGGAGAAGCCTCAGAACTTCTCTTTGCCGGACAGGTAGCGCCATTGCCCCAGGGGCACCTTGCCGATGGACACGCCGCCGATGCGGATACGGCGGATGCCCACGACTTTCAGGCCGACGGCCTGGCAGAACAGGGCGATCACGCCCGGTTGCGGGTTCTTCATGGCGAAACGCAGGCGGTTTTCGTTCTGCCAGCTGGCTTTGACCGGTGGCAGTTCCTTGCCCTTGTAGGTCAGGCCGTGTTGCAAGCGATTGAGGCCATGTTCAACCATGTCACCTTCGACTTCGACCACGTACTCCTGCTCGATCTTGCTGGAGTCGGCAGTGAGCTTGCGCAGGATCTTCCAATCCTGGGTGAACACCAGCAAGCCGCTGGCATTGGCTTGCAAGTCAGTGCTGGCGGTCAGGCGCTGGAAGTGGCCCTTGAGCGGACGTTTGCCGTAGCGGTGCTCTTCGCTCAAGGTCTCGGCGCTGATGGTCGCCATGGCGGTGTCCGCGTCCATGCCGGCTGGCACATTGAGCAGGATGGTGACGGGCTCTGGTGCGGTGGCCTTGGCCTCTGGATCCAGCTCGACTTTTTGATTGGCGACCTTGAACTGCGGCTCGTCAACGACTTCGCCGTCGACGGTGACCCAGCCGCCCTCGATGAACAGCTCAGCCTCCCGACGGGAACAGCCGACGAGTTCGATGAGGCGTTTGGAGAGTCGAATCGGGTCAGTCATGACAGGGCCGTAACAAAAAAGGGGTGGGCATTGTACCTGCCTGGCGCCGGTTAATCCCGGAACCATTTGTGCCGTACAGCTTTTTCTAGGAGCCGGCTTGCTGGCGATGGCATCACTTGGGTGCCATTCACACACCGAGATGATGCCATCGCCAGCAAGCCGGCTCCTACAGGTGCGTGTATGTCAGCCATTGCGTGTCTTTTGTTGAGCCTGGCGCAAACGCATGTGTAACAGCGGATACGGCTGGCCCATGCCGTCGACTTCCGAACGACCTATCACCTCAAAGCCCTGCTTGAAGTAAAACCCCAGGGCTTGCGGGTTCTGTTCGTTGACGTCCAGTTCATCGGCGTTGAGGTTCTCCAGGGCATAGTGCAGTAACCGCTTGCCAAGGCCCTGGCCGCGATGCGCCGGGTCGATGAAGAGCATCTCGATCTTGCCCGCCGCGACACCGGCGAATCCGGTGATTCGCTGCTGCGGGTCTTTGGTGCAAATCAGCATCACGGCGTCGAGGTAACGGGTCAGCACCAGGTTCTTCAACAGTTCGATGTAGCTGTCCGGCAGGAAGTCGTGGGTAGCGCGGACCGAGGCCTCCCAGACCCTGGTCAATTCTTCGTAGTCGCTTTGTTTCGGGGTATGAATGACCGAATGTTGGCGCATGCCAGCCTGCCCTTGGGTTATTGGAGATGAGAATCCGTTCCTCATCAAACGATAGCCGTAAAAAAGCCCCGCATCTCGTCAAGAGAGCGGGGCTTTGCATATTTTTTGCGACTAGATCTGTTCAGCCCACAGGTCGTATTCGTCGGCGTCGGTCACTTTGCACCAGACTTTGTCGCCCGGTTTCAAGTTACTGCCATTGTCGATGAACACGTTGCCGTCGATTTCCGGGGCATCGAAGAAGCAGCGGCCAACCGCGCCTTGCTCGTCGACTTCATCGACCAGCACTTCGATTTCACGGCCGATGCGCATTTGCAGGCGCGCCGAGCTGATGGCCTGCTGGTGCGCCATGAAGCGCTCCCAGCGGTCCTGCTTGACGTCGTCCGGCACGACTTCCAGGTCCAGGTCATTGGCCGGAGCCCCTTCAACCGGCGAGTACTGGAAGCAGCCGACGCGGTCGAGCTGGGCTTCGGTCAACCAGTTCAGCAGGTACTGGAAGTCTTCTTCGGTCTCGCCGGGGAAGCCGACGATGAACGTCGAACGGATGATCAGGTCCGGGCAGATTTCGCGCCAGTTCTTGATTCGCGCCAGGGTCTTGTCTTCGAACGCCGGGCGTTTCATCGCCTTCAGCACTTTCGGGCTGGCGTGCTGGAACGGGATGTCCAGGTACGGCAGGATCTTGCCGGCGGCCATCAGCGGGATCAGCTCGTCAACGTGCGGGTACGGGTAGACGTAGTGCAGGCGTACCCAGACACCGAGGGTGCTCAGGGCTTCGCAGAGTTCGGTCATGCGGGTTTTCACCGGCGCGCCGTTCCAGAATCCGGTGCGGTACTTGACGTCGACACCATAGGCGCTGGTGTCCTGGGAGATTACCAGCAGCTCCTTGACGCCGGACTTGACCAGGCGCTGGGCCTCGTCGAGTACGTCACCGACCGGGCGGCTAACCAGCTTGCCGCGCATCGACGGGATGATGCAGAAGCTGCAGCTGTGGTTGCAGCCTTCGGAAATCTTCAGGTAGGCGTAGTGGCGCGGGGTCAGCTTGATGCCTTGTGGCGGCACCAGGTCGATCAGCGGGTTGTGGTCCTGGCGTGGCGGCACGACTTCGTGCACGGCGTTGACCACCTGTTCGTACTGCTGCGGACCGGTGACGGCCAACACGCTCGGGTGTACGTTGCGGATGTTGCCTTCTTCGACGCCCATGCAGCCGGTCACGATGACCTTGCCGTTTTCCTTGATGGCTTCGCCGATCACTTCCAGGGACTCGGCCTTGGCCGAGTCGATGAAGCCGCAGGTATTGACCACCACGACATCGGCGTCCTGGTAGGTGGACACGACGTCATAGCCTTCCATGCGCAGCTGGGTGAGGATGCGCTCAGAGTCGACCAGTGCTTTGGGGCAACCCAGGGATACGAAGCCAACCTTGGGATTGGCCGGCGCAGGAGTGGTGGACATGTCTAACCTCGGTGTTTTGTGACGCCGCTTGCCGAACTGGGCAAAACTGACGGAGGGGCGCTTGAGCTGCGCCTCTGATCAAAAAGTGCGCAATTCTAGCGATGAGACGTTCACTTGACCAGCTTTATGCAGGGAAATACGACGAGTGCTGCGCTATGCTTCGCGCCGTTGGGCTTTACCGATTTTTTACAGTCAATAAAACGTCTGTAACAGCAAGTAAAACAGCGCATGCTGCATGACAAAGCATAGTGCTTCTTCATAGAAGCCCGGTTCTGGGTAGTAGGAGTGGTGGATGGGTCAGGCAAGTAGTCAGGCAGCGGGTGCCGAACATTCGGCGGCCAAGCCAATCGGCATGCTGGTCGCGGCGGTCGGGGTGGTTTACGGCGATATCGGCACGAGCCCGCTTTACACCCTCAAGGAAGTGTTTTCCGGCGGTTATGGCGTACCGGTCAACCATGACGGCGTGTTGGGGATACTGGCGCTGATCTTCTGGTCGCTGATCTGGGTCGTGTCGATCAAGTACATGATGTTTGTCCTGCGTGCCGACAACCAGGGCGAAGGTGGGATCATGGCCTTGACCGCGCTGGCTCGGCGGGCGGCGGCAGGGCATGCGAAATTGCGCACGCTGTTGGTGGTCTGCGGACTGATCGGTGCAGCGCTGTTTTACGGTGACAGCATGATCACCCCGGCGATTTCCGTACTCTCGGCGATTGAAGGCCTGGGGCTGGCGTTCGAGGGTATCGACCATTGGGTGGTGCCGCTGTCGCTGATCGTGCTGGTGGGGTTGTTCCTGATTCAACGTCACGGCACCGCGCGCATCGGCATTCTGTTCGGCCCGATCATGGTCACCTGGTTCGTGGTGCTGGGGGCATTGGGTGTGCATGGGATCATCCTGCACCCGGAGGTGCTGCAGGCGATGAACCCGGCGTGGGGCGTGCGTTTCTTCGTCGTGCACCCAGGGATGGGCGTGGCGATCCTTGGTGCGGTAGTGCTGGCACTGACCGGTGCCGAAGCGCTGTATGCCGACATGGGCCACTTCGGCCGCAAGCCGATTGCCCGCGCGTGGTTCATTCTCGTGCTGCCAGCGCTGGTGCTGAACTATTTCGGCCAGGGCGCCTTGCTGCTCGGTGATCCGGAAGCTGCACGCAACCCGTTCTACCTGCTGGCGCCAAGCTGGGCGCTGATCCCACTGGTCGGGTTATCGACACTGGCCACGGTCATCGCTTCGCAAGCGGTGATTTCCGGGGCGTTCTCCCTGACCCGCCAGGCCATCCAGCTCGGCTATATCCCGCGTATGCATACCCAGCACACGTCCAGCGCCGAACAGGGCCAAATCTACATTGGCACCGTCAACTGGGCGCTGATGGTGGGTGTGGTGCTGTTGGTTCTGGGCTTCGAGTCTTCCGGAGCCCTGGCGTCGGCCTACGGTGTGGCGGTGACCGGAACCATGCTCATGACCACCATCCTGGTCTCGGCGGTCATGTTGCTGCTGTGGAAGTGGCCACCGATTCTGGCGGTACCGGTGTTGTTGGGCTTCCTGCTGGTAGACGGTCTGTACTTCGCTGCCAACGTGCCGAAAATCGTCCAGGGCGGTGCCTTCCCGGTGATTGCCGGTATTGCGCTGTTCGTATTGATGACCACCTGGAAGCGAGGCAAGCAACTGCTGGTGGAGCGTCTGGACGAAGGTGGACTGCCGCTGCCGATTTTCATCAGCAGTATCGCCGTACAACCACCGCATCGCGTTCAGGGCACCGCCGTATTCCTCACCGCGCGGCCAGATGCCGTGCCTCACGCCCTGTTGCACAATCTGTTGCATAACCAGGTGCTGCACGAGCAAGTGGTGCTGTTGACGGTGGTGTATGAGGATATTCCGCGCGTGCCGCCGTCGCGACGCTTTGAGGTCGACTCCTACGGCGAGGGTTTCTTCCGGGTGATCCTGCACTTTGGCTTCGTCGACGAACCGGACGTGCCGCAAGCGCTGAAGCTGTGTCATCTGGAGGACCTGGATTTCAGTCCGATGCGCACGACCTACTTCCTCAGCCGCGAGACAGTCATCGCCTCCAAGCTCGAAGGCATGGCCCGCTGGCGTGAGGCGCTGTTCGCCTTCATGTTGAAAAACGCCAACAGCAACCTGCGCTTCTTCAACCTGCCGCTGAATCGGGTGATTGAGCTGGGGACGCAGGTGGAGATGTAACCTCTGCGTCATCAAAAAGCCCCCGTCAGCCTTATGGCTGCGGGGGCTTTTTCGTGGTCGGGTGCAATCCGAATACTGTGCCAGTCCCTTGTGGGAACGAGCCTGCTCGCGAAGAAGATGGCGCATCCAGCATCAATGCCGCCTGATCCACCGTCTTCGCGAGCAGGCTCGCTCCCACAGTGGTTCAGTGCGGCCAGGATTATTCCTGGGCTTCGGTTTCCTGCACTTGCCGCTTCTGGATCACATCCACCAATCGCTGCGCGAGGGCCGGGTAGTTCTCGTCGAAGTGGTGACCGCCAGGCAGCTTGATGGCTTCGCCCACCGCGCTCTTGTCGGTGCAGCCGCTTTCGTCGACTTCTTCTTCACCGTAGATGCACACCACTTTCGCAGCGGGCAGCTTGGCCATTTCCGGGCCGGTGGCGGCTTCCTTGCCAGCGTTGCCGAGCCAGCCTTCGACTTCGATTTCGAAGCTGCCGGTGCGAGCAAAGGCCAACAGGATAATGGCGTCGACGCGTTGCTGCTCGGACTCTGCCAGGCGGTTGTAGATGGCTGGCAGCACATCGGCGCCAAACGAGTAGCCGGTCAGGATGAAGCGCTTGGTGCCCCATTTCTGCCGGTAGTGCTGCATCAGCTCGGCGAGGTCCAGGGCGCTTTGCTCGGGGCTCTTGTGCTGCCAGTAGTAGCGCAGGGTGTCGATACCGACCACCGGGTAGCCAATCTTGGCCATTTCACCGGCGACGTCGCGGTCCAGGTCACGCCAGCCGCCGTCACCAGAGAGGAACAAGGTGACGGTGTCCTTGGCCTGGCCTGCGGGCACTTCAACCACTGGAATCTGCAAGCCACCGGCGTCCTTGTCGCCACCGACCAGCAGTTTGCGCAGTTCGTTGTTCAGCACTTGCGGCAGGTTGATGTCGTAGTCGCTGATGCTGGTCTCGGCGTTGGGCTGGTCACGTACGAAACCGGCGCTGGTGTCGTCCGGGTTGTCGTTCCATGCCACCAGCCAGTGGCCATGGGAGGCGCTCTTTGGCAGCAGATGGGTGCAACCGGGCTTTTCCAGGGCCAGGTCAACCGACACGGCCTGTGCCTTGTCGTTCTTCTGTTCGGACAACCAGCGCCAGGCCAGCACCGCGCCCGGGCCGATCCCGCTGACCAGGGTCGCCGGGCCGTTGAGTTCCCGCAAGCCCGACTGCAGGGCACGGCTTTGCAGCAGGCAGTCCTTGGGCAGGATCACCTGGACGATCTGCGCAGCACCGCTGCGGCTCAGGGTCAGCAATTGCTTGTCGCTGAGTTTCTGGTCTTCGTTGACCGCCACCAGTACCTGGGCCTTTGGCGTGGTGCCGGGGATCACGCGGATCATCGCCGCGCCATCGGTCGGGGTCAGCAGTTCGAGGGTCGGTTCCGGTGCCGGGCGTTTGAGATACCAGTAGCTACCACCGAGAATCAGGGCCACCACTACCAGGGTGCCCAGTACATAGCGCAGGGAGCGTTGAATCATCAGCGTTTCACCAATCCAGTCAAGCCGCCCGCGATCAGGGCGGCAGTGTCGGCCAAGGCCACCAGCGGATCGAGTCCGGCGGGCACGGCCATATAACGGGGTTCCCAGTCAGGCTGGAACTTGTCTTTGAAACGGCGCAAGCCTTGGAAGTTATAGAGCTGCTCACCACGGCGGAAGACCATCGAGCCCAGGCGCTGGGTCAAGGGTGCACCCCGACGGGGTTGCAACCCCGACAACGGCACCATGCCCAGGCTGAAACGCGCGTATCCGTGACTCTTATAATGTTGGATCAGGCCGACCATCATGAACTCCATGGTCAGCTTGGGGGCGTCTGGGTGCGCGCGCATCAGGTCGAGGCTGGCCAGGTCATGGCTGTAGGTCTCGAGCAGGTTGGCGAACGCCACCGGGCGCCCTTCGAAACGGATCACGGCAATGCGAAAGTGCTTGAGGTAATCGTCGCTGAAGCGGCCAAGGGAGAAGCCTTTCTCGCGCACGTTCTTGCCGGTCAGCCAGGCATCTGAAATCACCTTGAGCTCATCCATGGGCGCCTGGCCCGGTTCATGGATTTCCAGCGACAGGCCATCGCGGGTGCCACGGTTCCAGGTGTAGCGCAGGTCCTTCATCTCTTTGCCCTTGGCCTCGAGGTCAAAGCGCTTGAGGTCGACCCTGGCTTCTTCGCCGAGCTTGATCGCGGTCAGGCCGATGTCCATGTAGTACGGCAGGTTCTCCGCACGCACTTGATAGAACACGGGGCGGGCGTGATGGATGTCGCACAGGTCGCGGAACTGCCAGATCATTTCCGCCCGTTGCTGGCCGGGACCGATCGGGTCATACAGTGCTACAAGGCTGCGGCCGCGGCGGGCGTACATCAGGAACGCTTCGTCGTTGGGGTGGAACAGCAGCGCCTTGTCGCCGGTCAAGGCCAGGCCGCCATCCGGTTGCGCGGATGCCATGAGGATCTTGCTTGCGCGCTCCAGTTCATCGGCTGTCGGCAGGTGGATGACCGGGCGAGCGGTCCGTAGCAACCAGGTCAGGGACACCACCACCAGCAGGACCGCCGCGCCGAGCAGCGAGCGCAAGCCACGGGGGGCATCGGCATCGAGGGTGAACTGCCACCAGAGTTGATGGCTGTACGGCACGTCCTGGTACGCGAACAACAGCAGCCACATCGAGGCGCCGAGTACGCACACGCTGGCCACCAGGTATAACGGGGAGAACGGCACTTCGGTCAGGCGACTGGGGCGATAGAAGGAACGCCGGAACACCCCCAGCAGGCTCGCCGTCAGCACCATCAGGCTGGCTTCCTCCCAGTCGAAGCCCTTGAGCAGGGAGAGCAGGGCGCCAACCAGCAGCAATATGGTGGTCAGCATCCAGGCAGCCGACAGTCGACGACGCAGGCCCTGGGCCAGCAACAGGCACAACACGCCGATCAGGCTGGCGCCAAAGTGCGAAGCATCGACCAGGCGGTGCGGGATCAGAAAGCCGATATGTTCAAGGCGTGTGTCGATTTCCGGGGTCGCGCCGGAGAACAGCAATACAACGCCGGACAGGAACACCAGCACCGCCAATATCGGCGCGGCCAGGCCTGAGGCGGCGCGCAAGGTCTGGCGCGTCTGAAACAGGCGCTGGCCTTCGCTGATCAACAGAAACAGGCAGGCCACCAGCATCGGCAGCACCACATAGATCAAGCGGTAGAGCAGCAGGGCGGCGGCCAGCGGCGCGGCACCGAGTTTGTCGGAGAAGGCCGCGAGCAAGATCGCTTCGAACACGCCGACCCCGCCCGGAACATGGCTGAGCACGCCAGCGGCCAGGGCCAGCAGGTAAACCAGGAGAAACGCGCCAAACGGCGGCGCTTCGGGCAGCAACAAATAGAGCACCGTGGCGGCGGCGGCCACGTCGAGTGCGGTAATGACCAGTTGCAGAAACGTCAGGCGGCGCCCGGGCAGGCGCAAGGTGCGGCGGCCGATCTGCACCAGGAGATTATCGGCGTACGGTTGTTCCGGCAGGCGCCGACGGTAGATGCCGATGGCCAGTACCGAGAACAGCAACAACACAGCGGTCGCGATGCTGCCCAGCAGAACGGGCGAAAGCCTTAGGGCGGCGGAGGCTTCGGACAGGTCACTGAGTGTCGCCAGCGCGGCAAGCGGTGGCAGGGCGCAGCCGAGCGAGAGGCTGGCGAACAGCGTCATGCGTGCGACTTCAGTGGCCCCCAGGCCATGGCGCGCATACAGGCGGTAGCGGACCGAGCCGCCGGACAGCATCGAAAGACCGATGGCATTGCCGATCGCGAAGGCGGTGAAGCCGCCCAGTGCCAGGGTTCGCGGTGCCAGACTGACGCCTGCGTAGCGGCTGGCCGACCATTCGTATCCCAGCAGAATGATAAAACCCGCGACGGTAGCGCCCAGCGCACCCAGCAGTGCCGGTTGCGGAACCTCGAGGATCGAGTCGTGCAAAGCGTCCAGGTCGAGTTCGCTCAACAAGTGACGGCAGGCGATCAGCGCAATGGTGAACAGCAGCAGGGTAACCGCCAGGCCGATGGGTTGGCGGTATTTGCTGATCAAGTCAAGCAAGTGCAGCCGCTGCGCCTTGATCGGTTGGGTCGCTGTGACGGTGTCTTGTGGATCAGACGAGTTGGCGCGCATCAATCACCTCTTGGATTGTGCGCGACAGGATGGGGGTATCCAGCCAAGTTACCAATCCCTGTAGAAAAAAATAATCACGAATATTAACGCCTGGCACCGAGTCCCGGTGACAGTTCGTCTTCAGTCGTAGGGGGTGCAATGTGCGATTGAGCATAGTCGGAACTCAGCGCATCGGTGACCCGCAGGGCTCACCACACAGTGACAGATCATTGTTGCGAAAGGACTTTTTCTACAGATACAAAAAAGGCCACTCTTTCGAGTAGCCTTTTTTGATGTTTGGTTGCGGGAGCCGGATTTGAACCGACGACCTTCGGGTTATGAGCCCGACGAGCTACCAGACTGCTCCATCCCGCGTCTGTGTGGCGGCATTCTATAGAGAATCGCTGGGGTGTCAACCGTTAATCCAGAAATGAAGCAAATAAGTGTGAGAAGGGGCAAAACAGCAGGCGCAGGGGCGTAAGTTTCGGAATCACAACGATTTCTCATGTCGACGAGCTGCAGGCGGCCATGAGGGGGGAGGGGGCCTTGGGACAAAACTGACGCGCACAAAAAAGGCCACTCTTTCGAGTAGCCTTTTTTGATGTTTGGTTGCGGGAGCCGGATTTGAACCGACGACCTTCGGGTTATGAGCCCGACGAGCTACCAGACTGCTCCATCCCGCGTCTGTGTTGGCAATTCTATAGAAATGCGCGGGGGTGTCAACCTCCAATTTGGATAAAACCTGTTCCTGTTCAATCGCTTAGCTGCAAATCGCGGCGCTCGATCGGCCTGAGAGGCAGGCCTGGCAAGGCCTGAGGCTCTATTAAAGGTAACTTTTCGATTGAGAAAATAAATTTATGGCGATTCACCTGTGACTGAAAAGAACCGTCAAGGTACTGGTGCTATATACAGTTGTCAGTGAGATACTGTTTTTCCTACATCGCGTGACGCTATTTCTACTCCATGAACACCGCGTTGAAATGACCCAGCGAAAAATCATCCACGTCGATTGTGATTGCTTCTACGCCGCCATCGAGATGCGGGACGACCCGCGCTTGGCTGGAAAGCCCCTGGCGGTCGGCGGCTCGGCGGACCGGCGTGGGGTGATCGCCACCTGCAACTATGAAGCCCGGGCTTACGGCGTGCGCTCAGCCATGTCTTCAGGGCATGCATTGAAGCTGTGTCCGGACCTGACGATCGTCAAGCCGCGCATGGACGCCTATAGAGAGGCATCCAGGGAAATTCACACGATCTTTCGCGACTACACCGAGATCATTGAGCCGCTTTCCCTGGACGAGGCTTACCTTGATGTGTCGGACAGCGCGCATTTTGGCGGCAGTGCGACGCGAATTGCCCAGGACATTCGCCGGCGCGTTTCCCATCAGTTGCATATCACCGTCTCCGCCGGCGTGGCCCCCAACAAGTTTCTGGCCAAGATTGCCAGCGACTGGAAAAAGCCCAACGGATTATTTGTAATCACCCCGGATCAGGTCGAGGCGTTTGTCAGTGGCTTGCCGGTGAGCAAGCTGCACGGGGTCGGTAAAGTCACTGCCGAAAGGCTGGGCAAGCTCGGTATTGTCGACTGCTCACAGCTGCGCGAGTGGGACAAGTTGGCTTTGGTGCGCGAATTCGGCAGCTTTGGCGAACGACTCTGGAGCCTGGCACGTGGGATCGATGACCGCTTGGTCCATAACGACAGTCGCCGCCAGTCCATCAGTGTCGAAAACACCTACGACGTCGACTTGCCGGACCTGCGCAGTTGCCTGGAAAAACTGCCGGAGCTGCTGGATACCCTCGCATCCCGCATGGCGCGAATCGACAGCAGTTATCGGCCGGGCAAGCCCTTCGTCAAGGTGAAGTTCCATGATTTCACCCAGACCACGCTGGAGCAGGCAGGGGCGGGGCGGGATTTGGGCAGTTATCAGTTGTTGCTGACGCAGGCGTTCAACCGTGGTGGTAAGCCGGTGCGGTTGTTGGGCGTAGGGGTGAGGCTGGAGGATTTGCGGGGCGGTTTTGAGCAGATGGAGTTGTTTGAGCGTTAACAACCTTAACGTCAAAAGATCGCAGCCTTCGGCAGCTCCTACCTGAGCGCGCGTTCCCCTGTAGGAGCTGCCGAAGGCTGCGATCTTTTAAAAGGCCTTAATTGGGTCCCGGATCCGCCACCAGCCGCCCGGCATCCTTGGTCAAGGACTTGAGGAATTCGGTCTGCAGCTCCGGGTCGTTGCGAGTCAATTCGATCAGGCTCTGTTCAAGCTCGGTGGCTTCTTCCTCCAGACCCAGTTCCGACAGGCGCTTGACCCGGTGAACCCACTGGCTCACTTCGTCATCTTCAAGGTCGTCGTAAATCAAGCCGTGGGCTTCGAGCAACTTGCCACGCAAGGTGCTGCTCAATGCCAGCGACGAGTCGCTGTGCACATCGTCCTTGGCGTCCTGGACGTTGATCTGCAGCTTGCTCAGGTGATTGAGGTCATGTTCGGCGAACGGGCTGTCCAACAGGTTCAGGCGCAACACGCCGTTCTTGTCGGTGCTCAGCTCGAAGGTTTCCTTGCCAGCCTTGACTTCGACCGGGCGCTCGCTCCAGGGCAGGCTCGAGTACTCCGTGCGCTTGTCGAGCTGCACTTCGTCGATGCCCGCCAGGTTCTGCTGGGCGCGACCATGGGACTGCACGTTCATGAACGGGTTGAGCCCGGCGAAGCCGTAGCTGAACCAGTCCCTGGTCATGCTGTCTGGCAGATTGCCCAAGGCAAAAACGTTGGCCACATTGGCGCCGACCCCGGCCACCACCGCGACCGCACCTAACGGGATCTCATAGACCTCCCGCCAGGGTTGGTACGGCGTGTAGCGATCGTAATGGCGGGTAACCTCGAACTCGGTGACTTCGAAAGTCTTCTGCTCGTGGATTTTCACCCGGCGTTGAGGCAGCTCAAGCACCTTGGGCTCGCCCACATCGATCTGCAGGCTGTGATCAAGCAGTTTGCGCTCGATGCGTTCCTCGTGCTCGCTGCGTTGTGACATGTGATTGGCACAGCCGCTGACCAGCAGGGTGCCGCACAGGGCGGCACCACCGAGGCCTAAGGTGTTTCGCTTGAACATGACGTCTCTATCTGGTTTCAGCGGCGGATACGGGCCTGAAGGAAAGGCAGCACGTCGGCGACCGGCAGCGCTTGCGGCTCGGCCTCGGTACGGCTCTTGTATTCCAGGTTGCCTTCGGCAAGGCCGCGGTCACTGACCACGATCCGGTGAGGAATGCCGATCAGCTCCATGTCCGCGAACTTGATGCCCGGGCTGGTTTTCTTGTCGCGGTCGTCCAGCAACACTTCAAAGCCTGCCGCAGTCAGTTCTGCATACAGCTTGTCGGTGGCTTCGCGAACCAGGTCGGTCTCGTAGCGCAGGGGTACCAGGGCAATCTGGAAAGGCGCCAGGGTGTCGCTCCAGATGATGCCCTTGTCGTCGTTGTTCTGCTCGATGGCAGCCGCAACCACGCGGGAGACGCCGATGCCGTAGCAGCCCATTTCCAGGGTGACCGGCTTGCCGTTCTCGCCCAGCACTTCGCACTTCATCGCCTTACTGTACTTGTTGCCCAGCTGGAAGATGTGCCCGACTTCGATGCCGCGCTTGATTTCCAGGGTGCCCTTGCCGTCCGGGCTCGGGTCGCCGCTGACCACGTTACGCAAGTCGGCCACGGTCGGCACGGGCAGGTCGCGTTCCCAGTTCACGCCGAAGTAATGCTTGTCGTCGATGTTGGCACCGATGCCGAAGTCGCTCATCAACTCGACGGAACGGTCGATGATGATCGGCAGCGGCAGGTTCAGCGGGCCCAGGGAACCGGCGCCAGCGCCAATGGCGTCGCGCAGTTCGGCTTCGGAGGCCATGACCAGCGGGCTGGCGACGCCAGGCTGGTTGGCGGCCTTGATTTCGTTCAGCTCGTGGTCGCCACGGATGATCAGGGCAATCAGCTTGCCTTTCTCTTCAGCGTGCACCACCAGGGTCTTGATGGTCTTTTCAATCGGCAGATTGAATTTTTCCACCAGCGCGGCAATGGTCTTGGTCTCTGGCGTGTCGACCAGGCGCAGCTCTTGCGTCGGTGCCGGACGGGAAGTCTCACGCGGCACGGCTTCGGCTTTCTCGATGTTCGCCGCGTAGTCGGAACCGTTGCTGAAGACGATATCGTCTTCGCCGGACTCGGCCAGTACGTGGAACTCGTGGGAGCCGGCGCCGCCGATGGAGCCGTTGTCGGCTTCAACCGGGCGGAACTTCAGGCCCAGGCGGGTAAACACGTTGCAGTACGCCTGGTGCATGCGGTCGTACGTGACCTGCAGCGATGGCTGGTCGGCGTGGAACGAGTAGGCGTCCTTCATGATGAATTCGCGACCGCGCATCAAACCGAAGCGTGGACGGATCTCATCACGGAATTTGGTCTGGATCTGATACAGGTTGATTGGCAGCTGCTTGTAGCTGCTCAACTCGTTGCGCATCAGGTCGGTGATGACTTCTTCGTGGGTCGGGCCGGCGCAGAAATCGCGCCCGTGGCGATCCTTGAAGCGCAGCAATTCAGGGCCGTACTCTTCCCAGCGCCCGGATTCCTGCCACAGCTCAGCCGGTTGAGTGCTCGGCATCAACACTTCGAGCGAACCGGCGGCGTTCATTTCTTCGCGAACGACGGCTTCGACCTTGCGCATCACTCGCAAGCCCATCGGCAGCCAGGTGTACAGGCCCGAGGCGAGTTTGCGGATCATGCCGGCGCGCAGCATCAGCTGATGGCTGATCACGACCGCGTCGGAAGGCGTTTCTTTCTGTGTGGCAAGCAAAAATTGACTGGTGCGCATGGTTGGCCGTTATCGATTGCTGATGACGAGAAATGACGGAGCATTGTACGGGCGAGTTCCGCTGTCGTACAGGCGTGCGGTCGGTGCGGTGGCAGGAGGACGGGATTGACCCCGTCCTCTGTAGGATTTTTGCGCGTGTTCCCTACGATTCTTCCACGACCTGGGTAGGCGCCGGCTCAGGTTTCGGTGTCGGACCGGCGCGACGGTTCTCCTGGAACCAGTGCAAGGCGATCAGCAGGAGCGTCGGAACCCCCAGCAGGGCGGTAATCAGGAAAAAGTTGTGATAGCCGAACTTCTCTACCATGACGCCTGAATAGCCGCCGATCAGGCGCGGCAGCAAAAGCATGATCGAGCTGAGCAGGGCATATTGCGTGGCGGAGAACTTGAGGTTGGTCAGGCTCGACAGGTAGGCAACGAACGCCGAGGTCGCCAGGCCTGAACTGAAGTTGTCCAGGGAAATGGTGAGGACCAGCATGTTGAGGTTGGCGCCCATGTCGGCGAGCAACAGGAACAATATATTGGTGCCCGCCGACGCAGCCCCGCCAATGAACAGGATCGGCAAGATGCCAAAGCGCACGATCAGCAGGCCGCCCATGCCGGCGCCCACCAGGGTCATGATCAGGCCGAAGATCTTGCTGACGCTGGCGATCTGGTCCTTGGTGAACCCCTGGTCGATGTAGAACACATTCGCCATCACGCCCATCACCGTATCGGACATCCGGTAGGTGGCGATCAGCCCCAGCAGCAGCAGCGCTTGCCAGCGATAACGCAGAATGAAGTCGTTGACCGGCGTCAGCACGGGAGCCAGGCCGCGACGGCCCATGGCCGACAGGCACAGGGCGGTGAGTGTGGTGTAGAGGATCGCGCGCAGGAATGCGCGGTCTTCGAGCAGCAGGTCGAGCAGGCTCACGCCTTCGAACAGCACGCTGGCAAAGTCGGTGTTATAGAGCTGGGTAAACATG
The DNA here is from genome assembly GCF_014596605.1 of Pseudomonas sp. PSB11. NCBI lineage: Bacteria > Pseudomonadati > Pseudomonadota > Gammaproteobacteria > Pseudomonadales > Pseudomonadaceae > Pseudomonas > Pseudomonas sp. PSB11. The sequence goes on from NZ_NOIO01000014.1 coordinate 77,451, forward strand.
GCCGGCACCGACACCAGCAACACGATCAGGACGAACACCGAGGCCAGTTGATGCACGAAGCTGTAGCGCCCGGCCTGCAATTGCGTACGCAGAGGCACCGCAGGTTCACGCATGAACAGCGAGGTGAGCAGCGCCGGCACCATCAAGGCGCCGAACAGCAGGTAAGTGCCAGCCCATGCCGAATGCTTGTAGTTGAAGCCGGTCGAACCGAAGCCTTCGGCGAAGAACAGCGCACCGGCCGTGGCCAGCAGTGCTGCGATGCGATAGCCGGACATATAACTGGCGGCGAGCGCCGCCTGGCGACTGTCTTCGGCGATTTCCAGGCGATAGGCGTCCACTGCAATGTCTTGCGTCGCCGAGGCGAAGGCGACGACCACTGCGATGGCGATCAGCCAGGACAAATGCTTTTGCGGGTCGCAGAAACCCATCCCGACCAGGCCGAGAATGACCAGCGCTTGCGACAGCACCAGCCAGGAACGTCGTCGGCCGAGTTTGCCGAGCAACGGCAGGCGCCATTGGTCGAGCAGGGGGGACCAGACCCATTTGAAGGCATATGCCAGTCCGATCAAGCTTGCATAACCGATGGTTTCGCGCGCCACACCGGCTTCACGCAACCAGACCGAAAGCGTCGAGAACACCAGCATGTAGGGCAAGCCGGCGGCGAAACCCAGCAATAACAGTACGAGCGTCGAAGGGCTGGCATAGGCAGCAAGCGCGGCGCGCCAGGTTTTACGGGGCATGGGCTGGAGTCTGCCTCAAGAAATACGGAAACAAAGCGCGCACTCTAACCGCTGTGCTCTACCGGGCGCCACCCATGACGCTGAATATCAACACGATTGTTCTGGATACTGATGCCCTCCATGCGCAGTCGCGCGCGCTGTTCGTCCCCGGAAGGGCTGCCTGCGGGCAGGCTCAGGCGTCCGCCGGCACCGAGTACGCGGTGCCAGGGCAATTTGCTGTCGCCGGGCAGTTGGCTCAATGTCCTGCCGACCCAGCGAGCGGCGCGCCCCAGTCCCGCCAGTTCGGCGAGTTGACCATAACTCACGACCTTGCCTTCGGGTACTTGCGCGAGCGTCAGGTACAGCGCCGTGCGTCGGATTTGCGCGGCACTCTCGGGTTTTTCGGTCAGCTCGATCACGTTCGCAGTTCCTGAAGTCATTAGCAGTACCGCCTGTAGCGTAAATGCTGGATTGCCAATTGAGAAATGAACTCAATAGAAAAAGTTGGGTCCCTCATTGCTAGGGTCTTATTCCTGAGGATAATGCCGACTTTTTTTCGCGAACCTGAGCCTGTATTTGCTTATGTTGTCCAGAACTTTGCTATGCCTCGCTGTCGTCAGTGCTTCCACTCCCTTGCTCGCGGACACCGTCTGGTTGAAGAACGGTGACAAGCTGAGCGGCAAGATCATCCTGTTCGACGGTGGCAAGCTGTTGGTCCAGACAGAATACGCCGGTGCCGTGCCGATCGACTGGAAGCAGGTCAAGACCCTGGAAAGCGATCAGGAGCTGTTGGTCAAGCAGGATGCCTACACCGGCGAGAAGGCCAAGTCACTGCACGCGGCGCAAGATGGCAAGGTAACCCTGGAAAACGGCGAGGCACCCAAGACTGTCGAGCTGGCGAGCGTCCAGCAAATCCTCAAGCCCAAGCCTGTGGTCGAGGATCTGGTGTGGAAAGGCAATATCGATGCAGCGCTGGATTATCAGCGGGCTGACAAGGATACCGACGACTACGACATCGACTTCAAGACGACGGCGCGCCATGGTCGATGGAGGCATATTGCGGAAGGCGAGTACAACCGCGAATTCCAGGATGACGTGGTCACTACGGACAATTGGCGGGCTGAATACTCGCTAGACCGTTTCCTGACGGAAAAATGGTTTTGGCAAGGTCGCCTGGTGTACAAGCGTGACAAGGTTGAAGACCTCTCCCGCCAGCGTACTGTCGGTACCGGCCCAGGTTATCAATTCTGGGATGACGAGCTGGGGGCATTCTCCCTGGGCTCTCTGATCAACCGCACTGATTACCAATTCAGCGATGGCAGTAAGGAAAACTTCTACTCTGCCGCAATGAAGTGGGACTACAACCGTTACCTGATTGGCAAGAAAGTGGAGTTCTTCACCAATGGCGAGGTGGGCAAGCCGTTTTCGGGCGTGGCTGAGTATGCACTGGATGCCGAAATGGGCCTGCGTTACAAGGTCACGGACTGGGCGTCGCTGAACCTCAAGGCCGAGCGAGATATTATCGACGGAACTGACGATGCCGACCTGGACAAGACCCGCTACACAGCCGGATTTGGCGTGACCTGGTAAGACGCAAAAAGATCGCAGCCTGTGGCAGCTCCTACAGAGGATTGATGTACATCCGGAGGAGCTGCTGCAGGCTGCGATCTTTTTTGGCCTGCGAAAAACCTGCAGGCACAAAAAAGCCCCGCTTTTGAGGGCGGGGCCTTTTACTAAAGCAAGTACAAGTTAGATAACTTGAACTTCTTCAGCTTGCATGCCTTTCTGACCGCGGGTAGCGATGAAAGAAACCTGTTGGCCTTCTTTCAGGCTTTTGAAGCCGTCGGATTGGATAGCTTTGAAGTGAACGAACAGGTCGTCACCGGATTGTGGAGTGATGAAGCCGAAGCCTTTTTCATCGTTGAACCACTTAACGGTACCGGTTTGGCGATTAGACATGGTGTAACTCCTTGAACAAAGATAACTGCGACTCAGGAAGAACCCTGGCCGAGACTGAGTGCAAAGAGCAGGAAAAATTCTTGTAGATGGTTGGATCGAAATTCAACATATCGTGTAGAGATTCTCAGTGACACAAGCAGCACAGTGGCGCCACCTTAACCCTTTTTCCGGAACGTGCCAATGCTTCTTGCGAAGGTTTCTTTGTTTTAAGGATCGACGGTGTGACGCTTCGTCGCCAGTGCAGGTAATTCCTGGCTGTTTGGCGAGAATTGCAGCGCGGACTTTGAACCCGGCGGCGCGCCCGGTAAGATGCCGGACAGATTTTTTCGACCTCGCTATTCAGGACACCCGCCATGAGCATCAAATCGGACAAGTGGATTCGCCGCATGGCGCAGGAACACGGCATGATCGAGCCTTTCGTCGAGCGCCAGATGCGCGGCAGCGATGACAGTCGCGTGATCTCCTACGGCGTGTCCAGCTACGGCTACGATGTGCGTTGCACCAATCACTTCAAGGTGTTCACCAACATCAACTCGGCGATCGTCGACCCGAAGAACTTCGATGCCGGCAGCTTCGTCGACATCCATAGCGACGTGTGCATTATTCCGCCGAACTCCTTCGCCTTGGCCAGCACCGTCGAATACTTCCGCATCCCGCGCAATGTATTGACCATTTGCCTGGGTAAAAGCACCTACGCGCGCTGTGGCATCATCGTCAACGTCACGCCGCTCGAGCCTGAGTGGGAAGGTCACGTGACCCTGGAGTTCTCCAACACGACCAACCTGCCGGCGAAAATCTACGCGAATGAAGGCGTCGCGCAGATGCTGTTCCTCGAATCCGACGAAGAGTGCGAAGTCTCCTACAAGGACCGTGGCGGCAAGTATCAGGGCCAACGTGGCGTCACCCTGCCGCGCACCTGAGTCAGCCGTCCGACGAACCTTGGGAATTCCTGGGCGAGCGTACACTCTATGGAATGTACTGTTCCGATTCGCGTAAGGCGGATCGGGCCATCGCCCAGGAGTGCTTTATGAAGATCGATCCACGAATAAGTGCCGAACTGGCAAGGCTTGAGCCCAATCAGGTTGGCGTCCTGGCCTGGTCCTTGTTGGCACATCCGCCCGTCAGCATGGCGGGGGGCATCCCCGGCCAACCTGATCCAGATACGCCCAACGAACAACCGACCGAACCCGGTGAACCGACCCTGCCGGATGAGCCGCCTCCCGCGCCAGTTGCCTGAGACCCGCTGTCTTCTTCTGTAGGAGCGAGCAAGCTCGCGAAGAACGTGAGGGCGCTGAGTTTTTCCAGAAAGCCCGCATAATCGTTAACGTCCATCGCGAGCATGCTCGCTCCTACAGGGACACCGGCCAGATTTCGTCGTCGCCGATGACGAAAATCCTACAGTCGTCGTCCTGTTCCACCCGATAACCTCCGGTAAACGCCCCGAAGGCCGGTAGCAGGCTGATGTCCCCGCCCAGCCTGAAACATGGCAGCCGCAGGCTTGTCCGACCCCGACCGTTGAGTCGATAAACCGGATGCACATGACCGGCGAGCACATGTCGATCCGCATGCGGCAGGGGTTCGTGCTGCAAAGCGAACGGCCCTAGCAGCAAAGGCTCAGGGACCACTCGAATGTTCAGCGAGGCCGGCGGGTCCCCGGCACGCTTGTCATGGTTGCCGCGAATCAGCGTCATGGCCAGCTTGGCATTGCGTGTTCGCCAGTCAGTCAATGCTTGCAGCGTGGCGCGGGCATGGGAACCCGGTCCGTGAAGAAAATCGCCGAGGAAAATCAGCTGTCGGCAGGGCAGGGTGGCCAGCAGTCCGTCGAGCACGGCGATGTTGCGGCGGGTGGTGCCCTGGGGGACTGGTTGGCCAAGGCTTCGGTAAGCGGCGGCCTTGCCGAAGTGCACGTCGGCGATCAACAACGCTTGCCGGGCAGGCCAGTAGAGGGCTTTTTCCGGCAGCAGCCAAAGCTCCTCGCCGGCCAGTCGCACGGGGTAGGGCGTACTCATCAGGCTTTCCCTGTTCCGGCGGTTTTCTCGAGGTCGCTGACCATGCGTCGGATGCGGTCGGCGAGTTTTTCCGAACTCATACTCTCTCTCATACGTTCCACCAGCAGCGGAAACCCGAGGGGTGTAGGACGTTTGACTTGATGCAGGTCGAGACGCAGCTGACTGATGTGCGCCAACGTCTGTTCCAGGCGATGAATATCCAGTTCCTCGCGCAGGACTTCTTCTGCGGCCTGAGCCAATAGCAAATTGCCCGCGTCGTACTGTTTGAACACTTCGTAAAACAACCCGCTCGAGGCTTGAACCTGGCGTGTGCTTTTCGCGGCACCGGGGTAACCGGCGAACACCAGTCCGGCGATCCGGGCGATTTCCCGAAAGCGCCGCAAGGCCAGCTCTCCGGCATTCAGGCTGGCGAGTACGTCCCTGAGCAGATTGTCTGGACTCAGCAAGCCCGGACTCAGGGCTTGCACCCAGTCCACCGGGGTGGCGCTCAGCAATTCCAGCCCGTAATCATTGACCGCGATGGAAAACGTCACGGCCTGCTGCTGACTGACTCGCCACGCCAGCAAGCTGCCCAGGCCCAGATGCACCTGGCGGCCGGCGAAGGGATACAGGAACAGATGCCAGCCCTCACGGGACTTCAACGCCTCGGCCAGCAACGATTGCGACGTTGGCAAGCCAGACCAGCGTTGCTGAACCTCCAGCAGCGGGCGCAATGCCTGCATTTGCGGGCCGCTGAACTCGCCGCGCGCCGCCTCACTGAAGCGCGTGACCACCGCTTGCGCCAGCTCATTGGAAAGGGGCATGCGACCGCCATTCCACCGCGGCACCGCGGCTTTCCTTACGGTGCTGCGTTTGACATAGGCGGTCATGTTTTCCACGCGTACCAACTCCAGCAGCCGCCCGGCAAACAGAAAACCATCGCCCGGCTTGAGTCGCGCGATGAAACCTTCTTCAACACTGCCCAGTTGTTTGCCACCGCCGCCCTTGCTCCAGAATTTCAACTGGATGCTCGCATCGCTGACAATCGTGCCGATGCTCATGCGGTGGCGGCGGGCCAATCGTGCATCGGGTACACGCCAGATTCCCTGTTCATCCGGCTCGACCCGGCGGTAATCCGGATAGGCTGTCAGGGAAAGCCCGCCATGACGTACGAAAGCCAGCGCCCAAGTCCAATCCGCCTCCGTGAGATCACGATAAGCCCAGGCGGCGCGTACCTCATCAAACAACTGATCGGGCACAAACCCGCCACCCAATGCCATGCTGACCAGATGCTGGACCAGCACATCCAAGGGTTTATGCGGTGATATTCGAGGTTCGACCCGTCGCTGGGCCACCGCGTCCTGTGCCGCTGCGGCTTCGATCAGCTCCAGGCTGTGCGTCGGCACCAGCGTCACCCGGGAAACGCGTCCCGGCGCATGCCCGGAACGCCCGGCGCGCTGCATCAGGCGGGCCACGCCTTTGGCCGAGCCAATTTGCAGCACCCGCTCCACTGGCAGGAAATCCACGCCCAGATCCAGGCTGGAGGTGCAGACCACGGCTTTGAGGTGACCTTCCTTTAGGGCGCGTTCCACCCAGTCACGGGTTTCACGGGACAGCGAACTGTGATGCAGCGCGATCACCCCCGCCCAGTCCGGTCGGGCTTCAAGTAACGCTTGATACCAGATTTCCGATTGCGCACGCGTATTGGTGAAAACCAGGCTGCTGGCGCTGTCATCCAGTTGCGCGACGACCTGCGGCAACATTTTCAGGCCGATATGCCCGGCCCATGGAAAGCGTTCGATCGCGGGCGGCAGCAGCGTATCAACCTGCAGTTTTTTATCCGTCTGGCCTTGAACGCTGATACAGCCGCCCTGTGGGATTAATACCTGCGCGGCGTGGTCCTGATTGCCCAGCGTCGCGGAAACGCCCCACACGATCAATTGCGGGTTCCAGCGGCGCAGGCGGGCGAGCGCAAGTTGCAGTTGCACGCCGCGCTTGTTGCCGAGCAATTCGTGCCATTCGTCGACCACGACCATGCGCAAGGTAGAGAGTGCTGTGTGTGCATCCGCTCGAGCGAGCATCAACGTCAGGCTTTCCGGGGTAGTGATCAGCGCGGTAGGCAAGCGTCGGCTCTGGCGTGCACGTTCGCTGCTGCTGGTATCGCCCGTGCGCAGGCCGACGCTCCAGGGTATCTGCAAGTCGAGCAGCGGCACCTGCAGTGCGCGGGCGGTGTCGGCAGCCAGGGCGCGCATCGGGGTTATCCAGAGAACGGTCAGGGGATCGGCTACGGGTTTTCGTTTGCGTGGTGTTTCAACCGCAGGTGCAGAGCGTGCGAAGCGATTGAGTGCGCCGAACCAGACCGCATAGGTTTTGCCGGCGCCGGTGCTGGCGTGCAACAGACCGGATTGTCCTTGTTCAACGGCTGCCCACACCTGTTTCTGAAAGGTGAACGGCTTCCAGCCGCGAGCGGTGAACCAGCGTTTGGCGAAGTCGGTGGTGGTTCCCATACCGGCGGCGTGCGCTCTGAGAGTGTTCTTTGACTGACCACGGCGCAACCCGAAAGGTTTAATGACTGATGCGTGCGGTCTTCGCCGAGCATTTCTCATATTCGGAAATAACTGTGTTTGTCGTTGAAACCTATTGGCCGATGGGTCGTGGTTTTATCGCTGCGCTGTTCGCCCTGCGCGTCTTGCCAAGGCCGACAGCGAGTCGTCGACCATGAATATGAAAAGGAACATTCAGATGAAGTCAGTTCGTGCAGGGCATTTGCGCGCCGATTTGATCACGGAGAGTGGGAAGCTCCTCGCGTTTCGGGCAGCGCCAACGCTCGACTATTTCGAACAGCCGGGCTTGCACTGCCTTGGCGCGAGCGATGGTCCGGACAAGGCGTTTTATCTCTATCTGCCGCAGGGTATCGACAGCGGCAGGTTTCATCTGGGATTGAGTGAACGCTCCCCGATGATCATTCATGTGACGGGCAGCTCGGAAGCGGAGCTGTATCGAGGCGCGCTTGAATTGACGGTGGGAGGCGACGCACAGTTTGCCGGAAGTTTCCGCGGCCTGGATGCCGACGGCATCGAGGTGGAAAACGGCAGCTTCAGGCTTGAGCATGAAGCCAGTCAAGTGACGGAAGCCAGTCAGCCTGGCTCCCGTTTCAGGGGATGAACGCTTATTTCAAGTTGCCGCTGAGGAACTGTTTCAGACGCTCGCTCTTCGGGTTGCCCAGCACATCCTCCGGCGCACCTTCTTCCTCCACCAGGCCCTGGTGCAGGAACAACACCTGGCTCGACACTTTGCGCGCGAAGCTCATTTCATGGGTGACCATGATCATGGTCCGGCCTTCTTCAGCCAGGCCCTGGATCACCTTGAGCACTTCTCCCACCAGTTCCGGGTCGAGCGCCGAGGTTGGTTCATCAAACAGCATCACTTCCGGTTCCATGGCCAACGCGCGAGCAATCGCCACCCGTTGTTGCTGGCCACCGGAAAGGAATGCCGGGTATTGATCCGCTACGCGTGCTGCCAGCCCGACCTTGTCGAGGTAACGTCGGGCGCGGTCTTCGGCTTCCTGCTTGCTGCAGCCCAGCACCCGGCGCGGGGCCATGGTGATGTTTTCCAGCACCGTCATGTGGCTCCACAAGTTGAAATGCTGGAACACCATGGCCAGGCGGGTGCGGATTCGTTGCAGTTCATCGGCATCGGCCACGTGCATGCCATGACGATCCTTGATCATGCGGATTGCCTGACCGTCGAGGCTCATGGCCCCATCGTTGGGCTGTTCGAGGAAGTTGATGCAGCGCAGGAAGGTACTTTTTCCGGAGCCGCTGGCACCGATCAGGCTGATGACATCGCCCGTGTTGGCCTTGAGCGAAACGCCCTTGAGCACCTCATGGTCGCCATAGCTTTTATGCAGGCCTTCAATGGTCAGTTTGTACATGGAGCATGCATCCTCAAGGCGAAAGTAGGTAGCCGCTGCGATAGGCTTCGGCGCCCGCGACGTGGGCGATCACCATGCCGGCGGTGGCCATGCGGCGCAGCGAGCGGGCGTACATCAGGCCGGCGGCAGTGCAATGGACAGGCGTGACACGGTCGCTGATGGGGTCAATGATTTCGGCGATCAGTTGCCCGGCTTCCAGGTATTGCCCCGGCAGCGCACTGAACACCAGCAGCCCGCCAACAGGCGTCGCCACGGGTTCCACTCCGGCCAGGGGGGTGGCTGGGTAGGGCAGGTCGGGCATCGGCGCCGACTCACCGGCAATCGCGCCGAAGTGAATCAGATAGTCGATCAGCGCCTGGCTGTCCTGGCTGGCCAGCGGGTGGTTGACGTCGCCCTGGCCGCGGAGCTCGACGGTGACTGAAAAGCTCCCCAGCGGAATATCGAAGTGCTCGCCGAAGCGCTCCTTCAATTGCCACCAGAGCAGCGTGAAGCATTCATCGAATGACTGGCCACCGGAATCGGTGGCCAACAGGCTGGCTTGTGAACCGATGTAGCGAGCCAGCGGCTCGACCTGCGGCCAGGCTTCGGGCGTGGTGTACAGGTGCGCCACTGCTTCGAAGTCACAATGCAGGTCCAGCACCATGTCGGCATCGCAGGCCAGCCGTTGCAGGGTCAGGCGCTGGGATTGCAGCTGGGTGCTGGCGGTCTGCCGCGCCAATGCCTGGCGCAGGTTGTTGCGGATCAGTTCGAGGTTGCGCTGCGGGTCGTCGCCGAGTTGGCCTTCGATCGCGTTGCCCACTTCTTCGCTCAAATCGATGAACCAGCGGTTGAAGTTCTGCCCGCTTTCGAGCTCATAGCGCCCCAGCGGTACATCCATCAGCACTTGCTCCAGGCCCGGCGGGTTCGCCACGGGTACCAGGACGATTTCGCTGCGCAGCCGGCCGGCGGCTTCCAACTCCGCCAGGCGTTGCTTGAGGTGCCACGCCACCAGCATGCCGGGCATTTCATCGGCGTGCAGGGACGACTGGATGTAGATCTTGCCGTTGGCCGGTTGCGGCCCGAAGTGAAAACTGTGGATCTGTCGTGCAGTCCCCGGCAGCGGGGCCAGCAAGTCATGTATCTGGTGGCGCATTTGTCGTGTTTCCCGAAGCGGGGTCCTAGTGAGTCGGCCCGAGGAAGGCCAGCCATCGGCGTTCGGCGAGGCGGAACAGGCCGACCAGCGCAAAGGTGACGGTCAGGTAGATCAGCGCGGCGATCCCAAACGACTGGAAGGTCAGGAAGGTCGCCGAGTTGGCGTCCCGAGCGACTTTCAGGATGTCCGGGATAGTCGCAGTGAACGCCACGGTGGTCGAATGCAGCATCAGGATCACTTCGTTGCTGTAGTACGGCAGCGAGCGACGCAGGGCCGAAGGCATGATCACGTAGGCATACAGCTTCCAGCCTGTCAGGCCGTAGGCCTTGGCGGCTTCGACTTCACCGTGGGCCATGCTGCGGATCGCCCCGGCGAAGATCTCCGTGGTGTAGGCGCAGGTGTTCAGGGCGAACGCCAGGATGGTGCAGTTCATCGCATCGCGAAAGAAGCTGTCGAGCAAGGGTTGCGCGCGCACGGCGGCCAGGCTGTAGATCCCGGTGTAGCAGATCAGCAGCTGGATATACAAAGGTGTGCCGCGAAACAGGTAGGTGTAGAACTGCACCGGCCAGCGAATGTAGAAGTGCGGTGAAACCCGGGCGATCGACAGCGGAATCGAGACGATGAAGCCGATGAATATCGATGCACTGAGCAACCACAGGGTCATGGCCAGGCCGGTGATGTTCTGACCGTCGGTGTAGAGGAAGGCTTTCCAGTATTCCTGCAGGAGTTCGATCATCGCACGGCCTCCCGGGTACCCGCGGCATAGCGGCGTTCGAGCCAGCGCAGAATGACGTTGGAGGCGCTGGTGATCGCCAGGTAGATCAGGGCGGCGAGCACCAGGAAGTAGAACAGCTGATAGCTGCTTTTACCCGCATCCTGGGCCGCCTTGACCAGGTCGGCGAGGCCGATGATCGACACCAGTGCAGTGGCCTTGAGCATGACCATCCAGTTGTTGCCGATACCCGGCAGGGCATAGCGCATCATTTGCGGAAACACCACGATACGAAACCGCTGGCCACGCTTGAGTCCGTAGGCCGTGGCCGCTTCGACCTGCCCGCGAGGCACGGCGAGGATCGCGCCGCGGAAGGTTTCGGTGAAGTAGGCGCCGTAGATGAAACCCAGGGTCAGTACCCCGGCGCTGAACGGGTTGATCTCGATGTATTCCCATTCCATGTAATCGGTGAGCGACGTCAGCCAGGTTTGCAGGCTGTAGAAGATCAGCAGCATCAGCACCAGGTCTGGCACCCCGCGAATCAGCGTGGTGTAGCACTGTGCAAGCAGGCGTAGCAGTTTGATTTTCGACAGCTTGGCACTGGCGCCGAGTAGACCGAGCAATACGGCCACCAGCAGCGACATCGCCGATAACTTGATGGTCATCCAGGTGCCTTCCATCAGCAGCGGGCCAAAGCCCTTGAGGCTGAAGGCGGAGAGCCCCAGAGTGTTTAAGAGGTTTTCGAACATAAATCAGCAACCTGATCGGATGAAAAAAGCGCCCATCGCGAGATGGGCGCCGGGCATTACTTGCCGCTGTACAGGTTCAGATCGCCGAAGTGTTTCTTTTGAATAGTGGCGTAGGTGCCATCATCGTGTAACGCTTTGATACCTTTATCCAAAAGTGCTTTCAGCTCGGTGTTACCTTTCTTAATGCCGATTGCTGTCTTGGCGGGCAGCAGTTCGCTGTCGACCGGCTTGCTGATTTCGTAATCGGCACCATTTGGCGACTTCAGGAAGCCCAGTTCGGCTTGCAGCATGTCCTGGATCCCGGCGTCGAGACGACCGGAAGTCAGGTCGGAATACACTTGGTCCTGGTTCTGATAGGCCTGGGTTTTAACGCCTGCCTTGTCCAGGACGGCTTTCGCGTAGGCTTCCTGGATGGTGCCTTGCTCGTAGCCTACGGTCTTGCCTTTCAGCGACGCGACGTCGGCCGTCACGCCAGAACCTTTCTTGGACACGTAGGCGGTTGGGCCGGAGAACAGTTCACTGGAGAAGTCGATGACTTTTTCGCGGGCCGGGGTGACGGTCATCGAAGAGATCACGCCGTCGAATTTATTGGCCTTGAGGCCTGGAATCATGCCGTCGAAGTCGCTTTCGACCCATTTGCACTTGACCTTCAGCTCAGCGCAGATCGCGTTCCCCAGGTCGATGTCGAAGCCTACCAGGTTGCCGTCGGCCGCTTTCGACTCGAACGGCGCGTAGGAAGGGTCAACACCAAAACGCAATTCCTTGTATTCCTTTGCCAGCGCGGAACCGGCTGCCACGCACAACGCCAGTGCAGAAAGGGTCAGCAATGCTTTTTTCATTATTCAATCCCTAAGAACCAATATGAGCGCTTGTGGCGCAGAATTATTGTTACTGGTAAGCGTAAGCCCTAATGAAAGTAGCAATTTCCGAACCAGAGTGCCGAACAAGCGTTTAAAAGGTGTTCGGGAAATTGCAGGAGGGGATTAGTGCACGAAAATGGGCGTCGTGAAAAGCCTGCACTTTTCTGAAGCGAGGCCTCACCACGGGACCGCCTTAAATTCCACGTAGCGGGTTAACCAAGTAAGTCCTGCAACGTTCCCAGATGATCAGCCTCTTCGACCGATTTGTCCTGGCGCCAGCGCAGCATCCGCGGAAACCGCACCGCAATCCCGCTTTTGTGGCGTTTGGACAAGGCGATGCCCTCGAAACCCAGTTCAAACACCAGGCTCGGCTTGACGCTGATCACCGGGCCGAACTTTTCTACCGTGGTTTTGCGCACGATGTTGTCGACCTGGCGCATTTGTTCATCGGTCAACCCTGAATAGGCCTTGGCAAACGGCACCAGCGCGCGCTCGCTGGCGTCGGGTGGCGCGTCCCAGACGGCGAACGTGTAATCGCTGTAGAGACTGGCGCGGCGGCCATGGCCGCGCTGCGCATAAATCAGCACCGCGTCGACACTGAACGGGTCGACTTTCCATTTCCACCAGACCCCCATGTCCTTGGTGCGACCGACGCCGTAGAGCGCGTCCCGAGCCTTGAGCATCATGCCTTCGACCCCGAGCCGGCGCGATGCTTCCCGCTGGCGGGCGAGGTCGAACCAGTCTTCGCCGGTCAACAAAGGCGAGGCGAGCAGCAGTGGGTTGTTAGCTTGGGTGATCAGCTCCTCCAATTGACTGCGCCGCCGGTTCTGCGGCTGATTGCGCCAGTCCTCGCCTTGCCATTCCAGCAAGTCGTACGCGAGGATGACCACCGGCACCTCATTGAGAATCTTGCGGGTGAGGTTTTTCCGGCCGATCCGCTGCTGCAACAGGGCGAAAGGTTGTACGGCAGGGGAATCCGTGGGCGGATCGAAGGCATCTTCGGTCCCCGTGTGAGCGGCTTTCCAGGCGACGATCTCGCCGTCGATCACGGTGCCGTCGGGCAAGCAGTGGATCAGACTGTCAAATTCAGGAAAGCGATCGGTGACCAATTCTTCACCGCGCGACCAGATCCACAGGCGTCCTTCGCGTTTGACAATCTGGGCGCGGATGCCATCCCACTTCCATTCGACCTGCCACTGGCTGGCGGCACCGAGCAGCGCTTCGAATTGTTCGACCGGTTGTGCCAGGGCGTGGGCGAGGAAAAACGGATACGGTTGGCCGCCGCGTTGCGCATGTTCGTCGGGAGATTGCGCGGCGATCAACTTCAAGTAGCTGGCGGCCGTGGGGCGGTTGGACAAGTCGGTGTAGCCGACCATTCGCTGGGCCACGCGCTTGCTATCCAGGCCAGTCATGGAGGCCAGGGCTCGGGTCACCAGCAACTTCGAGACACCCACGCGAAAACTGCCGGTGATCAACTTGATGCACAACATAAGGCTGGGGCGGTCCAGTTGTGACCAGAGAGCGGGCAGGCGTTCGGCGAGCACCTGCGGGGATTCGCCACGCAATGGCAGCAGTTTTTCTTCGATCCACACCGCCAAGCCGTCGCTGGAGCGATAAGGCGATTCGGGCAACACCAGGGAAATCGTTTCCGCCAGGTCGCCCACCGCCTGGTAGCTTTCTTCGAACAGCCATGCCGAAAGCCCGGAATACGCGACTGCCAATTCCCGCAGGACGCGCACCGGCACCAATTGCCTGGGGCGTCCTCCGGACAGAAAGTACACCGCCCACGCGGCATCTTCCGGGGCGGCCTGAGCAAAATAATCTTGCATGGCCGCCAGCTTGGCGTTGCTCGATGTCGTGGCGTCGAGTTCGGCGTACAGCTGGGCGAAAGCCTTCATGGCAGCGCCTCGATGCTCTCGGCTTCGGCGGTCGATGCCTCCTCATCGTCACCGTACTCGGTGCGAAAGCCCTGGGCATCGAGGCCTTGTTCACGCAGGTGGCGCACCAATACCGCGACGGAGCCGTGCGTGACCATTACCCGCTCAGCGCCAGTCTGTTCGATTGCCCAGAGCAAACCCGGCCAGTCTGCGTGATCGGACAATACGAAACCGCGATCCACCCCGCGTCGCCGACGTGTTCCGCGCAAGCGCATCCAGCCGCTGGCGAAACCGTCGCTGTAGTCGCCGAAACGACGCATCCAGGTGCTGCCACCGGCCGAAGGCGGAGCGATGACCAGCGCTTTGCGCAGAATCGGATCGCTCTTTTGGAAGTCGCCCGCGTAGAGCGTTGGTGGCAGGTCTATGCCGGCCTCGCGATAGACACGGTTCAGCGGCTCCACCGCGCCATGCGTCAGGATCGGCCCGAGGCTGGCATCGATGCCATGGAGAATGCGCTGGGCCTTGCCGAAGGAATAACAGAACAGCACGCTGGCTTTGTCTTGCTCGGCATTGGCCTGCCACCACTGATTGATCTCGGCAAAGACCTGCGCCTGGGGCTGCCAGCGATAGATCGGCAGGCCGAAGGTCGACTCGGTGATGAAGGTGTGACAGCGCACCGGTTCGAACGGCGCGCAGGTGCCGTCGGGTTCGATCTTGTAGTCACCTGACGCCACCCAGACCTGCCCGCCATATTCCAGGCGCACCTGGGCCGACCCGAGTACGTGGCCGGCGGGGTGGAAACTCAGGGTGACGCCGTGATGCAGCAACCGCTCGCCATACGCCAGGGTTTGCAGGTCGATGTCCTGGCCCAGTCGCGCCCGCAGTATCCCTTCACCGGGTGCTGCCGCCAGATAATGCTGGTTGCCGGTGCGGGCGTGGTCGCCATGGGCGTGGGTGATGACCGAACGCTCGACCGGCCGCCACGGATCGATGTAGAAATCGCCTGGAGGACAGTACAAGCCTTCGGGGCGCGCGATGACAAGGTCCACGTTGTTATCCAGGTGGAGGGGCTTGTTAGCTAGGAGGCTGGCGCGGGCGAAGAAGTTCTATCGGGAATTCCCGGGTAAACAACCTACCCCCTGTAGGAGCTGCCGCAGGCTGCGATCTTTTGACCTTGTTTTTTCAAAGATCAAGATCAAAAGATCGCAGCCTGCGGCAGCTCCTACAGGGAATGTGGTTATTTTCCAGGTGTCAGGGTCAGGCGCTTGGTTCCATACACCCGGTCAAAATTCTCCGGCTGCATCGGCAAGCTCTGGTACTGCCCCTTCAGCCATGGCTCGATACCGTTGAGGTAGTTCGGGCTGGCCGGGTTGCCGGACTGGCCGGTGGCGATCTGGCCCATCAGCGGTTCGGGCTGGCCGAAGTCGACGATCAGGCGCATGGCCGGCACCCGTGTGGTGTTGAAGTCTTGGCCCACGGCATAGGCGGCCGTGTTGAGGGTGGTGTGGTCGCCGCCGGCTGGCTGCGGACCTCGCACGGTCTGGCCGCTGGCGTTCTTCCACTCATAGCGGTGAAGTTTGCCCCACTGCCAGGCTTTATGATCGCCACCCAACTGACTGTCGCCAGCGGTGATCGCCGCCGCCAGGCTGCGGGCGAGGATCGCCGGTTTGTCTTCTTTCTGCGCAGTGTGCACATCATCCCAGAATGGGCTGTCTTCGCGCCCCAGCAAGTGATCGGCCTGCGCCGCGTACGACAAGCTGCCATTGGCGATGAAGGCTTGCCACGCCGGGCTGCCTTGTGGCCCCAATTCATCGAGGAAAATCTGCCGGGTGCTTTCCTGCAGGAACAACTGGTAGATCGCCGCATCGGCGGAGGTCGGGCTGAGTTTGCCGTCAAATGCCATCAAGCGGGTCAGGGCCTCGCGTGCCTTGCCGCGATCCGCCATGGGCAAGGCCTCGATGGCCTGCTTGAGCGGCAGTGACATCCCCGGTGCTTCGAACATTTTCTTCAGTTTGGCGGCGAAGGTGGTGGTCTGGTCGTACTGCATGGCGATCAGGCTACGGGTGTCGTGCTTGCCCGCGCCGGCCAGTTCGGCCAGGCGCTCGCCACGTTCCGGTGCCGACCAGGAGTTGGATAGCTGCATGCCATAGCCATGGGGGATGACCCGCTGGTTGGCGGTGCCGAGCCAGCCTTGGGCCGGGTCCTGATCGTAGGGGTGCAGCATCGGGTCGGCGTAACCGTCCCAATCGTAACGTCCCTCCCAACCAGGCGAGGGCAACAGGCCTTCGCCTTCGCGGCGGTTTGGATAGCGGCCGGTGACTTGCCAGCCAATGTGGCTGGCATCGGCAAACACCAGGTTCAAGGCAATGGCGCGAATCTCGCGGCTGGCGTCCGAGGCTTTCTCGACATTCTGCGCCCGGGACAGGTCAAAGAAGGCGTCCAGGCTCTTGTCGTCGGTAAAGTTCGGCGTTTGCAAGGCCAGGCCGAACCCGCTGCCCTGCGCCAGGCCCTGGGCACTGTTGAGCAGGGGGCCGTGGCGGGTTTCGAATATCGCTTCGCGAATCGGCCGCTGGCCTTTGACGAAGTAGGTTTCGTTGCGCACGATCGCCGACTGCCACTTGCCAGCGGTTTCGTAGGACAGCCCATTACCCTGGCGTTTGATTTTTTCCAGGAACAGGTCCTGGTTGTCGCCCATGACGCTGGTCATGCTCCAGGCGACTTTGCCATTGAAGCCTCCCAGGATGATCGGCAACCCGGCGAGGGTCACACCGGAAGCCTGGTACTTCGATGTGCGGATCTGCACGTAGCTAAACAGTGCCGGTACCCCCATCGGCCCGTGGCTGTCGCTGGCCAGCAGGCTTTTACCGCTGCGGCTGCGCTGCGGCGCAATGGCCCAGTTGTTCGATGAGGTGGCGCCCAGCAGATTAAGCTCGGACAACTGGCCGGTGGCCTTGCTGATCTCGGCCAGCCCCGGTACTTGCCCGCTGAGCTTGATGCCTTGCAGCTTTTCACTTTCGGCCAGTGGCAGTTTTTCATCCGGGGCCGAAGGGGTCAGCCACGGCAATTTGTCGGTGTTGAGGCTCTGGGCCAGCACCAGCGAGGCAATTTCCTCGGGCAGGTTGGCTGACTGACTGAAGTTCAGCAGGCAGAAAATCAGTGCCGAGTCTTCCGGCTTCCAGTACTCAGGCTTGTACCCGGTGGCAGCGAGGTCGGCAGGCAGCTTGTCGCGGTAGCGGAACAGATAGGCGTTGACCCCGCGGGCATAGACTTCGAAGAAGCGCTTGAGTCGCGGTGAGGAGGCCTTGTACAACTCGCCAGCGCTTTTCTTCAGGTTGACCGCGCGCATATAGCGGTCGGCGTCCAACAGGTCCGCCCCCTGCATCTCGGCCAATCGACCCTGGGCTAGCAAGCGCAGGGTGACCATCTGGGTGATGCGGTCACTGGCGTGGACATAGCCGAGGGAGAACAGTGCGTCGTGGAAGGTGCTGCTTTCGATCAATGGCATGCCCATGGCATTGCGCCGAACCGAAACGTTCTGCGCCAGGCCTTTGAGCGGCTGTACGCCGGAGATGGGCGGGAGGGTGTCCTGGGCATTGAAGCTCTGACAACCGGTCAGGCTCAAGACACCCGCTACTGCTGCGGCAACGCCGAACCGGGGTAGAAAATGTGAAAGGGCTGGCGAGGCCATGGCAAAGCTCCTGCGGGGGTAAAGGCGGCGGCGCGCAATAAAGGCGCTACGTTAGTGAGCAGGAGGGGGCCGCGCAAGCGGGATGCGGGGTTATTTCAACAATCGACCTGACGGCGCCATCGGTCGAGCCTGTTATTTCTGACAGTAGACAATCCATTGTGCTGACGCGACGCTTGTTTTGCGCTCGCGCTGAAGGGGTTCAGCGTGCCTGGCGACGCAGGCCAGTCAGATCGCACCTGTGATTATGGTTACGTGTGCCCCCCGGAGGCGCGCTGAACCGATTTTGTCCTCGATGCTGGCCGACTAGTGGCCTTGCAAGCCGAAGACCGATGTCTATGCTGACGCTAACTAACCATGCCGACCGTTATCGTCGGCATTGGATCATCGAGCCAAGCTGCCAGAGTGCGCAATTCAAGGCACCGACACACTTGCAGGAAGTTGTCTGGAAATGGAGTTCGCTTATGAGCACGTTAGGGCTGGCCCGACGCCGGGCTATCAAGAGAAGGATGTCTTGATGGGAGTGTCGCGATAAGGACTTCCTCCGATCGAACATCACCTATCACCTGTTCATTCCTCCTTTTTGGAGGGATGCGTGTACCTGTTCTATTGAACGTAGTGGTGGATTTGAAAGACCAGCAACTTTCATAAACGCGTATAGGTGGTACGACCATGTTTAACCTGCATCACAAGGCTGACCTGCTGGAAATCGAACGTTTCAGCTGCGCGCTGACTGAGGCCAACGCCAAGCTGGCTGCCGTCAGCCGGTCGATGGCGATGATTGAATTCAGTCCCGATGGCACGGTCCTCGATGCCAACGAGAATTTTTGCAAGGTCATGGGTTACAGCGCCGACGAAGTGCGCGGCAAACATCACCGGATATTCTGTGAAGAGGCGTTTTACCGCAGTGAGGAGTACGCCAGGTTGTGGCGAGACCTGGCGCGGGGCGAACCGATCAGCGGAACCTTTCTGCGCTTGGACAAAAGCGGCAAGGAGATCTGGCTCGAAGCCAGCTACATGCCGGTGCTGGGGCCGGACCGGCAGGTACGCAGCGTGATCAAGGTGGCCACCGACATTTCTGCCCGGGTTATCAAGGAACACGAAAACGAAAGCCGGCTCGCCGCGATTGGTCGCTCCATGGCGGTGATCGAATTCACCCCCGAAGGCCGAGTGATCAGCGCAAACGAAAACTTCCTGAAAACCACCCAGTACTCGCTCCATGAAATCGTCGGTCAGCATCACAGCATGTTCTGTCATCGTGCCGAAGCGGAATCCCAGGGCTACAGGAATTTCTGGGCCTCGCTGAACCGAGGCGAATATCACTCGCATCGTTTCGAGCGCAAGAACAAGCAGGGCCAGACGATATACCTGGAAGCTTCCTATAATCCGTTATTCGACGCCAAGGGCCGCCTTTACAAAGTGGTCAAGTTCGCCAGCGACATCACCCAACAAATGACGACCCTGCAAACCGCCGCGGATTCGGCTCACAGTACCTCGGTGCAAAACGACGCCTGCGCGCGCAAGGGCTCCGAGGTGGTGCAGCAAACGGTGCAGATCATCCAGGATATCTCCAGGGACTTGAACCAGGCGGCGCTGAGCATCGATGCGGTGAACCAACAGTCCGACATCATCGGCACCATCGTCCAGACCATCCGCGGGATTGCCGATCAGACCAACTTGCTGGCGCTCAACGCCGCCATCGAAGCGGCCCGTGCCGGCGAGCACGGGCGAGGGTTTGCCGTGGTGGCCGATGAAGTGCGCAGCCTTGCCGCACGCACCAGCCAGGCCACCCTGGAAATTGTCGATGTGGTGCGCAAGAACCACGACCTGTCATTGAGTGCGGTATCGAGCATGCAGTCGAGCCTGAGTCGAACCGGGCTGGGCGTGGAGCTGGCGAACGAGGCGGGGGAAGTGATCCTGGAAATCCAGCAGGGATCGCGCCATGTGGTGGACGCGATCAGTCAGTTCAACTCGACTTTGCAGTTGAACTGATCACCCCCTTGATTTCCCTGTAGGAGCGAGCTCTGCTCGCGATGGTCGTCAACGATGACGCTGGGATCCTGGCGCCCCGCGTCATTCTCGGGTTCATCGCGAGCATGCTCGCTCCTACAACAACCATCACAGCGAGGCGATGAGCTTGTCCACACCCTCGATACTGGTGTGTTCACCCTTGCGCTGGTCTTTCTCGGCTGCAGCCATCTGCGCCTTCTCCCGCACGCGCTGGGCTATTTCTTCGCCGATGGCTTGTTGTTTCTCCGGTGGCATCTGATCGATCTCCTCCTGGCTCAATCCCATCTCTTGCAGGATCGCATCGCGCATGCGCTGTTCCGGGGTCTTGCTCATGTAGTCTTTGAAGTCGGCTGTCGCCGAAGCATCGCCGATCCTGTCTTTTACGTCCTCAGGCAGCGGCGCGGAGGTTGCCTGTAGGCCAACGCGGGTCTTGGCGAACGCTTCGTCGACGTTATCGCTGATGCGAGTGGCTTCATTCACCTGTTGCGTGGCCAGATGCGTGGCGGATTCCTCGACCTGGGTGCTGGTTTGCGTGGTTTGCGCCTGCAGGTTGTTCTGCAAGGCCTGCGTCATGACGCTTTGCAGGCCGGCGGCGGCTTCCGCGGTCGGATCCTCACCGGGGCGTTTGGGAAGGGGGGTTACCAGGTTTAATTTTGCACTGACCAACATGATAAGCGGACCTTGTAGGTATTGGCGGTGCAGTGCTTCAGCAAATAGTATGCCCGTAGATAAAATATCAATTAAATCAAATTGTTAGAATGAATTAACCCCAATAGGCAAGGTGGGTTTGCGGTCAGGCCTTGCCGCCGGGCGGCAGCGGTCGACCGCTATCGGAAGTGGCTCAAGGCAAGCCGTTACAGCAGTGTTTGAGAAACCCCGGGTGTTGCGCCAGGCGTTTGAAATACTCGTCGACGGCCGAATAGTCGGGACGCTCCATGGGCGTCATCAGCCAACGGTTGACCGAGAGTCCGATGACAATGTCGGCCACGGTGAATTTTGCCCCGGCGACATACGCCTTGGTGGTTGCGAGCTGATGTTCGAGGATGGCCATTTTCTGGTTCCAACCGCGCACGCTGATGTCAATGCGATGCGTATCCTGGTATTCCGGATCCTTGCGCACCAGCGCCATGAACGCATAACTCCAGGACGAATTGAGATCGGTGGCTTGCCAATCCATCCACTGTTCCACCCGCGCACGGGCGGCCGGTTCGCTGGGTAGCAGCTCCGTGTGGTGATGCTGGTGCCTGGCGCAGAGGTAGCGGCATATGGTGTTGGATTCCCACAGCACACCGGCCTCATCGATGATCACCGGCACCTGCGCGTTGGGGTTGTACCGGAGAAACTCAGGGCTGTGGGTCGAGGCAAAACCGCTGCCCCAATCCTCGCGTTCGTAGGAAAGGCCCAACTCCTCACAGGTCCACAGGACCTTTCTGACGTTGATCGACGAGGCTTTTCCCAGAATCTTCAGTGTGTGTTCCATTGTGCTACTCCGTTAGCGTATGTGCGCTTCAGGAAATTAACAGTTTTTCAGCCACAGCGAGCACTCAGCGGGATGAGAAACACATTCAAGACTAGTTGAAATCCCAAGGCGTGGGCGTCGCACCGCTTGACGGTACGGCGTGTCGGATCTGCGACCAGGCAGATCGAACACGGTCTTGGGCCGACTAACCAAGCCTGTGTTCTTGCTGGCGTAGCATTCATTTCTGCGTGAAGCGCAGGACGAAATGTGTTTCGAAATACAGCTGCGGGCCCGGATTGCCTCGTAGGCCTGGTCGCCAGGAGGCATCCGGTTTCGCGGCGCTATCGTTTCATAGCGGGGGGAAGTACCGGACTCAAGTACTCTCGCGTACCTTCAGCTCAAACCCCATGTCCTGCACAGGTTTTGCTACTGTGTTGCCAGCCATCAGCGTCAGCATCTGCTCCGCCGCACGACGGCCGATGGCTTCGCGCGGCGTGTTGATGCTGCTCAGGCGCGGGACCATGTGCTCCGACATCGGCAAATCGTTGAAGCCAAGAATCGCCACCTGTTCGGGAATCTTGATCCCGCAGCGCATGGCCTCAAGCAAGGCGCCCTGGGCCAGGTCGTCGTTGCCGAAGAAAATCGCATCGACATCGGGGTGACTGGCCAGCAGTTGCAGAAACAGCTCGCCGCCCAAGCCGACGGACGAGGCGCGCGGGGTCAGCACTTCCAGGTCGGGGTCATACAGGCCGGCCTTTTTCAGGGCTTTGCGAAAACCTTCACCGCGCAACAGAGTGCGTTGGTCCAATTGCGCACCGATGTAGGCCAGGCGCTTGCGCCCACGCGAGAGTAAATGCTCGGCCGCCGTTTCGCCGGCAGCCAATTGCGAGAAGCCGACGCAATTGAGCCCGGCAGCACTGTCGAGCTCCATCATGTACACGCACGGGATGTTGCTGGCCTCGATCATCCGTCGCGAACTTTCGGTGCGGTCGAAACCGGTCAGCAGCAAGCCACGGGGCTGATAGGCCATGTAGTTGCGCAGCAGGTTTTCTTCTTCGTCGCGCGAGTAATGGAAGTTGCCGATCAGCACCTCGAAGCCCTTGGGGCGCAACACCTGATGAATGGCTTCCAGGGTGTCGATGAACAGCAGGTTGGACAAGGACGGCACCAACACCACCACCGAATGGCTCTGCGCCGAAGCCAAGGCACGGGCCGCGGGGTTGACCACGTAGTTGAGTTCCAGCGCGGCTTTCTGGACTTTTTCCACCAGTTCGGTGGCCACCGTGCTGACCCCGCGCAAGGCGCGCGAAGCGGTAATCGGACTGACGCCGGCCAGGCGTGCCACTTCGTTCAGGGTTGGGCGGCCAGTGGTGCGGGTATTTTTATCGTTTTTAGTTGAAGTCATCGACGGCTTGCCAAACAAAATTCAAGGCACTAAGGTAGCGCTGTCTCGATGCAGCTGCAAATGCGTAAGTGGGGGTTCGCCTGATCCTCGCTTTTTGGCGTTGGGACAAACATGCTGCAACCCACAAAAATGACAAGAAGGCGTCGGCAACTTCTACTTTTGATCGAGTGTCATAGCTTGCAAAGGTAGCGCTGTCTGCGCGCTGAGGTGTTACATGAATCATCCCATCACCGCCCTGGTCATCATGGGCGTTGCCGGTTGCGGCAAGACGTGCGTCAGCGAAGCCCTGTGCCAACTGAGCGGCGCCACTGCCATTGAAGGCGACTCTTTCCATCCTGCCGCCAATATCGAAAAGATGAGCGCGGGAATTCCCCTGAACGATGAAGACCGTGCCGGCTGGCTCGACAGCCTGTGCGATGAGTTGCGCCGCATCGATGCCCTGGGCCAGCGCCCGGTGCTGACCTGCTCGGCGCTCAAGCACATCTATCGCGAACAACTGCGCAGTGCCTTGCCAGGCCTGGGTTTTGTGTTCCTGGAGCTGACCCCGGAAGTCGCCGCCGAACGCGTCTCCCATCGGCCGGGCCATTTCATGCCGGCAACCCTGATCGAAAGTCAGTTCGCCACCCTCGAGTCTCCCAAGGGCGAGCCACTGACACTGGCGCTCAATGCCTCGATCCACAGCGTTGACGAACTGGCTGTCCAGGCACACCTCTGGTGGCTCGAGCATGGCTTGAAGCGCGCCAGTTAATTTTTTGCTTGTAGAGATAGCGCTGTCCTTATGGCTTTCGAATTACCCGCTTTAATAACAACAACAACCAGGAGACACCCCTAATGTTTGGCATGTCCCACGAGACGTTTCTGCTGCTTGACGCAGTGGTCACGGTGATCGGACTTATCGTCCTGATCACCAAGTTCAAGCTCCACCCTTTCATTGCCCTGATCATCGCCGCCGCTTTCCTCGGGCTGACCTCAGGCATGCCGATCGGCACCATCATCAAGGCGTTCCAGGACGGCTTTGGTGGCGTGCTCGGTTTCGTCGGGATCATCCTGGCGCTGGGGACCATGCTCGGAAAAATGATGGCCGAGTCGGGCGGGGCGGACCAGATCGCCCAGACCCTGATCCGCGCCTTCGGCAAGGACAAGGTGCAGTGGGCAATGATGTTCGCTGCCTTCCTGGTGGGCATCCCGCTGTTCTTCGAAATCGGCTTCGTACTGTTGATTCCGCTGGTGTTCATCGTTGCCCGCCGCACTGGCGTGTCGATCATCAAGATCGGTATCCCGCTGCTGGCCGGTCTGTCCGCGGTGCATGGCCTGGTGCCGCCGCACCCGGGTCCGTTGCTGGCCATCGGCGTGTTCGGTGCCGACATCGGTAAAACCATTCTGTACGGCCTGATCGTTGCGCTGCCGACAGCGATCATTGCCGGCCCGATCTTCGGTACGTTCATCGCCAAGCACATCCCCGGTCATCCGAATCAGGAACTGGTGGACCAACTGGCGCGTGAATCGGATGCAGGCGATCTGCCGAGCTTCGGCATCACCCTGGTCACCGTGTTGTCGCCAGTGTTCCTGATGCTGCTGAAAACCTTTGCCGATGTGGTGCTGCCGGACGGCAACTTCTTCCGCACTTTCATGGACCTGATCGGTCACCCGATCTCGGCGCTGCTGCTGGCGTTGCTGCTGTCGCTGTACACCTTCGGCTACAAGCAGGGCATCGGTTCGCAACAGATGCTCAAATGGCTGGACGCGAGCCTCGCACCGACTGCCGCGATCATCCTGATCATCGGTGCCGGTGGTGGCTTCAAGCAGATGCTGGTGACCAGCGGCGTGGGTGACGTGATCGGCCACATGGCGGTGGCCGCGCAAATTTCGCCGATCCTGTTGGCGTGGCTGGTGGCGGCGGTGATTCGTATTGCCACCGGTTCGGCGACCGTTGCAACCATTACTGGCGCCGGCATCGTGGTGCCGGTGGTGGGGATGATTCCGGGTGTGAACCGTGAGCTGCTGGTGCTGGCCACCGGTGCCGGTTCCTTGATCCTGTCTCACGTGAACGACGCCGGTTTCTGGCTGGTGAAGCAGTACTTCAACATGACCGTGGCCGAAACCTTCAAGACCTGGACGGCGATGGAAACCATCCTGTCGGTGGTGGGGTTGGGCTTTATCCTGTTGTTGTCGTTGTTCGTATAAGCAATACCGCACGGATTTTGTAGGAGCCGGCTTGCTGGCGATGCAGGCGACTTGGTTGAACGTCATAACCGAGTCGGCGATCGTCAGCAAGCTGAAGTGGTCCTAAAGGTTCGGTGTCGGACGTTTTATATTCTGACTAGCCTACCCTCCTTAAGCATTTCGCAACTCCCGCGGTTTACCTGATGGTTTGGTTTGTTGAGGGGGAGGGGCGTCACCTCTCTTCAGGGCCTCAAGTCGACTCTCATAATCGGAAGTCCAACTGTAGCCAGAGCTGAAGCTGGAAACCGACGTGTTGCGAGACACAGTCGGATTCTGTGCGCCAGTTACTTCATTTGCTTGTCTTGTTTCAGGCGTATTGCTTATGCCATGGGAATACGAGGGAGGATAATGCCTCTCGGCATTGGGTCTGCGCGACTTCCCTAATGGGACCTTACGACTGGGCGTATGGAAAGGCGCTTGGCTGTTTTTCATTGCATCCTCCATTGCACCCAAAAACCATCCCTTTTTTTCAGCCGGTTTGACTAGGGTGGCGGATCGGCTCGTACTTGCGCCAGTTGGACCGACACCAGAAAAAAGCTCATTGAAGAACGCAAATGCTTTAAAAACCCAACCCTCTCCTGTCGGATCCGTTCGCATCACCGGCTCGCACCCACAGTACGCATAGGCATTTAATCCACCCTTCCCGAATGGACTGAATTTGTCCGGGCTATGAAAATGCATCAATCGCGGATTGTAGACGCGGTAACCATTCCCCAAAAAATACCAGTCAGTCCTCGCCTCGCGCAGTTCGCCGTTAAAACCCACGTGCGTCATGACCTTCTGCTGGGCAGACTGCTGACCATAGGGGAAATACGCCATGTGATTGATACAACCAGCCACTTCGGCGAGTACAGAGCTTTTGCTGTCGCTCGCTAACAGCACGGTGTGTTGCCGAAGACGAGGTCTGTGATTGGACGGATTGGATGGGGACATGAAGAACCTCTTCGTATGACTACAAGTCAATAAAGGTCTCCAGCATTTCACGTTGTCCCTGAGCCGGGAACTGACAGAACTACCAGGTAGCGAGAGTGCAATACAAAGCCAAATGTGAGAGCGGGCTTGCTCGCCAAAGCGTTGTGTCAAACACATCCATGGTGACTGATGCACCGCATTCGCGAGCAAGCCCGCTCCCACTGTTTTTTGTGTCAGGCGTTGGTTTTGGTGCCTAGACCATCCGCCCGGAACATTGTGCGAATCCCGCGTACGGCCTGACGAATCCGGTCCTGGTTTTCGATCAGCGCAAAGCGCACGTGATCATCCCCATACTCACCAAAACCAACACCCGGCGAGACGCAGACCTTGGCCTCGGCCAGCAGTTTCTTGGCGAACTCCAGCGAGCCCAGGTGCGCATAGGCCTCGGGAATCTTGGCCCAGACGTACATCGACGCTTTCGGGTTTTCCACCATCCAGCCCAATTCATGCAAGCCTTTGACCAGCACGTTACGGCGCTGCCGATACTGTTCGGCGATATCGCGCACACATTGCTGATCGCCTTCAAGTGCCGCAATGGCCGCCACTTGCAGCGGGGTGAAAGTGCCATAGTCGTGGTAGCTCTTGATCCGCGCCAGGGCGTTGACCAGTTCCGGATTGCCGACCATGAAACCGATACGCCAGCCCGCCATGTTGTAGCTCTTGGACAGGGTGAAGAATTCGACGGCGATGTCCTTGGCGCCGGGTACCTGCATGATCGACGGGGCTTTCCAGCCGTCGTAGACGATGTCGGCGTAGGCCAGGTCATGCACCACCAGCACGTCGTACTGCTTGGCGAGGGCGATCACCCGTTCGAAGAAATCCAGCTCCACGCATTGGGCGGTGGGGTTGGACGGGAAACCAAGGATCATCATCTTCGGTTTCGGGATCGAACCGCGAATGGCTCGTTCCAGTTCAGCGAAGAAATCCACGCCCGGCACCAGCGGCACCGAACGCACCTGGGCGCCGGCAATTACGGCACCGTAGATGTGGATCGGGTAGCTCGGGTTGGGTACCAGCACGGTGTCGCCCTGGTCGAGGGTGGCCAACATCAAGTGTGCCAGGCCTTCCTTGGAACCGATGGTGACAATGGCCTCGCTTTCCGGGTCGATGTCGACCTCGTAGCGCTCCTTGTACCAATTGGAAATGGCTCGGCGCAGGCGCGGAATACCCTTGGACGTGGAGTAGCCATGGGTGTCTGCGCGCTGGGCGACAGTGACCAGTTTTTCGACGATGTGTGGCGGGGTGGCGCCGTCGGGGTTGCCCATGCTCAAGTCGATGATGTCTTCGCCACGACGACGGGCGGCCATCTTCAGCTCGGCAGTGATGTTGAAAACGTAGGGGGGGAGTCGATCGATGCGCGCAAAGCGGCGCGGCGAACCTTGTTCGGCCATTGTTGCCTCGGATAACGTAAGCGCCCGGAACCGTCCGAGCGACGCTGGCCACTGCGGTGGCCTGTGGCGGAATGTACGATCAGCTATGGCAGACTGTCCAGCCTCAACGTAAACAAATTTTTCCAAAGGAAAGGGTTTAATGGAATTTACCAGTGGCTTCTTGTTGAGCCTTTCGCTGTGCCTGGACATCGGCGTCGCCAATATCGCGATGATCACGTTGGCGATGCAGCGCGGCTATTTTCAAGGCTTCGCCCTGGGCTTGGGCACCTGCGTCGGTGACCTGATCTACGCCGTGCTGGCGCTGGCCGGCATGACGGTTTTGCTGCAATACGAAACCGTGCGCTGGGTGCTGTGGATCGGCGGTTCGGCGCTATTGGTCTATTTCGCGGCGAAGATGATTTACTCGGCTATCCACCATGAGGCGCTGTTGGCCGAAACCGCCGAGGTGGGACATAACTCCCATCGCAAAGAGTTTTTCCGTGGGATTTTTCTCGCCATGTCGTCGCCGAGCGCGATTCTCTGGTTCGCCGCAGTGGGTGGCACGTTGATCGCCCGTTCCGGTGGCGGCGGTCCGCTCAGCTCCGCGCTGTTTCTTGGCGGGTTTCTCTGCGCTGGCTTGCTGTGGTCCGCCGGACTATGTTTCGCAGCGAGCCACGGCGGCAAGTTGCTCGGCGACAAGCTGCTGCGTTACTCCTACCTGGCATCGGCGGCGATCTTCTGCTATTTCGCGGTGTACGTGATTCTATCGGGTTACAACGAGTTTGTCGGCGCAGGTGCCGTCGAGCCCTTGCACGCGCTGTAACTGGGCGAATCGGGTTTGGCTTCTATACTCCCAGCCGAACCCACTTTTACCTTCCAGGAGTCGAGTCATGGATGAACAAACAAGCGTCGAAGTGACGGAACCCCGCTTCGAACATGGACACTTCCTGCTGATCGCAGGGCTTGGCGGACACTTCACCCAGCAAACCGTAAAAGACATTCCCGAACTCTGGGAAAAATTCATTCCTCATATTGGCAATGTTCCAGGGCAAAAGGGCGAAGTGACCTACGGCGTCTGCTGCAATTTCGATGACAAGGGCGGCTTTGATTACATCGCGGGTGTCGAGATCAGCAAGCTCGATGATTTGCCGGACACCTACCGCTGGGTCGAGATCCAGCCTCAGCAGTATGTGGTGTTCGAACACAAGGGGCCGCTGGAGTCTTTGCCGCAGACCTTCCAGTACATCCATGGCACGTGGCTTCCGCAGTCCGGGCGCGAGCTGCTGAACGCCCCGGAATTCGAGCGCTACAGCGAAGACTTCAACCCCAGGCTCAAGACCGGCAAGCTGGAACTCTGGTTGCCGATCAAGGCATGACCCCTGTGTCGGGAGGCGGATCAAAAACGATTCGTCTCTCGATGTCCTATCGACGCTGCTTTATGATCCTCGTCCTTTCCAACTGATTTGCGACTCGCCATGAACACCGTCATCCGCCACGTCACGCCCGCTGATCTGGACCGCTGCTACGCCATCGAAACCCTGGCTTATGAAGGCGACGAAGCCGCCACCCGCGAAAAAATAGCCACCCGCATCGCCACCTGGCCTGAGGGCTTCATCGTCGCTGAAGTGGATGGAGTGGTCGCCGGATTCATCAATTCCGGAGCGGCGTTCCAGGTGGAAATGTCCGACGAAGCGTTCAAGGAACTGATTGGCCACGATCCGGCGGGCCCGCACGTGGTGATCATGTCGGTGGTCGTGCACCCGGACTATCAGGGGCAGGGCCTGGCGAAGCGCTTGATGGGCGAGTTCATCGAACGTATGCGTGCGATGGGCAAGGTCAGCATCAACCTGATGTGCAAGGAACGACATATTCCTTTGTATGCGGGCTTTGGTTTTGCCTACATCAAGCCGTCGGCGTCCGACCATGGCGGCATGGCTTGGCATGAGATGGTGCTGAACCTCTAAACCCGACGCAGAATCGTTGTAGGAGCGAGCCTGCTCGCGAAAAACCAGAGGGCACCGCGGGGCGTCAGGTTTCCCGCGTCATCGTTGACCTCCATCGCGAGCATGCTCGCTCCTACAGGGGGGCGTGTGTGCCGGTCAGAACAGCAGCCCCATCCGCCGCTCATAGCCGATCCGGCCCTTGTACGCCTCGCCGCTGTCGACGAAACCATACTTGGCATACAACGCAATGGCGGCGTCGTTGTCGGCATCCACCGACAATTCCAATCCCCTGATTTCCGGCCACGCCAGGCGCGCCACCTCTGGCAGCGCTTGCAGGCAGGCCTTGCCATAACCCTTGCCCTGCGCGCGCTGGTCGACTTGCAACGCATGCAGTGTGGCGCTGTGTTCATCGGCCCAGTGCGGCAGCACCGGTGGGCGTTTGAGCAGCAGAAAGGCCACGGGCACCGCATCAGCCAGCAGGGCAAATCCCTTGACGCCGGGGCCGGGCCTGGACAACAGGGTGTGTAACGCACCGTGAATGTCGCCTGAAAACCTGGTTTGTTCCGGATGCACTTCGATCGCCTCGACCTGCTGGCGCTGCAGCGCGTTCAGGCTTTCGTAAGGTACGAGTCGGGCTGTCACTGGAGTGTCCTTTTTCCAACAGAAATGAGTCTTGGATTCTAGCGAGTTTGCGTTCATGGATTATTTTTATTTCGACTGTCGATCTGGCGGATCGCCAGTCGACTAAGGGTGTCTTCACTCTTTAAACCACGGAGAACCACCATGAACGATACCCACGAAATCCAGAACCTGATCGCCACCTACCGTGAAGCGGTCATCTCGAAGGACGTCGAGAAAATCATGGCCCTGTACGCCGACGACATCGTCTCCTACGACGCGGTCAAGGCCCTGCAATTTCGCGGCAAGGCCGCCTACCGCGCGCATTGGCTGGAGTGCATGGAAATGTGCCAGGGCCAGCATACATTCGACTTCGACCACATGAACATCGTGGCCGATGAGCACATCGCCTTCGCCCATTGGCTGGCCCATTGCGGCGGCACTAACGAGCAGGGCGAAACCCAGGCCTGCTGGATGCGCGTGACCGCCTGCTATCGGCGCGAAGCCGGGCAATGGCGCATCGTCCACGAACACTGGTCGGCCCCGTTCGACATGACGAGCGGCACGACCTTGTTCAACCTGCAACCCTGATCGTCGGTTCGCGACACAAGACCACCCAACTGCAGCCATAGTTATCCGTTCAATCAGGAGAGTGCGATGAAGTATTTATGCCTGGTCTACAGCGATGAGCACTTGCTGCATTCGCTGCCCGAGAGCCCCAAGGACGAGGAGTGCCTGGCCTATGCCGAGGCTGTCCAGGGCAGCGGCCGGATGGTCGCCGCCGAGGCCCTGGAGTCGGTGCAGACCGCCACCACGGTGCGCATGCGCAACGGCAAGATGTCGATCACCGACGGCCCGTTCGCCGAAACCAAGGAGCAGTTGGCCGGCTTTTACCTGATCGATGCCAAGGACCTCAACGAAGCCCTCCAGATTGCCGGGAACATCCCGGCGGCGCGGGTCGGCAGTGTCGAAGTGCGCCCCGTCCGACAGTTGAATCCTTAAGATGCCGGGGCTGTCGGTACAGGCCAGGGTCGAGCAGGTTTATCGCCAGGAGTCGCGACGCATTCTTGCGACCCTGATTCGCCTGCTCGGCGATTTCGACCTGGCCGAAGAGGCATTGCATGAGGCGTTTTTCGTAGCGGTCGAACGCTGGCAGCAGGACGGTGTGCCGGATAATCCGCGCGCCTGGCTGGTCTCCACCGGGCGCTTCAAGGCCATCGATGTGCTGCGCCGGCGCGCACGTTTTGCCGCGTCCCGACCGCTGCTGGTCGCGCAGCTGGAGGCGCTGGAGCAGGCCGACTGGAGTGACGAAGACGTGGAAGACGATCGCCTGCGCCTGATCTTCACCTGTTGCCACCCGGCATTGGCGCCTGACGCGCAGGTGCCGTTGACCCTGCGCGAAGTCTGCGACCTGACCACGGAAGAAATCGCCCGGGCTTTTCTATCGGCACCGGCCACCATCGCCCAGCGCATCGTGCGCGCCAAGGCGAAAATCCGTGATGCGAAAATCCCTTATCAGGTGCCATCCCTTTCGGAACTGCCCGAGCGCCTCGACAGCGTGCTGCGGGTGATTTACCTGGTGTTCAACGAAGGCTATTCGGCGTCCGTCGGTGCGCAAGTGACCCGCGAAGACTTGACCCGTGAAGCGATCCGCCTGGGGCGTTTGTTGATGGAGTTGCTGCCGGAGCCGGAGGTCGTGGGCTTGCTGGCCCTGATGTTGTTACACGAGTCTCGGCGCCTGGCCAGGACCTGCGCGGACGGCGACCTGATTTTGCTGGACGACCAGGACCGCACGCTGTGGGACTCGCAAATGATTGCCGAAGGCTGTGCGCTGGTGGAGCGGGCATTGGGCTCCCGACGATTTGGTCCGTATTGCCTGCAAGCGGCGATTGCGGCGGTGCACGCCGAAGCGCCGTCGATCGAGGAAACCGACTGGGCGCAGATCGTCGGGCTGTATGAGGTGTTGCTGCGGGCGTGGCCGTCTCCGGTGATCGAATTGAATCGGGCGGCGGCGATCTCCAGGCGCGATGGACCGTTGGCAGGGCTGACGCTGGTCGAGGGGATTCTGGCGCGTGGTGAGCTGCTCGAGTACCACTTGGCGCATTCGGCGCGGGCGGAGTTCTGTCGACAGTTGGGCAGGGTGGCGCAGGCGCGGGCGGCCTATGAGCGGGCGCTGGAGTTGACGCAGCAAGCACCGGAGCGGCGGTTTATTGAGGCTCGGTTGCGGTCGTTGGAGTGATGTGATTTTTGCTGTCCTCTTCGCGAGCAGGCTCGCTCCCACAGGGAATGACGTGCACCACAAACCCCTTGTGGGAGCGAGCCTACTCGCGAAGAGGCCAGTAGCGACACCCTATTCCAGCATCTTGCCCAGCAACCAACTCCCAGCCGGCCCCGGCGGATGCAAGCGTGACCACAGCGCATCCACCGACACCGTTTTTGGCCAGCCACGCACCTGCAGCTCTTGCAAGGTTCCCGGGCCGAAGCGTGCTACCAGCCAGCGTGGCAGCGGTGCCCAGCCAAAACCACCCTGGGCCATTTCCAGCAGCATCAAATAACTCGGCGCCGACCAGACGCGCCCCTTTGCACGGCTCTCATACGGATTGACGATGGTCGCCAGGCGCAGTTCGCGATGCTGTTGCAGTACGTCCTGGTCGATGTGTTCCAGCGTCGCCAGAGGATGTTGGGGTGACACGAACAGGGCGATTTCCGTGCGTTCATCCACCGTCGAATTGACCAGGTCCGGTGGATAACTGTCCTGCATTTCGGCGAAGGCTATCTGCGCCCGGCCACTCTGCACCAAGGCCACCAGATCGTCGCATTCGGCGATCAGGCATTCGAGCTCCAGGTCCGGATAACGCTGTTCGAACGCACTGAGCGAGGCTTCGAATCGGTCGGATTGATAAGTGTCCGAGAGCGCCACGGTCAGCTTCGCCTCGACGCCTTGGGACAGTTGGCTGGCGGTCATTTCCAGGCGGCTGGTGGCGGCCAGGATCTCTTCGGCCCGTTGCAGCATCACGTGCCCGGCCGGGGTCAGGCTGGGCTTGCGGCTGCTGCGGTCGAACAGCGTCAGGTTCAGATCGATTTCCAGGCTGGCGACGGCGGCGCTGATGGTCGACTGACTGCGGCCCAGCTTGCGCGCTGCCGCGGAAAACGAGCCTTGGGTCGCTGCCTGGACGAACGCCTGCAACACTTCCTGGGACGCCATGAACTATCGCCTTGATCGATGGTTATTGGTTATGAAGTATCGGCATGAAGCTGGATGATGGCAATCGTCGTCACTCAAGGAGTCAGGCCATGAGCGCCAATAAATCCATTACCGAACGTATTTTCCAGGCCATTGGTTTCGAACTGTTGGCCATCCTGATTTGTACGCCTTTGCTGGCATGGATCATGGATAAACCGATGGTGGAAATGGGCGTCGTCACCGTTGTCATTGCCGTATTGGCCCTGGCCTGGAACGTGGTTTTCAACGGCCTGTTCGACCGCATGCTCAAGCGTTTCGCCATTGCGCACAACGCCTGGGTCCGGGTGGTGCACGCGCTGTTGTTCGAAGGCGGCCTGGTGGCCCTCGGCGTACCGTTGATTGCGTGGTGGCTGAATGTCAGCCTGTGGCAAGCGTTCCTGCTGGATATCGGCGTGCTGCTGTTTTTCCTGCCGTACACCTACGTTTACCACTGGGTGTATGACGTGGTGCGCGAGCGGGTGGTCATTCGCGCGACGTCCAACGCGTAATCTGCTGATACCATCTTTTGAATACGCTCGCGTTTTCTGTAGGAGCTGGCTTGCCAGCGAAGACGTCCGAAAGACCAGCGCCAGGCTGGAGGACGCCTTCGCTGGCAAGCCAGCTCCTACAAAGGATTGGCGTTAAAACAGTTGGGTGAACAGCCAATAGAGACTGCCCGACAACACAATCGCCGCCGGCAAGGTCAACACCCAGGCCATCAGCAGATTGCGGATGGTCTTCATCTGTAAGCCACCGCCATTGGCAACCATGGTCCCGGCCACCCCTGAAGACAGCACATGGGTGGTCGAGACCGGCAAGCCGAACAGGTCGGCGGCACCGATGGTCAGCATGGCCACGGTCTCCGCCGAGGCACCTTGCGCGTACGTCAGGTGGGTGTTGCCGATTTTCTCGCCCACGGTCACCACGATACGCTTCCAGCCGACCATGGTGCCCAGGCCCAGCGCTATCGCCACGGCGATCTTTACCCACAACGGGATGAAGCGCGTGGCGTTGTCAATTTGCTGCTTGAACAGCTGCAGTTTGCCGGTGGTGTCGGCGTCGAAGTTACCGACCTTGTTCTTGTCCATCAGGCGAATGGTTTCGCTGGTCAGGTACATGTCGTTGCGCACGTTGCCCATGGCCTCGGCCGGCACTTTGGACAGCGAACCATACCCCTTCACTTCGTTGCCGATGTTGCCGGCCAGCGCCGTGAGAGCGGGGATCAGTTGCGGCGTGACATCTTTGCTGCGCACGTAATCGGAGAGAATCGCTCGCGGGTCGGCCGGAGCCGGCAACGGTGCACTCTTGACCAGCGCCTGTTGGGTCACTTCAGCCACCGCGGCGAACTGCAACGCCTGATCCGCGGGCATGGTGCGGTTCAGCGCATACGCCATCGGCAAGGTCCCGACCAGGATCAGCATGATCAGCCCCATGCCTTTCTGACCGTCATTGGAGCCGTGGGCGAAGGACACGCCGGTGCAGGTCAGGATCAACATGCCGCGAATCCACCACGGCGGCGGGGTATTGCCCTTGGGCGCCTTGTACAGCGCGCGATTCTTGACGAAGACACGCAAGGCCAACAGCAACAGCGCGGCGCAGACGAAGCCGACCAGTGGCGAGAGCAACAAGGCGTAGCCGACCTTGGTCGCCTGCGCCCAGTCCACACCGCTGGTGCCGTCACGCCCGTGCATCAGGGCATTGGCCACGCCGACTCCGATGATCGAACCGATCAAGGTGTGCGACGACGATGCTGGCAAGCCCAGCCACCAAGTCCCGAGGTTCCACAGGATCGCGGCGATCAGCAGGGCGAAGATCATGGCGAAGCCGGCGGAGGAGCCGACTTGCAGGATAAGCTCCACCGGCAATAACGCGATGATGCCGAATGCCACCGCGCCACTGGACAGCAGCACCCCGAGGAAGTTGAAGAACCCGGACCATACCACCGCGAAATTCGGTGGCAGCGAGTGCGTATAGATCACCGTGGCAACAGCGTTGGCGGTGTCGTGGAAACCGTTGACGAACTCAAAACCCAAGGCAATCAGCAAGGCCACGCCCAGCAGGAGGAATGGCGTCCAGGTGGTCACCACCGTGCCAAGTTCACTCACGTCGTGCATCAGGCTGTAGGCGGTGAACAGCAGCCCGATACTCAGTACTGCAAAAAACACCACCAGGGTGAATACACCGGGTTTCTTGTCGAAATGTGGATGGGCGCTACGGGCGGGCGCCGGGGCGGCAGTAAAGGAGGGGCTGGCCATGCCGGACATTCCTGGGAAGGGTAGGAGTGTCGCCCATGATCGTTGCGAAGTATTACAGGAGAACTGAGCTGGATCAGGTTTTGGTTTTTTACGGCGACCACCCGTCGAAAGATCGCTCGCGTCTACAAATCCTGACGCTTGCGAAACGCCCAGCGTCCTGCAATCAGGGTAAAGGTCGCAACCAGCGCCACCAGAATCCAGAACCCCTCCGGGTCCTGTGAGAGCGGCACCCCACCCACGTTCATGCCGAAGAAACCGGCAATGATATTGATCGGCAAGGCCAGCACCGTCACCACCGTGAGGGTGAACAGGGTGCGGTTACTCTGTTCGTTGAGGTTGGCGGCGATTTCCTCCTGCAGCAGCTTGATCCGTTCGCCCAGCGCCGTGAGGTCGTTGATGATCAGCGCAAACTCCTCGGTGGACTTGCGCAACTCCTTGACGTCTTCCTTCTGCAACCAGGGCGGCGGGCGATTGAGCAGGCGCAGCAACGAGCCGGGCTCCAGCGCCAGCAGGCGTTGCAGACGCACCAGCACCCGACGATTGGCCCCCAGTTCCGCACGGTTGGTCGACAGGCGCGAGGACAGCAGTTCATCTTCGACCTGATCCACGCTCAGGCTGGTCTTGCGCACGATCTGGGTCAGCACTTCGCCCTGGTCACGCAGCAGATGCACCAGCAACTCCAGCGGCGAGCGGAAGCATTCACCGGCCTTTACCGACGAACGTAGCTTGTCCACCGAATGCAGCGGTTGCAGGCGTGCGCTGATGAGCAGTCGACTGCGCGCGCAGACCCACAGGGTCGAGACATCCGAGGACGTCATGCTGCTGAGGTTGAACACAACGTCGTTGACCACCGCCAGCAATGCCGAATCCACATGTTCGATGCGCGTCGACCGTGAGCCCTCATGCAGGGCCTCGAAAAACTCGTCGGGCAGTTCCAGATGGCTCTTCATCCAGCGTTCGCACGCGGCATGGGCGAGGTTCAGGTGCAGCCAGAGAAATTGCTCGGTGTCTTGCGGATGTTGCAGGTACTGCAAGGCCCTGGCCGAATCGATCTCCTGGCCGCGCTCACCGGGACGAAAGCTGAAACCGTAAAGCAGGCCGAACAGATCCGGATCGCGATGACTGTGATCGATGCTGTGGTTCATGAGGGCTCGCATGGGGGGGCGCCTGTCGCGTGTTTTACAGGTTCACGTGAGCCGCATCATCGCAAGGCTGGATGACGAATTTGTGACCTCGGCCAGATCGGCCACTCAAACGCAAAAAAGCCGCACGAGGGGAAATCGTGCGGCTTTTTGTGGTGTGCATCAGTCGTCTTTTTTGTTCTTCAGGACTTCGCCGGTGGCGGCATTCAGGTCCACGTCCCATTCAACTTTGTTGGCATCGAGCAACTCGACTTCGTACTCATAGCCGTTGAAGTGGTTGTCCAGCTCGCTGTCAGTAATCGTGGCACCCGGGTGCAGCTTCATTACGATCTGGTTCAGCTCTTCCAGCGGCTTGATCTTGCTATCCTTGACCAACTGAGGGATCTGGTCGACGGGCACGTCTTTGGCCTGGGCCAGGCCGGCGGTGAAGGTCAGGGCGGCAGCGGTGAACAGTGCGGTCAGGGTTCTCATGAGGTTCATTCCTTGGGTGAGCCGTTTAAGTGGGATCAGATTAATTGTGGCAACTTAATTCACGCTTAAATTCCCTTGAACCGAATGATCAATATCCATTATTGCGTAGCACCTGCGCCACACTTGCCGTCGCCGGGCGCTTGTAGAACTTGAGCAATTCGCTGGCGCGGTTGGTGAAAATACCGTCGACCCCGGCATCCATGACTTTCTGGAAGTCCGCCGCCTCATCAATGGTGTAGACATGCACCAGCAGGCCCTGATCGTGGGTGTACTGGTTCATCCACGGCTGCACCAGGTCGGCGTAGCTCTGATCGCCACCGTGGGTCAGTGCAGCGGACGGGCCTGTGCCGATCGCACCCTGGGACTTGGCGTAGTCGACCCAACGCT
This sequence comes from Pseudomonas sp. PSB11, assembly GCF_014596605.1. Classification (NCBI taxonomy): domain Bacteria; kingdom Pseudomonadati; phylum Pseudomonadota; class Gammaproteobacteria; order Pseudomonadales; family Pseudomonadaceae; genus Pseudomonas; species Pseudomonas sp. PSB11. Next base: position 114,544 of record NZ_NOIO01000014.1, read on the forward strand.
GGAATTCGGCTTGGTCTTTCGGTTGCTGTCTAGCGTAGTAAGCGGCCTTATCCTTCTCGCCGGACTCGGCAAAGCTCACTGTCGATTTTGGCTCGATGCTGCCTTCGCCGACCCACAGCAACAGGATCTTCGGCACCTGCGGCATTTCCTTTTGCAACAGTTCGAGGCTGCTCTTCTCGAAGGTTTGCAGCACCACCTTGCCTTTGCCCTGGCCAACGCCCAGTGCGCTTTTGGCCAGCTTCGACCCCGCGGGGCTCAGCCAGCCGCGATCCTGGAGTTTTTCCTTGAGATCGTGTTCGATGCCGGGAAACTGCTTTGGCTCCTTGGTTTCGATATACAGGCCAGGCTTGTGCAGTGGATTGCCTTGGGCGATGTCGATGATTTCATCGAGGGTGAGGATTTTCAGGCCGGCAAACGCAGGCTGCGCGCGATCTGGATAGGCCGTGTTGAACCAACTGCCGGCGTCCAGGGTTTTCAGCTCGGCCATGGTGAAGGCGTTGGCCGGGCTGTCCTTGCGTTCGGGGAACTTGCTGGCGACGTCGGTGGTGCGTTGCAGATTATTGTCATGCAGGGCGAACAGCACGCCATCCTTGCTGCGCTGCAGGTCCAGTTCCAGATAATCGACGCCCAGGTCGCGGGCCAATTTATAGGCGGCCGCGGTGGATTCCGGTGCATCGAAAGACGCGCCACGGTGGGCGATCACCGCCGGGTGTGGAATGCCCGCGCGGGTCGCCAATGCGGCGGGGCCGGGTTCGCTGGCGGCTTGGGCTTGGCCCAGGACTAGCAGCAAACTCAGGAGCAGGGCGCTTTGGGTGAAGGTGGCCGGCATGGTCGAGATCCTTTCGCGATAGGTTTCAAAGAGGTCTCTTTTAACAAGTGAACCGGACAAGCGCTATCGTCAGACCGACATAAACCTGTTCAAAGCAGATGTTTACCGCGCTTTTGTGCACTGTCGCTGCTTTTGCGTTTCTTGCCCCCTCACGCCCTGAGGCTGTCACAGGTTATCGGAGCGCCAGCTGAAGTTGCCGTAGGCCGATCACGTTTTTGTCTCGTCCTTGCGCACGAGATGCTGATGCAATTCTGTGGTCAGGTTCTCGATGCGCTCGCTGAGGGCTTTGGTCATTTGCGTAAGGCGAGTGTTTTGCTCAAGCAGCTCCAACAGTTGTGCGGTGTTTTTCGCCGCTTCCGCCTGTCGTTCACTGTTGGCGATCGCCAGTGCTTCGCGGTGCTGCGCATCGGCATCGGATTGGGCTTTGTCCCGTGCGGCCTGGCGGGTCTGGGCCAACAGAATCAAAGGGGCGGCATAGGCCGCTTGCAGGCTGAAAGCCAGGTTGAGCAGGATGAACGGGTAGGCGTCGAAGTGGGTGAAACCAAATAGATTCAGACACATCCAGATCACCACGATCAGGGTTTGCGCACCCAGAAAAGTCGGTGTGCCGAAGAACCGCGCAAAGGCTTCGGCACGCAGGGCAAACTTGTCATTGCCAAAGGTTGGCGCCAGATGGGCATGTGCGCGATGGAACCGCAGGTGATCGACGGGGGTGGGGGCTTCGTTGCTCGAGGAGGTCATGATGCTCTCTGCAGGGCGCTAGGACTGAGATTCACTATAGCCTCAGCGCGAGTTTCATTCTGAAACACATTCCCCCGTAAAAAACGGCGCGATCAATCGTTCGGAGACCCGTCGAATTGTCATTTATTGCAACTCGTAGCAGGCCAGGAACATGTCCAGCGCCGATTCCACCACAGTGCTCCGCATCTCGGCCGACAAGCCCGGCAACCCCATTGAGATCTGCGGCCAAAAGGCAAAGGACTTGAGCATTCCATAGACTTGTTGCGCGGCAAACGCCGGGTCGACCGCTTTCAAGCGCCCATCGGCCTGGGCGGCGCGAATCCACAGGGTCAGGTTTTCTTCGCGCTCACCCATTCGGGTCACCATGCTTTGCGCGCGCTCGGGAGAATGAATAGTGGCGGCTATGGCCACCCGCGCCAGGTCGAGCAGATTTTCATCACTCAACATCTGCAGCTTCGCCGTCAGTACCTGGCGCATCTGTTCTCGCAAGGGCAGGTCGGGGCGGTAGAGCGCTTCCTGTTCCTCGGTTATTCGTACCCATAGTTGATTGAGGATTTCGGCGAATAACTCCTCCTTGCTGGGGAAGTGATTGTACACCGTGCGCTTGGACACCCCGGCGGTGGCGGCAATCTTGTCCATGCTGGTGATGTCGAAACCATTGGCACGGAATTCGACAATTGCCGCCTGAATGATGGCTTCGCGTTTACGGTCGGTGAGGCGCTGTGGAGCTGTCATAAATACGCTTCGGCAGGAAAAAAGGAAAATTACACTCAGCAGTTTACTTGTCGACGGCTTTGCTGCAACCTTAAAACTACACTGTGCAGTGTAATGTTTTGTTAATCCTGCCCGGTAAAAATAGCGTGTTCGGCTGATGCGTGCGTGCCTTGGCCATTTATCGTCCCAAAACGAAAAATCGTGAAACCAGCGGTTTTTCTGGAGTCATTTCCTCATGGCCAAATCAACTCCCCCGGCGAACGGCACCTCCATGCCTGAAGCTTCCCGACAGGCTCAAGGGCAGTTTCAAAACCATAGGCCGATACAGCATTTGAGCCTTGGCAAAACCCTGCGCATCCTCTGGAATGCGATGTTTCACAAACCACGCAACACCCGCCCGACGGCGCCTGTTCCAGTGCAACCGTTGACGCAAGCGGCATTGATGGCGGCGCCCAACCACAGCGTCTATCGCCTGGGCCATTCCACTGTACTGCTCAAGCTGCGGGACAGATTCTGGATTACCGACCCGGTGTTCGCCGAGCGTGCTTCCCCCGTGCAATGGGCCGGCCCCAAGCGTTTTCACCAGCCGCCGATCAGCCTCGACCAGTTGCCGCCGATTGAAGCGGTGATCCTGTCTCACGATCACTACGATCATCTGGACTATCACGCTGTGCGTAAGCTGGCCGACAAGGCCAAGTATTTCCTCACCCCGTTGGGCGTGGGCGACACCCTGGCCAAGTGGGGTATCGACGCCAGCAAAATTCGCCAACTGGACTGGTGGCAGGGCACTGAGGTCGAGGGCATCCATTTCGTTGCCACCCCCTCGCAGCACTTTTCCGGTCGCGGCCTGTTCGACGGCAACAGCACCCTCTGGGCCTCTTGGGTGATGATCGATGGCGATACGCGGATCTTCTTCAGTGGCGACAGTGGCTACTTCGACGGCTTCAAACGTATCGGCGAACAATACGGCCCTTTCGACCTGACCCTCATGGAAACCGGCGCCTACAACGTCGACTGGCCCCATGTGCACATGCAGCCTGAGCAAACCCTGCAAGCCCATCTCGACCTCAAGGGTCGCTGGCTGCTACCGATTCACAACGGCACCTTCGATTTGTCGATGCATGCCTGGTACGAACCCTTCGACCGCATCCTGGCCCTGGCGTGGGAGCGCAATGTCTCGATCACCACGCCGCGGATGGGCGAGGCATTCAATGTGCTGGCTGCCAAGCGCGGCATTGCGTGGTGGTATGAAGTCGAAGAGCAGCTCTACCAGAATCAACAAAGCCTCGGGTGATGCAGCTACAAAAAAGAGGCGAGCGTTCCTGGATGGATCGGGTCGTAGCACCAGTATTGAAGCTGCGACCTTACTCAACCATTGCAAAATCTTCCCGCCCCACCGGATTCGGCGTAGACCCTTGCACATTCATCCCTCTACCCGGCGCAAACCCCGGGAAGAACACCAGCCCCTCCGATTCAAGCCGATACGCCAATGCCAGGCGAGTGACATCCAGCACCTCCTGCCGCGCCTCGAAGCGCTCAATGGCTTGCACCGAAACCCCGGCTTCGCGGGATAACGTTCCCACGCTCCAGCCCAACATGGCTCGGGCCTGGGCGCAGTGGGCCGGGGTGAACTGGAAGAGGGCGATACGTTCCAGGGTGATTTTCATCGCTTGAGAGGCCATGGGGTTCTCCGGGCTCGAGAGTATTGATTTCAAATGTACTGTGTTTTTGTACAGTTGTTTTCGATCCGGATCAAACGCATTTTTCGATTTTAACTATTTCCTGCCCATGGCCAGACGGAAGTTTGCGGGCTCACCACTGCGCGCGATGTGCTCCCAGTTCAGATGCCGCGAGCGTCCACTGCACCGGCGTCCCGGTGATTTTCAGCGGCACGTGCAAGCGATGCGCCGGGCCCCATGGCGTTTGCTCGACCAGCATGCCCTGATCGTGCTCATCCTCGGCCCGTAGTGGCGTGTTGTTGCCGGGACCGTTATCGATCAACAGTTTTGCCGTACGCGCCAATGACAATCGCGCCGAACCACCCTGTCCGCTGTTCAAGCGTGCTGCCAATAACCTGATCGCACTGGCCGCCATCAAATAACCGGTGGCATGATCGAGCGCCTGCAGCGGCAAGGGTGTCGGTTTTTCCGCCTGCGTGAGGCGCATACCCGCGTCAGCGATGCCGCAGCTCATCTGCACCAGGCTGTCGAAGCCGCGGCGGTTCTGCCACGGGCCACTCCAGCCGTAGGCGTTGAGGCAAACGTCGATCAGGCCAGGGAACCGTTGCTGGCGTTCGGCGGCACCGAAGCCCAGACGCTCCAGGGCATCGGCGCGGTAACCGTGGAGCAGGACGTCGGCGTCCTTGAGCAGGCCTTCGAATACCAATCGATCGGATTTATCGTGCAGATCCAGGCGTGCGCAACGCTTGCCCAGTGTCATTTCCGGCACTACGCCCGGCTCGTTCCAGGAGGGTGGGTCGATGCGCAGCACATCAGCGCCCAGGCCCGCGAGAAAACGGCTGGCGACGGGGCCAGCAAGCACGCGGGTCAAGTCCAGCACCTTGATGGCGGCCAGTGGTCGCGCTACCGAACCTTGCCAGGGTGTGCCGGGTCGGTTGTGGCCGGCGATGAATTGAATCAGCGGTTCAGCGTTGACCGCGAGCCCTTGCGCATGGACCTGCCACTGGTCCCAACTGCGCATTTCGGCGGCACAGCCACCGGCTTCGACCACGGCCTGTTCCAGATCACTCTTGGCCCATTGCGCCACTTTGCTGGCCATCGCCTTGCGGTCGACGCAGGCGCCCAACACCGATTCGGCGGCGGCGCGGTGATGGGGCGCATTGGTGTGCAGGCGGATCCAGCCATCTTTGGTGGCGTAGTCACCGGCGATCGGGTCCCACAGCGGTGGTACGTTCCAGCCTAGCGGGCGGATCGAACTGGAGAACCAGAATGACGCCAGGCGCCGGTCGACTTCCAGGCCGGGCAAGCGACCGGTTTGCTGGTGCAACAATTCGCTGACAGCCTGGCCGGCGGCCGCGATGCTGGCGCAAGCCAGGTCGGTGACGGCAAACACCGAGGGCAGGGCGCCGCTGGAAGTGAACGCAACAGGGGTGTGCGGCATGCCGAGTTCGGCTTGAATGGACGTGAGCAGATCAGTCATCGACGGGCCCTCCGGAACGAGAGCCCGAGCATAAATCAAAAAACCTTTACACCCTGAACTGATCCATCAGTTTCATCTGCTGGGTGGTCAGGGCATTGAGCTGGCTGCTGATCTGCGCCGATTCGGTGGCTTGTCCGGTCAGCGTTTCGGTGACGGTACGAATCGCCGAAACGTTGCGGTTGACCTCTTCAGCCACGGCGCTTTGCTGTTCGGCGGCGCTGGCGATCTGCAGGTTCATGTCGCTGATCACCGTGACCGCGTCGCTGATTTTACCCAGGGCCTGGACCGCTTGCTGGATCTGCCCGGCGTTGCTGTGGGCCTGGGTCTGGCTTGAGTGCATGGTGGCGACCACGCCGCGGGTGCCGCTCTGGATGCGTTCGATCACCAGGCGAATTTCTTCCACCGAGTCCTGGGTGCGCTTGGCCAGGTTGCGCACTTCGTCGGCGACCACTGCAAAACCGCGCCCGCTCTCGCCGGCACGGGCGGCTTCGATCGCTGCGTTGAGCGCCAGCAGGTTGGTCTGTTCGGCGATGCTGCGGATGACTTCCAATACCGAACCGATCTGCTCGCTGTTGACCGCCAATGCCTCGACTTCAGTCACGGCCTTGCTGACCTCGTCGGCCAGTTGATTGATGTCACGGGTGCTGCGCTCGATGATCTGCATGCCATCGCGGGCCGACTGATCGGCACCCTTGGCCGCGTTGGCGGCGTTCGATGCGCTGTTGGCGACGTCGTGGGCGGTGGCGCTCATTTCATTGGACGCGGTGGCGACCTGGTCGATTTCGCGAAATTGCACCTGCATGCCTTCGCTGGTCTGGCGGGCGATTTCCGAAGACTGGTCGGCGGTGCCGCGGGCATCGGTGATGCTCTGCTTGATCTGCGCGATGGTCGGCTGCAGCTTGTCGAGGAAACGATTGAACCAGTTGACCAGTTCGCCCAGCTCATCCCGCTTGCCGTAGTTCAGCCGCTGGGTCAGGTCGCCGTCGCCACTGGCTATCGCCTTGAGCATTTGCGCCACGCTGTTGATCGGTCGGGTCACGCCCGAGGCGGTCAGCCACATCAGCAGCAGGCCAATCAGGCCGGCAATGATCGCCACGCCCACGGCTTTGATCGTGCCGCTCTGCTGGGCGTCATCGAGTACCGCTTGCAGTTTTACCGAATCGGCCAGCAGCACTTGCCTGGGCAGGTCGATCACCACGGCCCACGCCTTGGCGTCGGCAATCGGACTGACCGGGTACACCGCCCGAATCAGGTCGCCTTGTTGGAGAATCTTCGGCGCACCGCTGGCAAGCAATTGCAAGATGTCCTTGCCGTCCGCACCGAGGGTGTCACCGATGCTCTTGCCTACCTTCGTCGGATCGACGCTGTACGCCGCCACCACACCGGTGCCGGAAACGATCAGCATGTGGCCGGCGTTGTTGAACAACTCACGCTGGGAGTCGACCGCCGCTGCTTGCAGCGCATCGAGGGCGATGTCGATACCGACTACGCCGATGGACTTGCCATCCACCAGCAGCGGCACGGAAATGGTGGTCATCAACACTTCCTTGCCGCCAACGGTATCGGCATAAGGGTCGAGCAGGCAGGTGCGCTTGCTGTCCCGAGGGCAGGTGTACCAGACGTTGTAGGGCGTGCCGCTGAGGTTCAGGGTGGTCTTGGTCATGTCCTCCTCGACCATGATCGTGTTCAGCGCTTCTCCCCCGGCACGGCTCCAGTAAGTGGCGAAGCGTCCGGCTTCGTTGGATTGGCGGGCCGCGTCATTGACGAACTCACTGTCCTTGCCGTCCAGGCCATTGGGTTCGAATGCCAGCCAGATGCCCAGCACTTTGCCGTTGCGCTCGAAGGCGGTTTTCAGGCTCTGGTTCAACTCCTCACGCAGGGCGCCGGGTTCAAGCGACCGCTTGGCGGCCATGTTGCGCATGTCCTTGATCTGGTCCGCCAGGGCGGTCACCACGGTCTGGGTTTCAGCAAACGTCTTCTGCACCCGCACCCCTTGCTCGGCGGCCTTGGCCTGCAGCAGGTTCTGCACGCTCTCGGTGAGCATCCTGCTACTGGAAGCGCTGACCAGTTCATCGTTCTGATTGGTCTGGTAGAGGTTCATGCCCACTATCGAGGCGACCACGCCAAGCAGGCACAGACCGGACAGCAGGACGATTTTCAGGCGGATGGACAGTGAGTCGAACATAGGGCGAGCTCGCGAATGGATGAGGGGGCGGCTGTGAGCCATTGCGGCTCGACACGCCAAATCCATTTAGCGCCATTCAATGCACATCGGCCTGGGGCACAGATTGCATGAGCGGGCTGCCGACGAACGGTCATGATTAAACGTTTGCGCGGAAAAATGTGCCGCAAAGTGGATAAAAAAACGGAGAAAGTCGCGGCGACCTCTAAGGTTCTCGCGCCAGTGACTCCGGTCGCGACCAGATCCACAAATTGCCCAGGCCCATCCCGGCAATCGCCAGGTAGATCGGCCAGCCGTGATCGAGCATGACCAGCATCAACGTGGCGCACAGCAGCATGCTGACGGTGGCGCTGACCTTGGCCCGGCGCGCGATGATCTTGCCGTTGCGCCAGTTACCGAGAATAGGGCCGAACAGCCGATGATTTTCCAGCCAGGCGCTCAAGCGCGGCGAGCTGCGGGTGGCAGCCCAGGCGGCCAACAGGATGAATTCGGTGGTCGGCAGGCCGGGTATGACGATGGCGACCAGGCCGATGGCGAGGCTGACATAGGCCAGCAGGCCGAAGAGGAGGCGGGCGAGTTTGGAGGAGGCAGGCATGGGCTCTGGTGGCATGAGGCGGGTCGGGATCTTACAGACTTGCTCGGTCCATTGTGGGAGCGAGCCTGCTCGCGAATGCGGTGTGTCATTCGACATAAACGTCGCATGTGCTGACCTCTTCGCGAGCAGGCTCGCTCCCACAGGGGAGGGTGTTTCTTCAGGCAAGTTCTGGAATGTAAGCCTGTTCCAGCAACACCGTGAAGCGGTTGAAGGCATCGATGGCGCCTTTGTCCAGCTCGGATTCTTCCTGGGCGCTGAGTTCGAGTCCGTCCAGGGTCTTGACGAAGTTTTTCCAGCCTTGCGCACGACCACCGGCCGGTTCGCCGAGGTGACGGGCACCGAAGGTCTCGCTCAGGCCAAGGCCCACAGCGCGCTTGATCAGGAACGCGGCGCCCAGCTTCGAGCCTTCAGAGACAAAGAGCCAGCCCAGCGCCTGCGCTGTGCTCGGGTTGTGCACGGCACCTGCGACTGGCGCCGGTACTTCGGTTTCCAGGTCTGCCAGGTCCGCCTTGGCGGCCTCGGCACGGCAGCGTTCAGGCAGGTCGGGGACGATGGCGGTCAGTTCGGCATCGTTGTACAGCGCCACCAGCTCCGACTGAAACAGGTACTGCGCCACTACGAAGCGGGCGAAATTAGCCTGGGTTTCGAACGGTGCGTGGGTTTTGACCAGGGCGTCGAGTTTGCCGTGGGGTTCATGGGTGATCTGGTTCAGGCGTTGCGAGCGCAAGGCCGGGCGTTGAGTCGAGTCCTGAGTCATGGGAAATCCTTGAGAAAGAGAAGTGCCTGGTAACGAGACGAATGAGCAGGGGCATGACAGTAAAAATCCTCGCCAGGCGGCTTTATCAAGTCGCATGGCGAGGCAGTCGGGGTCAGATATCCCACACCAGATTGATCGCGAAATTGCGTCCAGGCTGGGTCAGGCGATCGAGGTTGGCGGGCTGTGTCACCGAGGCTTCGCCGACGCTGTCGTAGCCGCGTACGTCATCCCACTGCCAGTACTTTTTGTCGGTCAGGTTGTACAGGCCGGCATTCACGGTCAGGTCGTCGGTCACCTTGTAGAAACCCGCCAGGTCGAGCACGCCGTAACCCGGTGTCTTGAACTGCGTGCTGGTGCCGTCCGGGGTGTTGAAGCTGGTGCTGTCGACCCGCGTCTTGCGTTTGACCAGGGTCCAGCTCAGCAATGTGCCGTACTTGTCCTGGTCATAGCCCAGACCGAATACGCCGGTCAGCGGGTTGATGCTGTTAAGCGGTTCGCCGCTGTCATCGTTGCGACCATACAGGTAGGCCACCGAGCCCTGTGTGTAGAGGCCGCTTGGCGCGCCGAAGGCATCCAGGTTCAAGCGCCCCTTGAGCTCCATGCCCTTGATGGTGGCGTGCTTGATGTTGTTGCTCTGGAACGTGGTCTCGGTGTAGCCGGGAGTAATGGCGTTCTCGTCAATGAAGTCGCGATATTTGTTGTAGAACACCGCGACATCGAAAGTACCGGCCTCGAACTGCCCGCGCAGGCCGGTTTCATAACTCTTGCTCTTTTCTGGTTCGAGGTCGGGATTGGGCGCGACCTGATAGCCGCCAGCCAGGTTTTCGAAGCGACCATAGAGAGCCTTGGCGGTCGGCGTGCGGAAGCCTTCAGCGTATTGGCCGTACCAGGTGTAGTTGTCATCGAAGCGGTAAGTCGTGCCGAATTTCGGTGACAGGCGATGCCAGGTTTTTTCGTCGTCGTTCACCTCACCGTTGCCGCTCTGGTCGGCAGTGGCCAGGAACTCTTTGGTCAGGTGCGGCTTGAGCTGGGTGTAGTCGTAGCGCAGGCCGGGCACGAAGGTCCAGTTGTTCCAGGCGATCTGGTCCTGGGCGAACAGGCTGTAGGTGTTGATGGTCGGATCCGGAAAATCACTGGCCGGGGTCAACGTGTCGGCAGCGCTTGCAGCACCCATGACGCGACAAGCACCGGCCACGGTCAGGCAGGTGCCGCTACCGGTGCGCAGGCCGGTGACTTTGTCCTGCTTGATGGTGGTGCCATAAGTGATCACATGGTCGGTGTCGGCAATGCCAAACGCCTTGTCAGCCTGGGCGTCGAATACCCATTGGCGATCCTTGTAGGTGGTATCGCGGTTACGCAGCACCGTACGTGACGGTGCGTAGATTTCTTCGGTGCGCTGGTCGGTCTTGGCAATCTGGTAATTCAACGTCCACTTGATGTTGTCAGCCAGGAGGCTGTCCACGGCAAAACGGTGATCCAGGCCGAAGCGCTCGCGGGTGATGGTGTCGTTGCCGGTGCGCGATTTATAGAAGCCGAAGCCGCGTCCTGCGTTGAACGGGCCACCCACGGCGCTTAGCTGATTGGTGTCGCGATCGTCCTTGTAGTGCTCGTAAGTCAAGCCGAAGCGCGCATCGTCGGCGTAGTCCCAGCCGAGCTTGACCAGCACGTTGGTGGTGCGCACGTCCTCGGGGTTGGCTTCGGTGCGGTCCAGGCCGGTTCCGCCCGTTTCGCCATGGGACTGCGTTTCATGGCCGTTGCGCTGGCTCAGGTGCAGCAAGCCGTCGAACTCTGCGGTGCGACCGGCCACGGTGCCGGAGGTGAGCCAACTTTCATCGGCCGAGCTGTAGCCGGTCTTCAGGCGAGCACCGACGTCCTGGCCTGGCTTGATGATGTCGTCCGGGTCCAGTGTGTAGTAGCTGACCGCGCCACCAATGGCGCTGCTGCCGTACAGCACCGAAGCCGGGCCGCGCAGGATTTCCACGCGCTTGACGATTTCCGGGTCGACATAGTTGCGGTTGGTCTGGGCGTACGGACCATTGAAGAAACCATCGGGCACCTGGACCCCGTCGACCTGGGTCAGCACACGGTCACCGTCGATACCGCGGATGTTGTAGCCGGAAAGGCCCGCGCGGGTACCGGTGCCGCCTACCGATACACCCGGTTCGTAGCGCACCAGATCCTTGATGCTGTTGACGTTGTTGCGGTCGAGTTCCTCGCGGGTGTGGACGGTGACGGTGCTGGGCACGCTGCTCACGTCCTGTTCCTGGCGCGTGGCGCTGATGGTCACCTGTTCCAGGTTCAGGGTCCCGGCGCTGCTTCGGCGCTCCAGCACGATGTTGTTGTTGCCGAGTTTGCGATAGCTCAGGTTGGTCCCCACCAACAGGCGATCCAGGGCTTTTTCCGCTGGCAGCGATCCGCGCACGCCCGGTGAGTCCATCCCTTGCGCCAGTTCGGCTGAAAAGCCGAGCTGCCAGCCTGTCACGGCGGTGAACGAATTGAGTGCCGACACCAGCGACTGTGGCGCAATGGCGAATGCGTAATCGCCCATTTTGCGCGCCGACTGTTCAGGGGCCGTGGCGGCCATGACCGGCACAGCACCGGCCATCAGAATGGCGGCGGTCAGCAGCGACAGTACGCAAGAAGGTGAACTAACTGGGCGGGTAAGGCGAGAGGACATCGATAGCGCTCCGTGTCGCACGAATCTTTATAGGTGCTGATTGGCATGTAGAGATGCGAATCAATTGCATTGGCTATAACGAGACGTACGAGGTTCAGCTATCGAGTAAAAATAATTCTCATTTAGTTCAAGATGACCAGCGCCGGGTATTCCTTGAGCTGTGCCGAGGTGATGTGAGCCAGCGAGCGGACCACGTCCAGCGGCTGGTCGAGACGATAATTTCCGGTCACGGCAACATTCGCCAACTGCTCATTGTTGTTGATGATCCAGCCCGGATAGTAGCGACGCAGCTCTGCCAGCACCTGGCTCAGCGGGCAGTTTTCAAACACCAGGCGACCCTGGACCCAGGCCAGGTCGGTGGCCGCATCCAGTTTGGCCGGCTGGTCGAAACCATTGGGGCCGATGCGGATGCTTTCCCCGGCTGTCAGGCGCACCCTGGCGTCGTCGCCGGTGGCGCGCAAGTCGACATCCCCGCGCTGCACTCGAACCTGGGTTACGCCGTCGAGGTAACGCACGGCGAATGCCGTATCGCGAACACTCGCGGTAACCAGGCCCGCGTCAATTTCCAACGGCAGACCGCGATGCGGCTGCACGTCGAAAAACGCCTCGCCCTGATACAGACGGGCCACGCGCTTCTGGTCGTTGATGGTGCTGGAAAACGCCGAGTTGGTATTGAGCAGGACTTTCGAACCGTCCTCCAGTTGCAGGCGCTGGCGTTCACCGACCACGGTCAGGTGGTCGGCCTGCAGGCGCATCGGCAGATTGCTGAAGCTGAACAAACCGAGGATCAGCACGGCGGCGGTGGCCAAGGGTTTCCAGTGCGGGCGCAGACGCGACAGCACAGTGACTTTGACTGGGCGCGAGGCCAGTTTTTGCGCGCATTGCGTGACTTGCGCACCGTTCCATATCGCCTGCGCCCTGGCGAATGCCTCGGCGTGCGCAGGATCGGCCGCGAGCCATTGGTGGAACTGGCGGGACTGTTCTTCGCTCGGGCTGTCCAACACGATCAGCCAGTCCAGGGCCTGGTCCATCGCCTCGGCTGTGGCCTGCGCCGGTGAGGGCGAAGGGGCGCGGTGGGTGTCCGTCACGGGGTTTCCTCGGCGTGTCTGTGCAGCTGTTTTTTTAGTGGAGCGCAAAAGAGGGCCAAGGGTAGCCCTGATGAACAAGGTCGTCGAGCCACGGGTGGCTCAGTGGCCATTCGACCGGTCGGCGACGCCGATGCAGATGGTCATGATCAACTTCAGCTCCTTCTGCACGGTACTGAGTGAGACGCCGAGTTTCTCGGCGATCTCCAGATAGCTATGGCCGTGCAGGCGGCTGAGGATGAAAATTTGCTGCTGGCGGGAGCTGAGTTGACTGAGGCGCACGTTCAAACGTTCGAGCAATTGTTCGGCATGGGCGGCGTCCTCGGCACTGCTGGCGGGGGCGGCAATACTTTCCACCACGTCCGGTGGCACGTCATCGACCATGGTGCGCGAGTGGATGCGCCGCGCGCGCAAATGGTCCAGTGCCAGGTTGCGGGCAGTCTGGAAAACGAAGGGTTCCAGGTGATCGATGGCTCGCTCGCCGAGTGCACGGCTCACCCGCAGGTAAGTCTCCTGCAAGAGGTCTTCGGCGGTGCTGTGATTGTTGACCATCCGCTCCAGCGTGCGCAGCAGAGAGATTCGCTGGGAGATGAAGACGTCGTTGAAACGCGATTGACTCACGGGAGGACCTGATCCATTTCGAGTGAATGATAATGCTTATCATCCGCTCGAATGGTCAAGCCTTGATTTGTGAAGGACTACGCCCGACCCTGCAGATACATGGGGTAATCCGGAATCCGATGCCCGTGTGCCTGATCCATCAGCGGGCTGCTGAGCAGGTAGTCGGCGCTGCATTCATTGCACGCCACGGGAATGTTCCAGACCGCCGCGACCCGTAGCAATGCCTTGATGTCCGGGTCGTGTGGCTGAGGTTCGAACGGGTCCCAGAAGAACACCAGCATGTCGACCCGTTGCTCGGCGATTCGCGCGCCGAGCTGTTGGTCACCGCCCAGCGGGCCGCTGATCATGCTCTCCACCGGCAGGTCGAGGCGTTGTTGCAATAACAAACCGGTGGTGCCGGTGGCGACCAGTTCATGTTGCGCGAGCCGGTCTTTCTGCCGTTCCGCCCAGTCCAGCAAAAACACTTTGCAGTGGTCATGGGCGACCAGGGCGATACGCTTGCGCGCTGCCATGGTTTTTTGGGTAAAGCTGATGCCGATCATGGGTACAACTCCAAAGCTTTATGCGTCCTGTGTAGGAGCTGCCGCAGGCTGCGATCTTTTGATCTTGTTTCTAAAAAGCAACATCAAAAGATCGCAGCCTGCGGCAGCTCCTACAGGATTGCGTCAATGCGGAACGAGTCGTCGTAATTCATCGCTTATTCGGCGTTGCACAGCGCCAGGCAGTTATCGAGCATGCGGTTGGAGAAGCCCCATTCGTTGTCGTACCAGGCCAGCACCTTGAGCAGCTTGCCGCTGGACTTGGTGTGGTTGGCGTCGAAGATCGACGACAGCGGGTTATGGTTGAAGTCGCTGGAGACCAGCGGCAAGGTGTTGTAGCCGAGAATTTTCGAGTGCTGGCTGGCCTGCTTGAGCAGCGCATTGACCTCTTGTGCGCTGGCTTCTTTTTTCAGCTGCACGGTCAGGTCGACCAGGGATACGTTGATCACCGGCACGCGCACCGCCATGCCGGTCAGTTTGCCCGCCAGCTCCGGCAGCACCAGGCCGACCGCTTCAGCCGCACCGGTCTTGCTCGGGATCATGTTCTGGGTGGCCGAACGGGCGCGGTACGGGTCGGTGTGGTAGACGTCGGTCAGGTTCTGATCGTTGGTATAGGCATGGATGGTGGTCATCAGGCCACTTTCGATGCCCAGTTCGCGGTGCAGCACCTGGGCCACCGGGGCCAGGCAGTTGGTGGTGCACGAGGCGTTTGAAATTATCTGGTGCGACTGGCGCAGAATGTCGTGGTTGACGCCGTAGACCACAGTGGCGTCCGCACCCGTGGCCGGGGCCGAGATAATCACTTTGCGTGCACCGGCCGTAATATGCGCGGCGGCTTTGGCGCGGTCGGTGAACAGACCGGTACATTCGAACACAACATCAATCTTTTCCGCGGCCCAGGGCAAGTCGGCCGGATTGCGAATGGCGCTGACCGCGATACGGTCGCCGTTGACGGTCAGGCTTTCCTGATCATGCTGGACATCGGCGTCGAACGTGCCGTGAACCGTGTCGTACTTGAGCAAATGCGCATTGATTGCGCTGTCACCCAGGTCGTTGATGGCGACGATCTGCAAATCCTGGCGATAGCCTTGGGTATAGAGTGCTCGGAGGACGTTGCGACCAATACGGCCAAAACCATTGATTGCGATTCGTAGAGTCATTTGTCAGCGCCGCCGTCGTTTTGTTGTTGGAATTACAAGATTATTCGCAAAAAAATAGAAAACAAGCCTTTTTAATGGCAATATTTTGTTCAATCTACAACGAGTGACCTGAATCAACTGGTCCGAATGGTCAGAAAAGCCGTCTGTCATCCCATCGACACCGGTGTTTGATCAGCATAGACAATCAGGTCGCCACATCCGTTAGCCTGGAGTTCTACACATGCATCCCCGCGTACTTGAGGTCACCGAACGGCTTATCGCCCGCAGCCGCGCCACGCGTGAGGCTTACCTTGCACTGATCCGTGATGCCGCCAGCGACGGTCCGATGCGCGGTAAGCTGCAATGCGCCAACTTCGCCCACGGCGTGGCCGGTTGCGGCAGCGACGACAAGAACAGCCTGCGGATGATGAACTCCGCCAACATCGCGATTGTTTCGTCATATAACGACATGCTCTCGGCGCACCAGCCATACGAAGTCTTCCCGGAGCTGATCAAGAAAGCCCTGCGCGAAATCGGCTCCGTCGGCCAGTTCGCCGGTGGCACCCCGGCCATGTGCGATGGCGTCACCCAGGGCGAGCCGGGCATGGAACTGAGCCTGCCGAGCCGGGAAGTGATCGCGCTGTCCACCGCCGTGGCGTTGTCCCACAACATGTTCGATGGCGCGCTGATGCTCGGCATCTGCGACAAGATCGTCCCGGGCCTGATGATGGGCGCGCTGCGCTTCGGCCATCTGCCGATGATCTTCGTGCCGGGCGGACCGATGGTGTCGGGTATTTCCAACAAGCAGAAAGCCGACGTGCGCCAGCGCTACGCCGAAGGCAAGGCCAGCCGTGAAGAGCTGCTGGAGTCGGAAATGAACTCCTACCACAGCCCTGGCACCTGCACCTTCTACGGCACCGCCAACACCAACCAGTTGCTGATGGAAGTCATGGGCCTGCATTTGCCGGGTGCTTCCTTCGTCAACCCGAACACGCCATTGCGCGACGCCCTGACCCGCGAAGCGGCGCACCAGGTGACGCGCATTACCAAACAGAACGGCGACTACCTGCCGATCGGCGAAATCGTCGACGAGCGTTCGCTGGTCAACTCCATCGTTGCCCTGCACGCCACCGGCGGCTCGACCAACCACACCCTGCACATGCCGGCGATTGCCATGGCGGCGGGTATCCAGCTGACCTGGCAAGACATGGCCGACCTCTCCGAAGTCGTGCCAACCCTGAGCCACGTCTACCCGAACGGCAAGGCCGACATCAACCACTTCCAGGCCGCGGGCGGCATGTCGTTCCTGATACGCGAATTGCTGGACGCCGGGTTGCTCCACGAAAACGTCAACACCGTGCTGGGCCACGGGTTGCGCCGCTACACCATGGAACCGTTCCTCGATAACGGCGAACTGGTCTGGCGCGAAGGCATCACCGAAAGCCTCGACGAAAGCATCCTGCGTCCGGTTGCCCGGGCGTTCTCGCCGGAAGGCGGCCTGCGTGTGATGGAAGGCAACCTCGGTCGCGGCGTGATGAAGGTGTCGGCCGTGGCATTGGAAAACCAGATCGTCGAAGCGCCGGCCATGGTGTTCCAGGATCAGCAGGACCTGGCCGATGCGTTCAAGGCCGGTTTGCTGGAGAAGGATTTCGTCGCGGTGATGCGTTTCCAGGGGCCGCGTTCCAACGGTATGCCGGAACTGCACAAAATGACGCCGTTCCTCGGTGTGCTGCAGGATCGCGGCTTCAAGGTTGCCCTGGTCACCGACGGGCGCATGTCCGGCGCGTCGGGGAAAATCCCGGCGGCCATCCACGTCAGCCCCGAGGCTTACGTGGGAGGGCCTTTGGCGCGGGTGCAGGAGGGCGATATCATCCGCGTCGATGGCGTCAAAGGCACCCTGGAGCTTAAGGTGGACGCCGAAGAATTCGCAGCGCGCACGCCGGCCAAGGGTTTGTTGGGCAACAACATCGGCACCGGTCGCGAACTGTTTGGTTTCATGCGCATGGCCTTCAGCTCGGCAGAGCAGGGGGCCAGCGCCTTCACTTCTGCCCTGGAGACGCTTAATTGAAACTGGCTTTGGTCGGTGACATCGGTGGCACCAACGCACGGTTCGCGTTGTGGAAAAACCAGCAGCTGGAATCGGTCCAGGTGCTGGCGACGGCCGACCATGCCAGCCCGGAAGAGGCGATCAGCCTCTATCTGGACGGGCTTGGCCTGGCGCCGGGTGCGATCGGTTCGGTGTGCCTGTCGGTGGCAGGCCCCGTGAGCGGCGACGAATTCAAGTTCACCAACAATCACTGGCGCCTGAGCCGCAAGGGTTTTTGCCAGGCCTTGCAGGTGGATCAACTGCTGTTGGTCAACGATTTTTCGGCCATGGCCCTGGGCATGACGCGTTTGCAGCCGGGCGAATTCCGCGTGGTCTGCGAAGGCACGCCGGAGCCGTTGCGCCCGGCGGTGGTGATTGGCCCGGGCACGGGCCTGGGTGTCGGCACCCTGCTAGATCTCGGGGAAGGGCGTTTTGCCCCGCTGCCGGGGGAGGGCGGTCACGTCGATCTGCCGCTGAGCAGTCCGCGCGAGACTCAACTGTGGCAGCAGATTTTCAACGAGATCGGACATGTCAGCGCCGAAACGGCATTGAGCGGCGGCGGCTTGCCCCGAGTCTATCGGGCGATCTGTGCGGTGGACGGCCACGAGCCGGTGCTCGACACGCCAGAAGCGATTACGGCTGCCGGTCTGGCGGGTGACCCGATTGCAATGGAAGTACTCGAGCAATTCTGCTGCTGGCTCGGTCGCGTGGCGGGCAACAACGTGCTGACCACCGGTGCGCGCGGTGGTGTGTACATCGTTGGCGGGGTGATTCCACGCTTCGCCGATTTCTTCCTCGAAAGTGGTTTCGCCCGGTGCTTTGCCGACAAGGGATGCATGAGCGATTACTTCAAAGGGATACCGGTGTGGCTGGTGACCGCGCCGTATTCTGGGCTGGTTGGCGCGGGTGTGGCGCTGGAGCAATCAATCCCGACCTGAAATGCGATCCAGTGTGGGAGCGGGCTTGCTCGCGAATGCGTTTTCATATTCAACTCATTCGTTGACTGACACATCGCATTCGCGAGCAAGCCCGCTCCCACAGTTGTTTCTGTGGTGTTTGTAAAATCGGTGCTTAAGGCATAATCCGCCCAATTCAAACAACAAGGACGCCGCCCCGTGAGCTCAGTCAACAAGTCGATTTTGTTGGTCGATGACGATCAAGAGATACGCGAGTTGCTGGACACCTACCTGACCCGCGCCGGGTTCCAGGTGCGTACCACGCCCGATGGAGCGGGCTTTCGCCAGGCCCTCAACGAGGCCCCCAGCGACCTGGTGATCCTCGACGTGATGCTGCCGGACGAAGACGGTTTCAGCCTGTGTCGCTGGATTCGCCAGCACCCGCGCCAGTCGCAGGTGCCGATCATCATGCTCACCGCCAGCTCCGATGAGGCCGACCGGGTCATCGGCCTGGAACTGGGCGCCGACGACTACCTTGGCAAACCCTTCAGCCCTCGCGAATTGCAAGCGCGCATCAAGGCGTTGCTGCGCCGGGCGCAGTTCGGTCAGGAGCGCTCCGGCAGCGAAGTGCTGGCCTTCGATGACTGGCGCCTGGACATGGTCAGCCATCGCCTGTTTCACATCGATGGCGAAGAGGTGATTCTGTCCGGTGCCGATTTCGCCCTGTTGAAGCTGTTTCTCGACCACCCGCAGGAAATCCTCGACCGCGACACGATTGGCAACGCCACCCGTGGCCGCGACTTGATGCCTCTGGATCGCATCGTCGACATGGCGGTCAGTCGCTTGCGCCAACGCCTGCGCGATACGGAGAAACCACCGCGACTGATTCGCACCGTACGGGGCAGCGGCTATCAGTTGGCTGCCAGTGTGGTTGCCTCCAATGGTCACTGATTTCTTGCGCAAGCTGGCCGGCCGCGTGCCGGTGCCACGCTCGCTGCTCGGGCGCATGTTGTTGCTTACGCTGCTCGCGGTGTTGTTCGCCCAGGCGTTGTCGAGCGTGATCTGGGTTTCCCAACTGCGTGCGACCCAGCTTGAAGGCCTGGTCACCAGTGCGCGCAGCCTCGCTCACTCGATGAACGCCAGCGTCAGTTACCTGCGCTCGTTGCCGGTGGCGTACCGCCCGTTGGTGCTCGACCAGCTGCGCAGCATGGGCGGCACGCGTTTCGTGGTGACGCTCAATGACAAACCCCTGGGCATGGAAGTGCTGCCGATCACCCCGCGCAAGGAGGCGGTGATCAACGCGGTGGACGAAGTGCTGCGCCAGTCCCTGGGGCAGGACACCGACATCTCGGTGACCTTTGTCAGCCCCGAAGACCTGCGGATCTTCAATGGCGGTCTCAAGCTCGACGAACTGCCGCGTTCCTGGGCGCACTACGCATTGACCCTGGAACCGGTGAACCCGCCGGTGCTGGTCACGCAGATCCAGATGGCGCCGGGGGAATGGCTGTACATCGCCTCGCTGCTGCCCGAACCCTACACCAGCCTCGAAGAGCAGGGTCTGCCGGCGCAGCAAGTGTGGTTCATCGTCCTCACCAGCGGTTTCCTGCTGTTGTTCATCGGCCTGCTGGTGCACTGGCAGAGCAGGCCGCTCAAGCGCCTGGCGCGGGCGGCGCGCGACCTGTCGCTGGGCGCCGACGTCGAGCCGGTGGCCGAAGGTGGCGGCAGTGAAGTGGTCGAGGTCGGCCGCGCCTTCAACACCATGCGCGAACGGATCAGCCGTTACCTGACCGAACGCAGCCAGTTGTTCAGTGCGATTTCCCACGACCTGCGCACGCCCATCACCCGTTTGCGACTGCGCGTCGAGTTGTTGGAAGACGAAAAGCTGCAAGCCAAGTTCGGTCGCGATCTGGATGAGCTGGAGCTGCTGGTCAAGGGCGCACTGCAGTGTGTGAAAGACACCGACATCCACGAGAACATCGAGCCGGTGGACCTTAATCATGTGCTCGAGTGCCTGGTGGAGCCGTACCTGTCGCCCACCGGTAACGGTCGCGTGACCCAGCAAGGCCGTGCCCTGGCGGCCTATCCGGGCAAACCGCTGGCGCTCAAGCGTTGCATCGGCAACCTGATCGACAACGCCCTGAAGTACGGCCAGAACGCCCACCTGTACATCGACGATGACGACAGCGCCTTCGTCCTGCATGTAGACGATGAAGGACCGGGGGTTCCGGAGCAACGGCTGGAGCAGGTGTTCGAGCCGCACTTTCGCTTGGCTGGTCAGCAGCAGGGGTATGGGTTGGGCTTGGGGATTGCGCGCAACATTGCCCATAGTCATGGCGGTGAAGTGAGTTTGCAAAACCTGCGTGAAGGCGGGTTGCGGGTGACGCTGCAATTGCCGCGTTCCGTCGATTGAAACACGAGACCTGTAGGAGCCGGCTTGCTGGCGATGGCGTCCTTGAAAACGCCATCGCCAGCAAGCCGGCTCCTACAAAGCCAGGTTGCGCCATTGCTGATGAATGTCACAGCTTGGTGACATAACTCGCCCCCTTCGTTACAAGTCCGCCGCCGCCCGTTGTTTAGACTGCCCTGCAGTCATAACAACAAAAAAGGCACCCCATGGACTCCTCTCAACCCGCCTTCAGCAGTTGGCTGAACGCCCCCGCCCACCAGCAATGGCTCGCCGCCGAAGGCTTGCGGCTGCTGGCATTTGCCAAGGCTTCGAAGCTCCCCGAGGGCTTCGGCAACCTGGATGAAAAGGGCCGCTTGCCGGCCGACGCGCAAGCACAAACCATGAACACCGCGCGCATGACCCACAGCTTCGCCATGGCGCACATCCAGGGCCTGCCGGGTTTTGCCGAGCTGGTGGATCACGGCATCCGGGCCCTGCGCGGGCCGTTGCGCGATGCCGTGCACGGCGGCTGGTTCGCAGTGGCCGAACACCGCGACGGCAACACCGGCAAAAATGCCTATCTGCATGCTTTCGTGGCCCTGGCCGCCAGTTCCGCTGTGGTTGCACAACGGCCCGACGCCCAAGCCTTGCTCGATGACGCGGTCGACATCATCGACACGTACTTCTGGAGTGAGGAGGAGGGCGCCATGCGCGAATCCTTCAATCGCGACTTCAGCTGCGAGGAAGCCTATCGCGGCGCCAACAGCAACATGCACGCCACCGAAGCCTTCCTCGCCCTGGCCGATGTCAGCGACGACAAGCGCTGGTTGTGCCGCGCCCAGCGCATCGTCGAGCGGGTGATTCATGGCCGCGCCGCCGCCAACGGCTTTCTGGTGATCGAACATTTCGACCGCGACTGGCTGCCCCTGCGCGAGTACAACCGCGACAACCCGGCCGACGGTTTCCGCCCCTACGGCACCACGCCAGGCCACGGTTTCGAATGGGCCCGATTGCTCTTGCATCTGGAAGCCGCGCGGGTGCGCGCCGGCATGCTCACGCCGGGCTGGTTGCTCACCGACGCGCAAAAACTCTTTGAACAGAACTGTCTACACGGCTGGGAGATCGATGGCGCACCGGGCATGGTCTACACCCTCGACTGGGACAACAAGGCGGTGGTTCGCCATCGCCTGCACTGGACCCATTGCGAAGCCAGCGCCGCTGCCAGTGCCTTGCTCAAGCGCACGGGCGATGAGCAGTACGAACGCTGGTACCGACTGTTCTGGGAATTTTGTGAATGTCATTTCATCGACCATGAATGCGGCAGCTGGCACCACGAACTCGACCCATTGAACCGCCCCAGCGGCGATATCTGGGCGGGCAAACCCGATCTCTATCATGCCTGGCAAGCGGTGCTGATCCCGCGCCTGCCGCTCGCGCCGAGCATGGCCAGTGCGCTGGCGGCGTTGCCCCAGAGCGATTCCATGTAACCATGCGGTGACATTCGCGCGTCCCTTCGTTACCTGCGAAGGGACATCCCCTGTTTAAAATCCTCTGCAGCGCAAGCACCAGACTTGCATGCATAACAACAAGAAAGGTACTTATCGATGAATGCGATTTCTCGCCTCGCTACTGTCATTTCTCTCGTCTCCCTGTCTGCGCTCCCTCTCAGTGTGCTTGCCGCCGAATCCAAGGGTTCCGTGGAAGTCGTTCACTGGTGGACGTCGGGTGGTGAAAAAGCAGCGGTCGATGTCCTCAAGGCTCAAGTCGAAAAAGATGGCTTCACCTGGAAGGATGGCGCAGTCGCCGGTGGTGGCGGTTCCACGGCCATGACCGTGCTCAAGAGCCGCGCTGTAGCGGGTAACCCGCCGGGCGTTGCCCAGATCAAGGGGCCGGACATCCAGGAGTGGGGCAGCACTGGCCTGCTCAGTACCGAAACGTTGAAAGACGTCGCCAAGTCGGAAAACTGGGACAGCCTGCTGCCTGTGAAAGTCTCCGACACCGTGAAATACGAAGGCGATTACGTCGCCGTGCCGGTGAACATCCACCGCGTCAACTGGCTGTGGATCAACCCGCAAGTGTTCAAGAAAGCCGGGATCGACAAAGCGCCAACCACCCTCGAAGAATTCTATGCCGCTGGCGACAAGCTCAAGGCCGCCGGCTTCATCGCGCTTGCCCACGGTGGCCAGCCTTGGCAGGACAGCACCGTGTTTGAAGACGTGGTGCTCTCGGTCATGGGCGCCGACGGTTACAAGAAAGCCCTGGTAGACCTGGATCAGAAAACCCTCTCGGGCGCCGAGATGACCAAGGCCTTCACCGAGCTGAAAAAAATCACCACCTACATGGACCCGAACCGCGCCGGTCGTGACTGGAACATCGCCGCCGCCGACGTGATCAATGGCAAGGCCGGCATGCAGATGATGGGCGACTGGGCCAAGAGCGAATGGACCGCGGCGAAGAAAGTCGCGGGCGAGGACTACCAGTGCGTGGCCTTCCCGGGCACTGAAAAAGCCTTCACCTACAACATCGACTCGATGGCGGTGTTCAAGTTGAAAGCTGATCGCAAGGGTGATATCGCCGCGCAGCAAGACCTGGCCAAGGTCGCCCTGGGTAAAGATTTCCAGAAAGTCTTCAGCACCAACAAGGGCTCGATCCCGGTGCGCACCGACATGTTGAACGACATGGCTGGCCAGGGCTTCGATTCCTGCGCCCAAGCGGCGGCCAAGGACTTCCTGGCGGACGAGAAAAACGGCGGCCTGCAACCGAGCATGGCGCACAACATGGCCACCTCCCTGGCCGTTCAAGGCGCGATCTTCGACGTGGTCACCAACTTCATGAACGACAAGGACGCCGACCCGGCCAAGGCCAGCGCCCAACTGGCGTCGGCCGTCAAAGCCGCCCAGTAATCCCTGACACAGCCTGACCCCAATGTGGGAGCGGGCTTGCTCGCGAATGCGGACTGACATTCACCATTGATGTCGACTGACACACCGCTTTCGCGAGCAAGCCCGCTCCCACAGGGGATCGGCGTGTCGATTCATTTCTCTAACCTGGATTATCCCGATGAGCTCTGTGGCGGTTTTCAGCAAAGCCTCACCGTTCGATGCGCTGCAACGCTGGTTACCCAAGTTGGTACTCGCGCCGAGCATGCTGATCGTGTTGGTTGGCTTCTACGGTTACATCATCTGGACATTCATACTGTCCTTTACCAACTCCAGCTTCATGCCGACCTACAAGTGGGTCGGCCTGCAGCAATACATGCGCCTGATGGACAACGACCGCTGGTGGGTCGCGAGCAAGAACCTGGCGCTGTTCGGCGGCATGTTCATCGGCATCAGCCTGGTGCTGGGCGTGTTCCTTGCCGTGCTGCTGGACCAGCGCATCCGCAAGGAAGGCTTCATCCGCACCGTGTACCTGTACCCGATGGCGCTGTCGATGATCGTCACCGGTACCGCGTGGAAATGGCTGCTCAACCCAGGGCTCGGCCTGGACAAGATGCTGCGTGACTGGGGCTGGGAAGGCTTTCGCCTGGACTGGCTGGTGGATCAGGATCGCGTGGTCTACTGCCTGGTGATCGCCGCCGTGTGGCAAGCCTCTGGCTTCGTGATGGCGATGTTTCTGGCCGGCCTGCGCGGTGTCGATCAGTCGATCATCCGTGCCGCGCAAGTCGACGGTGCGAGCCTGCCGACCATCTACCTGAAGATCGTGCTGCCGAGCCTGCGCCCGGTGTTCTTCAGCGCCTTCATGATCCTTGCGCACATCGCGATCAAGAGCTTCGACCTGGTGGCGGCGATGACGGCGGGTGGCCCCGGCTACTCCTCCGACTTGCCAGCGATGTTCATGTATTCCTTTACCTTCAGCCGTGGCCAGATGGGCATCGGTTCGGCCAGCGCCATGCTGATGCTCGGCGCCGTGCTGACCATCCTCGTGCCGTACCTGTACTCCGAGCTGCGAGGCAAACGCCATGACTAATTCACTCGCAAAGCCCTCGCTGAGCTTCAGCCGCATCGCGATCTACGCCACGCTGCTGCTGGCGGCGGCGGTCTACCTGATCCCGCTGGTGGTGATGCTGCTGACCAGCTTCAAGACCCCGGAAGACATCCGCACCGGCAACCTGTTGAGCTGGCCGACCGTGATCGACGGTATCGGCTGGATCAAGGCCTGGGACGTGGTCGGCGGCTACTTCTGGAACTCGGTGAAAATCACCGTGCCGGCGGTACTGATCTCGACCTTTATCGGCGCCATGAACGGCTACGTACTGTCGATGTGGCGCTTCCGTGGTTCGCAATTGTTCTTCGGCCTGTTGCTGTTCGGCTGCTTCCTGCCGTTCCAGACCGTGCTGCTGCCGGCGTCGTTCACCCTCGGCAAGTTCGGCCTGGCGAACACCACGACGGGGCTGGTGCTGGTGCACGTGGTCTACGGCCTGGCGTTCACCACGCTGTTCTTCCGCAACTACTACGTGAGCATTCCGGATGCGCTGGTCAAGGCCGCGCGGCTCGATGGCGCGGGCTTCTTCACGATCTTCTGGAAGATCCTGCTGCCGATGTCGATCCCGATCGTGATGGTCTGCCTGATCTGGCAGTTCACCCAGATCTGGAATGACTTCCTGTTCGGCGTGGTCTTCGCCAGTGGCGATGCCCAGCCAATTACCGTGGCCCTGAACAACCTGGTCAACACCAGCACCGGGGCCAAGGAATACAACGTTGATATGGCCGCCGCGATGATCGCCGGGCTGCCGACACTGCTGGTCTACATATTCGCTGGCAAGTATTTCCTGCGTGGGCTGACGTCCGGCGCGGTCAAGGGGTAGAACATGGCAACTCTCGAATTACGCAACGTCAACAAGACCTACGGCGCCGGTTTGCCGGACACCCTGAAGAACATCGAACTGAAAATCGATGACGGGGAATTCCTGATCCTGGTCGGCCCGTCCGGCTGCGGAAAATCCACCTTGATGAACTGCATCGCCGGCCTGGAAACCATCAGCGGCGGTGCGATCCTGGTGGACGACGCCGACATCAGTGGCATGAGCCCGAAAGATCGCGACATCGCCATGGTGTTCCAGTCTTACGCGCTGTACCCGACCATGAGCGTGCGCGACAACATCGCCTTCGGCCTGAAGATTCGCAAAATGCCGACCGCCGACATCGACGAAGAAGTCGCCCGGGTTTCCAAGCTGTTGCAGATCGAACACTTGCTCAGCCGCAAGCCTGGCCAGCTCTCCGGCGGCCAGCAACAGCGGGTGGCGATGGGGCGCGCCCTGGCGCGGCGGCCGAAGATCTATCTGTTCGACGAGCCACTGTCCAACCTCGACGCCAAGCTGCGGGTCGAGATGCGCACCGAAATGAAACTGATGCACCAGCGCCTGAAAACCACCACGGTGTACGTGACCCACGACCAGATCGAAGCCATGACCCTGGGTGACAAGGTGGCGGTGATGAAGGACGGGATCATCCAGCAGTTCGGCACGCCGAAGGACATCTACAACAACCCGGCCAACCTGTTCGTGGCGAGCTTCATCGGCTCGCCGCCAATGAACTTCATTCCCCTGCGCCTGCAACGCAAGGACGGGCGTCTGCTGGCGTTGCTCGACAGCGGCCAGGCCCGATGCGAGTTGCCGCTGGGCATGCAGGACGCCGGTCTCGAAGACCGCGAAGTCATCCTCGGCATGCGCCCGGAGCAAATCATCCTGGCTAATGGCGAAGCCAACGGTTTGCCGACCATTCGCGCCGAGGTCCAGGTCACCGAACCGACCGGCCCCGACACCCTGGTGTTCGTCAATCTCAACGACACCAAGGTCTGCTGTCGTCTGGCGCCCGACGTCGCACCGGCCGTGGGCGAGACCCTGACCCTGCAATTCGATCCGGCCAAAGTGCTGCTATTCGATGCCAAGACTGGCGAGCGCCTGGGGGCTGCCGGTCAAGCACACGCCGAACACCGGCCTGCCAACGTGACCCAGTTCAAGGGTAGGTAGAGATCAACAACTGTGGGAGCGAGCCTGCTCGCGAAAGCGGTCTATCAGTCGACATTTGCGTTGAATGACACACCGCCTTCGCGAGCAGGCTCGCTCCCACATGGGGGCTCCGTGATGGGCGGCCTGTCGCCTGCCACAACCGATGGAACCGCGTTAGAAAAACAAAAGTTAATAACAATAAGACGAGGAAGTAGGGATGAAGAAGAACAACAGCGCTCAGCTTATCTGCCAGTTATCGGCCGTTGCAGCCATGATGCTGGCCGGCAGCGTTCACGCGGCTGAAGCGTTCAGCGCCGATTCCGAATGGATGACCGGCGATTGGGGGGGCGAGCGGACCAGGCTGATCGAGCAGGGCATCGACATCAAGATGGACTACGTCGGTGAGGTGGGCGGCAACCTCCACGGCGGGTTCAACGATGACAAGACCGCCCGCTACAGCGACCAGTTTGGCCTGGGCGCGGCGTTGGACCTGGAGAAACTGTTCGGCTGGGACAACACCCAGGCCAAGATCCAGCTCACCAACCGTAACGGTGAAAACATCTCCAATGACCGTGTCGGCGACCCGCGTGCCGGCACCTTGAGTTCCTCGCAGGAAGTCTACGGTCGTGGTCATATGGTTCGGCTGACCCAACTGTGGATCAAGCACCAGTTCCTCGACAATAAACTCGACATCAAGGCCGGTTACTTCGGTGAGGGTGAAGACTTCAACACCTTCCCGTGCGAATTCCAGAACCTGGCGTTCTGCGGCTCCCAGGTGGGCAACTGGGCCACCAACATCTGGTACAACTGGCCGGTCAGCCAAGCCGCTATCCGCCTGAAGTGGAACATCTCGCCTGAGTTCTATGCGCAGATCGGCGCCTACAACCAGAACCCGTCGCAACTGGAGCACGGCAATGGCTTCAAGCTAAGCGGCAGTGGGACCGAGGGCACCGTCCTGCCGGTCGAACTGGTGTGGTTGCCTAACCCTGGCAACCTGCCGGGCGAATACCGTGTCGGTTACTACAAGAGCACGGCCAGCGCCGATGACGTTCTTGAAGACGACAACGGCAATAACGCGGCGACCAGCGGCAACGCCTATCGCAGCCACAGCAGCAAGCATGGCTACTGGTTCGTTGCACAACAGCAACTCACCAGCCATAACGGTGACGCGACCCGCGGTCTGAACATTGCCGCCAACGCCACTTTCCACGACAAGGACACCAACATCGTCGACAACTACCAGTCGCTGATGTTGGTGTACAAGGGGCCGTTCGATGCGCGCCCCAAAGATGACCTGGGCATCGGTTTCGCCCGTATCCATGTCAACGATGACGTGAAGAAAAACGCCGAATTGGTCAACGCCTCCAATGGCGTCAGCGACTACAACGATCCACTGTTCTCGCCGCTGCGCGACACCGAATACAACTACGAACTCAACTACGGCTTCCACGTGACCAA
Source organism: Pseudomonas sp. PSB11 (assembly GCF_014596605.1). Lineage (NCBI taxonomy): Bacteria > Pseudomonadati > Pseudomonadota > Gammaproteobacteria > Pseudomonadales > Pseudomonadaceae > Pseudomonas > Pseudomonas sp. PSB11. The sequence goes on from NZ_NOIO01000014.1 coordinate 142,358, forward strand.
CTGGCTGACCGTGCGTCCGAACCTGCAATACATCACTCACCCAGGTGGCGTCGATGAAGTTGATAACGCTTTGGTCGCCGGCCTGAAAATTCAGTCGGTGTTCTAACGCGACTGCGATAAGCTCTTCTCCATGTGCGCATTTTGCGGACGGCTATGGCTGTCCGCTTTTTTTTGCGGGTCGCGCACCCCGGTAACAGATGATTTTCAGGACCGTGGCACATGCTTGAGCATCCGCTACAACGTTTCTTCAAATCCCTGCGTGAACGGCCGGTGTTTGCATGGGAGCGCTATCAGAAGCGCGACGTGTTGGTGATCGATCATCCGCTGTGTCAGGCGGTGTTCAGTCGTCAGGGTGCGCAGTTGCTGCACTTTCAGCCCAAGGGCCAGAAGCCCTGGCTGTGGTGCGCGGCGAAGTGGCCGCAGGTCGGGGCCATTCGTGGTGGCGTGCCGGTGTGCTGGCCATGGTATGGCCGACATCCAAGTGAAAACGCCTGGCCATCCCATGGTTGGGCGCGGTTGCTTGACTGGAAACTGATCGACAGCAGTAGCGATGACGATGGCGTGCGCCTGCATTGGCAGCTTGAGCTGTGCGACTGGCAGGTGGACCTGCACGCGCACCTCGGTGAGCGCATGGACTTACGTCTGAGCACTGAGCATCAGGACGACATGCCGTGCCAATTGAGCCAGGCTTTGCACGCTTACTGGCGTATTGGCGATGTCAGTGAGATAGCGCTGTCTGGGCTGGAGGGTGCGCAGGGCTATGACCAGTTGAACCGCCAGGTTTGCCAGCAGGAAGGCGAGTTGCGCGTCGATGGAGGTTGTCAGCGGGTGTTCCAGCATGACGGTGAGCTGCAGCTCAACGACCATGCCTGGGAGCGGGCGTTGTGCATCGATACGGGCGCCAGCGCCGACACCGTGGTCTGGCACCCGGGCTCGCGGCCGTTGTTGGGGGTGAGTTGGAATGAGATATCTGAATTCGTTTGCGTAGAGGCGGCGAGTGGCGGCACTGACAGCCTGTGCCTGAAGCCTGGGGAGCGGGCGCACTTGAGTTTGCAGGCCAGGGTAGGGGCGTGATTTTGCGGTGTTGCGGCTGGCCCCTTCGCGAGCAGGCTCGCTCCCACATTCGACCGCATTCCAACTGAAGGAACCGGGTCAACTGTGGGAGCGGGCTTGCTCGCGAAGGGGCCCTGACAGGCAATGAAAATGCTGGCTTAGTTGAATTCATCTCCAACCGGATACCGGCTGGCATTCAAGCTCTCCTTGATCTTGCGCAAATGCGGCTGGAAATCCACCCCTCGGCGCAAGGTCATGCCGGTGGCGAGCACGTCCAGCACGGTGAGCTGGATGATCCGCGAAGTCATCGGCATATAGATGTCGGTGTCTTCCGGCAATGGAATATTCAGGCTCAAGGTACTGGCCTTGGCCAGGGGCGAGTTCTCGGCGGTCAGGCCAAGCACCGAAGCGCCGTTCTCCCGGGCGATGCGTGCCACTTCCACCAGTTCGCGGGTGCGGCCGGTGTAGGAAATGATCACGAACAACTCGCCGGTGTGCGCCACCGAAGCAATCATGCGCTGCATCAGCACGTCGGCATGGGCGGTCACGGCCAGGTTGAAACGGAAGAACTTGTGCTGTGCATCCAGTGCCACAGGGGCTGAAGCGCCCAGGCCGAAGAAGTGAATCTGTCGGGCCTGGATCAACAGGTCAACGGCGCGGCTGATCAGATTCGGGTCCAGCGCCTGGCAAGCGCTGTCCAGTGACGCGATGGCGCTACCGAAGATTTTTTGCGTATAGGCTTCGGGGTTGTCGTCGGCCTCCACCGCACGGCTGACGTAGGCCGCGCCACTCGCCAGGCTCTGGGCCAACTGCAACTTCAGCTCGGGGTAACCGCTGACGCCGAACGAACGGCAGAAACGGTTTACCGTCGGCTCACTGACCGAGGCGGCCTGGGCGAGGGCGGCGATGCTGAATCGGGTGGCCTGCTGTGGATTGAGCAGGATCACCTCGGCCACTTTGCGTTCGGCCTTGTTCAGCTCTTCAAGGCGATTCTGGATCTGCTCCAGTAAATTTCGCACGCGGTCCATATGAGTTTCCTTGATTCACCTGCGCCAATAAGCGCGCGGCTAATGCAAAAAGGGCCTTTGGTGAGGCCCGTAACGGTGGCCTATCCTACTGATGGCTCCGACCGACCACCACTCGGAATCTGTATTTTGCGAAAATGTTGTGGTTATTACTACATTTTCCCTTGAGTGATGCCTTGAAAAAAGGTATTTGTAGCTTAACTTGATAAAAGAACAAACATCATGCCTTCGATTACGGTTGAACCGTGCACCTTTGCCTTGTTCGGCGCTTTGGGCGATCTGGCCTTGCGCAAGCTGTTTCCTGCCCTGTATCAACTCGATGGCGCAGGCCTCCTGCACGAGGACACGCGCATCATCGCGCTGGCCCGCGAGCCGGGTAGCGCGCAGGAGCACCTGGCGTTCATTACCTCCGAGCTGCGCCGCTACGTCGGTGCCAAGGAGCTGGACGAAGCCGTGGTCGAGCGTTTCCTCGCGCGCCTGAGCTACCTGCACGTCGACTTCCTCAAGCCTGAAGATTACATCGCCCTGGCTGAAGTGGCCGGCAGTGCGCAACGGGTCATCGCCTATTTCGCCACGCCAGCAGCAGTCTACGGCGCGATCTGCGAGAACCTGGCCAAGGTCGGCCTGGCTGAAAACACCCGCGTGGTACTGGAAAAGCCCATCGGTTCGGACCTGGAATCCTCGCGCAAGGTCAATGACGCCGTGGCGCAGTTCTTCCCGGAGAACCGCACTTATCGCATCGACCACTACCTGGGCAAGGAAACCGTACAGAACCTGATCGCCTTGCGCTTTGCCAACAGCCTGTTCGAGACCCAGTGGAACCAGAACTACATCTCCCACGTGGAAATCACCGTGGCCGAGAAGGTCGGCATCGAAGGCCGCTGGGGCTACTTCGACAAGGCCGGCCAGCTGCGGGACATGATCCAGAACCACCTGCTGCAACTGCTCTGCCTGATCGCCATGGACCCGCCGGCCGACCTGTCCGCCGACAGCATCCGCGACGAGAAAGTCAAAGTGCTCAAGGCGCTGGCGCCGATCAGCCCGGAAGGCCTGACCACCCAGGTGGTGCGTGGCCAGTACATCGCCGGGTACAGCGAAGGCAAACCGGTGCCCGGTTACCTGGAAGAACCCAATTCCAACACCCAGAGCGACACCGAGACCTTCGTCGCCCTGCGTGCCGATATTCGCAACTGGCGCTGGGCCGGCGTGCCGTTTTACCTGCGCACTGGCAAGCGCATGCCGCAGAAGCTGTCGCAGATCGTTATCCACTTCAAGGAACCGTCGCACTACATTTTTGCTCCCGAGCAGCGCCTGCAGATCAGCAACAAGCTGATTATCCGCCTGCAACCGGACGAAGGCATTTCCTTGCGTGTGATGACCAAGGAACAAGGCCTGGACAAGGGCATGCAGCTGCGCAGCGGTCCGTTGCAGCTGAATTTTTCCGACACCTGGCGCAGCGCACGGATCCCCGATGCCTACGAGCGGTTGTTGCTGGAAGTGATGCGCGGCAATCAGAACCTGTTTGTCCGTAAAGATGAAATCGAAGCCGCGTGGAAGTGGTGTGACCAGTTGATCGCCGGGTGGAAAAAATCCGGTGATGCGCCCAAGCCGTATGCGGCTGGGTCCTGGGGACCGATGAGTTCCATTGCTCTGATCACGCGGGACGGGAGGTCGTGGTATGGCGATATCTGATTTGAAACTGCCCCAGGGTGTTCACGCACATGCGTTCAAAAGCCCGGTGCTATTGGCTGAAAGTCTTGCGCTGAACGTGGCCAAGCAACTGAGCGATGCCATTGAGGCCCAAGGCACGGCGACCCTGGTGGTCTCCGGTGGCCGCAGCCCGGTGGCGTTCTTCCAGCACCTGGCCAAGCAGGCGCTGGACTGGTCGAGCGTGGTGGTCAGCCTTGCCGACGAGCGTTGGGTGCCGGTCGAGCATGCCGACAGCAATGCCGGCCTGCTGAAAAAATACCTGTTGCAGGGACCTGCGGCCAAGGCGCAGTTTCTGAGCCTGTACAGCGCCAGCGCCAACCTGGAGCAGGCCGCCGAGCAGGCCGATCGTTTGCTGTCCGAACTGCCGGTGATCGACGTGCTGGTGCTGGGCATGGGCGATGACGGTCACACTGCCTCGCTGTTCCCCAACAGCCCGAACCTGGACGAAGCCTTGAAGGCGGATGGCATTCGTCGATGCTGGCCGATGCTCGCACCGACCGTGCCGCATCAACGCCTGACCATGAGCCGTGCGCTGTTGGCCTCGGCCAGACACAAGATTCTGTCGATTTCGGGTCAGTCCAAGCTGACCACCCTGAGTTTCGCGCTGGCCGGTGACGATGTCGCCGAAATGCCGGTGCGCGCCTTTCTGCAACCCACGTTAGAGATTTACTGGTGCCCATGAGCCAAGGAACAGCCGCTATGACAAACCCATCCCCGACCGTTTCCATGGCGGATAAAGTTGCCCTGATCGACAGCCTCTGCGCCAAGGCGCGGATCCTGCCGGTGATTACCATTGCCCGCGAGCAGGACATCCTGCCGTTGGCCGACGCCCTCGCCGCCGGTGGCCTGACCGCCCTGGAAGTGACCTTGCGTTCGCAGTTCGGCCTCAAGGCCATCCAGGTCCTGCGAGAGCAGCGTCCGGAGCTGGTAACCGGTGCTGGCACCGTACTCGATCGGCACATGCTGGCTGCGGCCGAAGCGGCGGGTTCGCAATTCATTGTCACGCCAGGCATTACCCGCGATTTGCTGGAAGCCAGCGTTGCCAGCCCGATTCCGCTGTTGCCGGGCATCAGCAACGCCTCGGGCATCATGGAGGGCTACGGCCTGGGCTATCGCCGCTTCAAACTGTTCCCGGCAGAAGTCAGTGGTGGCGTCGCCGCCATCAAGGCACTGGGCGGTCCGTTCGGCGAAGTTAAATTCTGCCCGACCGGCGGCGTGGGGCCTGCCAATATCAAGAGCTACATGGCATTGAAAAACGTCATGTGCGTGGGCGGTAGCTGGATGCTGGATCCGGAGTGGATCAAGAACGGCGACTGGGCCCGCATTCAGGAATGCACCGCCGAGGCCTTGGCGCTGCTGGACTGATCAGCTTTACCTGACACGTAGTTGTGTGTTTTACGGCTTTACGGTGCGCTTGGTCGGTGCACCGTTTTTTTTTGCCTGTGTGTAGGAGCGAGCATGCTCGCGATGGTCGTCAACGATAACGCGGGGAGCCTGACACCCATGGCGTTCTCGAGTCCATCGCGAGCATGCTCGCTCCTACAACACAGGAAGCAGGCGTTAGTGCAGTTCGGTCAACGCCGTGGTCAACAGCATCATGTCAGCCGCGGTGGTGGTCAGTCCCGGCGTGATGCGGATACACGGACCACAGGCCGCACCGCTGCGGACCACGGTGAACAGGTTGTATTCGCGCAGCAAGCGTTCGACCATTGGCTGTTGGTCGGCATGCGCGACAAAGCGCATCGACGTGATGCCGCAATACAGCCTTGGGTCATCCGGCGTCATGACTTCAATGCCCGACAGCTCGCGTGCTGGCTTTACCCAAAGGTTGCGCAAATAGTTCAGCCGCGTCCCCTTGGCTGCCGAACCGCCCATCGCATGATGTTCCTCGATGACCAGCGGCAGGGTCAGCAAGGCAGGAATGTTCGGTGTGCTATAGGGCGTGCGGGCGCGGATGTCGGTCACCGGGAAATGAATCTCGCCCATGTCAGGGTCGATGTCGGCCAGGCGCTCTGGGGCGATGAAGATGAAACCCAGGGTCAGCGGCGCTCCGATCCACTTGTGCAGGTTGTAGGCGGCGAAGTCGATACCCAGCTCATTGAGATCGAATTCGAACTGGCCCAACGCGTGGGCGCCGTCGAGAATCACGTCGATGCCATGTTCCCTGGCGGCGGCTGCAATCGCCTGGACCGGCATCACCAGGCCCGTGCGGTGGGTGACGTGGGTCAGGGCCATCAGCTTGAGTCGCGGGTAACGCGTGAAGGCTTCGCGGTAGGTGTTCAGCAGGCTGTCGAAACTGGCGGGATGCGGGTGCTCGATCTCGATCACTTCGACGCCGCGATTGCGCGCCAGCCAACGCATGGCGCCCTTGACCGTGTCGTACTCTAGGTCGCTGAACAACACCTGGTCGCCCGGCTGCAAGCGGTTGTAGTTGCGGATCAACGCTTGCAGTCCGTCCGTCGCGTTGCGGGTGAGGGCGACGCTCTCTGCGGCAACGCCAATCAAGCCGGCCACCTGCGAACTGATCTTCTGGCTCTGGCCTTGTTCGAAACGCTGGCGCACATAAACCGAGTTGCTGCGGTTGATCAGCTCGATGTTGCGTTGGTATTCCTCGACCACCGTGCGCGACATTCGCCCGAAGTAACCGTTTTCCAGATTGATCGGGCCAGGTTGGACTTCGTAGCGGTCGGCAAAGGTTCGCCAGAAAGCTTCATCACGGGCGCGGCGGGTATTGTCGGGCATGGATTACTCGATGAGTGGGCGATTTCAATGACGGGGTGCGGGTTTGCCATGTTTGGCGCGCAAGGGTTCGAGCAACTCGGACAAGCCGTTGTGATCGATTTCCTGCATCAGGGCCAGCAAGCCCCCCAGTTCGCCATGGGGGAAACCTTCCCGGGCGAACCAGTTGAGGTAGGGGCCGGGCAGGTCGGCGATGATTCGGCCCTTGTATTTGCCAAAGGGCATTTGGCGAGTAATCAGCAATTCGAGCTTTTCAGGATTCATCAATCGGTCGCCTTGAATCAATCAGTCTGGAAAATACAGGCATTCTGCATGCAGGCCAAATGACAGATCATGCAAATAAAACGGGTACAGATTTTCTGTTTTATCCTAACTTATTGAAAAATAACAAATTAACGATCGGTTCCAGGCTGGCATGACCAGTGCAATACCTATTGCATCTTTCATCAACCCGCAAGGAATTGAAAAATGACCGACATGAATAAAGAAGCGATTTCTGTACTCAACGACCTGATTGAAACCAGCAAGGACGGTCAGGAAGGGTTCAAGACTTGCGCTGAAGACATCAAGCACCCTGAGCTCAAAACCCTGTTCGTGCAACGTTCGGCCGACTGTGCCGCGGCGGCTGCAGAACTGCAAAGCGCCGTGCGCTCCCTGGGTGGCGATCCGGAAACTTCCACCAGTGTCAGCGGTGATCTGCACCGTCGCTGGGTCGACGTGAAGTCGATGTTCACCGGCAAGGACGAAGAGGCCGTGCTCAATGAAGCCGAGCGTGGTGAAGACCATGCACTGAAGGCCTACAGGGACGCCATGGAAAAAATCAACAAACACAACCTGGTGGGCATTCGCGACCTCGTAGAGCGTCAGTACCACGGCGTACAACGCAATCACGATCAGGTGAAAGCCCTGCGCAACCAGGCTCGCGCACGCTCGTAAGCGTCCGTTAGCTGTCAAAAACGCCAGCCAGTCTGGCGTTTTTTTGTATCCCGTCATTAACACCGCAATAACCCTTGTAGGCGCTGCCGAAGGCTGCGATCTTTTGGCGTCCGTGAAGTCGCTGAAGATCAAAAGATCGCAGCCTTCGGCAGCTCCTACAGCGTCCGTATTTTTCGAGGGGCCGTGGGAGAAGCGACTATCGTTAAATCGTGCTCCCAAGAGTCCACTCCGTGCCTATCACTTTGCAGGCCCTGTTCCTGCCCGACCGCCGCGCCGTGCAATTTGCGATCAAGACCCTTATCGGCGGGGGCGTGGCGCTGTGGCTGGCGTTGCGCTGGGGTCTTGAGCAACCGGCCTGGGCGTTGATGACGGCCTTCATCGTGGCCCAGCCGTTGTCGGGTATGGTGCTGCAAAAGGGCCTGGCGCGGCTGCTGGGGACCTTGGTCGGGACAATCATGTCGGTCGTGTTCATGGGGGTCTTCGCCCAGACGCCCTGGTTGTTCCTGCTGGCCCTGGCGTTGTGGCTAGGGCTGTGTACCGCCAGTTCAACGCTGTTGCGCAGCGCTTGGTCCTATTCATTTGTGTTGGCCGGCTACACGGTGGCGATCATTGCCTTGCCCGCTATCAATCATCCGCTGACGGTGTTCGATCAGGCGGTGGCGCGCTGCACGGAAATCTGCCTGGGTATTATCTGCGCCACGGCCAGCAGTGCCTTGCTCTGGCCGCTGCGGGTCGAACGGCAATTGGCCGATCAGGCCCGGGCTGCCTGGCAAAGCGGTTTTAATGCGGCGCAGGCGACGCTGGCCGGTGACGCCCAGGCGCGCAAGGGTCTGCTGGAAATCCTCGGACGAATCGTTGCGGTGGACGCCCAGCGCGAACATGCCTGGTTTGAAGGCAGCCGTGGTCGACAACGTGCGCGGGCCATCAGTGGCTTGAGCCAGAAACTGTTGATGCTGCTGCGTATTGCCCGTTCGGTGCGCAGGCAGTGGAAGCAGTTGGCGTTACCAGAGTCCGAGCAGTTGTTGCCCTGGATTAACGAGGTTCAGGAGGCGCTGAACAACGCCGATACCGCGACCCTGCAAGCATTGCGCCCGCGCTTGCTCGATGCTTCCCATGATTCGGGCATCAGTTCTGCGCAGAGTTACTGCCTGGTCCGTTTCACCTTGTTGATAGATACCGCCATGGCGGCAAACGCGGCGTTGAAAGTGGTGGAGCAGGGCGGCCAATCACTCGACCCGCCGAGAACCCTGACACCACACCGCGATCTGTCTCTGGCCCTGGTCTTCGGTGCCCGCAGCGCACTGGCCTTCCTGGTGGTGTCGTGCTTTTGGCTGGCAACCGCCTGGCCCGCCGCAGCCGGTGCACTGGTATTGACCTGTGTGGTCTGCAGCCTGTTTGCCAGTCGCGAGAACGGTGCGCAGATCGGCATGAGTTTCATGCGCGGCATTTTTCTGGCTATTCCGGCGGCGTTTATCGTCGGGCAAATTCTACTGCCGCAATGGAGCAGTTTCGCGATGCTCTGCCTGGGCATGGGTGTACCGCTGTTTTTGGGTGCCCTGGGCATGGCCAAGGCGCAGATCGGCGCTACCGCCACCTCGTTTTGCCTGCATTTCATCGTATTGGTCGCCCCGTTGAACCAGATGCAGTTCGACGTCGCAACCTTCTTCAACAGCGCGCAGGCCATGGTGATTGGTGTCGGTGCGGCGGTGCTGGCGTTCCAGTTGCTGATCCTGCGCAACCCGACCTGGCATGGCCGACGCCTGCTGGCGGCAACCCTGGATGATCTGGTACGCCTGACACGGCGTAACCTGGCCGGCGCTGAAAGCTGGTTCGGTGGACGCATGGCCGACCGTTTGCTGCAATTGGCGCGGCACTATCCGGAACTGCCGGAGCCAGCGCGCAGTCGTTGGGACGATGGCTTGCTGGGCCTGGACATCGGCGATGAATTGTTGCACCTGCGCTTGAGCCTGGCGGTGGCGCAGGTGCCGGTCACAGAGCCGCAGCGGCGATATCTCGATGACCTGGAAAATGTGCTGCGCCAAGGCCCCGCTGGCAGTCGCGCCGAGGCATTGGCCGAACCGAGTGCAGCGTTGCTGCAAACCTTGTACGCCTTGCCACCCGGCGATGCGGTGAAACTGGCCCAGGGTGCGGTGCTGCAATTGCAAAACAGCTGGCGCGCCTGGTGCCGCCAGCAGGAGGACATTGATGGGCTTGCGTGAGTGGTCAGTGGGTGGCGTGCTGCTCAGCCCGTTCCTGATTTATGTGGTGCTGGCGCTGCTGGTGACCGGCGCCTTGCGCCTGCTGTTGCGCCTGACGCCGGTGAGTCGCTGGATATGGCATGAAGCGTTATTTGATTGCGCCTTGTACGTCTGCGTATTGACCGTGATCACCGTCGTCCTCGGACCTTTGTAAGGAGTTGAATATGCGTACTTCTGTACGTGTCGCGGTCACCCTGTGCCTGGTGGCGGTGGCAATTTTTGCCGGTTTTCATTTGTGGCAGTACTACATGCTGACACCCTGGACCCGCGACGCGCGCATCCGTGCCGACGTGGTGGTGATTTCCCCGGATGTGTCAGGTTGGGTGCGCGAGCTCAAAGCCTACGACAACCAGCAGGTCAAGGCCGGCGACTTGTTGCTGAGCATTGACCGCGACCGTTTCGAAGCTGCGTTGGAAAAGGCAGAAGCCGTGGTGCAGACCCGCCAGCAACAACTCAATCTACGCGAGCGCGAAGCCAGCCGGCGCGCCAGTCTTGGGCCGCAGGCGATCAGTGCGGAGCTGCGGGAAAACGCGCAGATCAACGCCGGCATCGCCCGTGGCGAACTGCGCGAAGCCCAGGCCGAAGCCAAGGCTGCGCAAATCAATCTGGACCGCAGCCAGGTTCACGCCCCGCGCAACGGGCACATCACCAACCTGCGCCTGGCCCAAGGCAACTATGTGAATGCCGGGCAATCGGTAATGGCCCTTATCGATGACTCGACCTTTTATGTGCAGGCGTATTTCGAAGAAACCAAACTGCCGCGCATCCATGTCGGCGACCCGGTGAAAGTCTGGTTGATGAGTGCCGGGGATGCCTTGCAGGGGCGGGTGGAAAGCATCAGCCGGGGGATTGCCGACCGCAATACCACGCCGGATGGCCAGTTGTTGGCAGAGGTGGAGCCGACATTCAACTGGGTTCGGCTGGCGCAACGGATACCGGTGCGGATCAAGTTGGAGAACGTGCCCGAGGGGCTCAACTTGAGTGCGGGGATGACGGCGAGCGTGCAGGTGCAGGAGGGGGAGCGCTGATCGTCGTGGCGAGGGGATAAATCCCCTCGCCACGGAGAAACCTGTCTAAGGGTCTCAGATCAGCCAATGCTGATCGGCGGCAACTCGGTCAAGGTCACCGACTGTTGCTTGCGCGGCGCGAGGATCTGCGCCTCGCCATCCACCACCAGCTCATCGCGCTGGTTGAACACGCGAGTGGCAATGCGCACGCGAAACTTCGGCAGTTTCTCGAGGATTTCCAGGCGCACCGTCAGGGTGTCGCCAATCTTCACCGGCTTCTGAAAGCTCATCTGCTGGCCGATGTAGATGGTGCCGGGCCCAGGCAGCTCGCAGGCCACCGCGGCACTGATCAGCGCGCCGCTGAACATGCCGTGGGCGATTCGTTCCTTGAACATGGTACTGGCGGCGTATTCGGCGTCCAGGTGCACCGGGTTGTGGTCGCCGGACATCGCGGCGAACAGCTGGATATCACGCTCTTCAACGGTTTTGCTGAAGCTGGCGGTCTGGCCGACTTCGAGGTCTTCGTAAGGGGTGTTGGTAACCTGGGTCATGTCTCTCGATTCCTGTGACGAATTAAAAAATTCACAAAAAACTATTCGGTTCGGTGTGGTCGTGGACTGCTCAACGCCTGGTTGATCCAGGCCAACACGTCGCTCGTCACTTCATCACGGTTGATGTCATTGAACAGTTCGTGCCGTGCCTGCGGATAAACGGTCAGTTGCAAGTTCTGGCTGCCAGCCTCGCGCAGCGCGTTGGCCAGATCCTTCAGACGCTTGCCCTCACTCACCGGATCACATTCGCCGCCGATCACCAGCAACGGCAGGCCCGGATCGATCTGGGCGAGATTGGACGCTTTGCTGATTTGCTGCAACCCGCCGAGCAAGTCGATCCAAAGCTGGTTGGTACAACGAAAGCCGCACAGCGGATCGTTGGCGTACAGGTCGACTTCCACCGGGTCACGGCTGAGCCAGTCGAAGCGGGTGCGCGCCGGTTTGAATTTTTTGTTGAACGAGCCAAACGACAGCCATTCGATCAGGGCGCTACGGCCCTTGGGGCCCTGGCGCAGGCGTTCGACACGGGCGATTTGACGGGCTGCACGATAAAGCGCCACCGGCTGGAAGTTCGAACCGCTGAGAATGGCCCCGTGCAGGCTGGCACTGTGATGCAGCAGATAGGCCTGGGCGATGTAGCTGCCCATGCTGTGCCCAAGCAGCACGATAGGCACCCCGGGATGTTGCTGGCCGATGTGCTGGTTGAGGCACGCCAGGTCGCCCACCACTTTGGCCCAGCCGTCACTGTCGGCGAAATGACCGAGCGTCCCGTTTTCGGCAGTTTTGCCATGTCCACGCAGGTCCGGCGCGTAGACACCGTAGCCCTGCTCGCAGAATTTTTCCGCCAGGCGCGCGTAGCGGCCGCTGTGTTCTGCCATGCCGTGAGCCAGCAAAATTACGGCCTTGAGCTCGCCAGCAGGTAGCCACTGGTTGGCGAAGAGGCGGTTGCGGTCACTGGTGGTCAGCCAGAACGTGTCGTGGATCATGGCGATTCCTTTCCATGCAGGGTGCGCGAGGTGGTTGCATTGTATAGCGCATAAAGCCGCTGGCATCAGCCCACGCCACGGCGGGAAGATTCACACGATCAATGACGCCTTGGCCCATATTTGCCTGATTCACCATAGCTGCTAGTGTCCGTGAAGCTCCGCGTTCTGTTGTGCGAAAAGACAGAGCAGCGGCCCCGGATAGGTTCAGGTAAAGAGGACAAGAACAATGCAACCTGATTTCTGGAATGACAAACGCCCGGCCGGCGTACCCCTGGACATTGATGTCGCTGAATACAAGTCGGTCATCGAGGTGTTCGAACGTTCCTGCAAGAAGTTCGCGGACCGCCCGGCATTCAGCAACATGGGGGTCACCCTGACCTACGCCGAACTGGAACGCTACAGCGCAGCGTTCGCCGGTTACCTGCAAGCCCACACCGACCTGGTGCCGGGGGATCGCATCGCGGTGCAGATGCCCAACGTCCTGCAATACCCGATCGCCGTATTCGGCGCCTTGCGCGCCGGGCTGATCGTGGTCAACACCAACCCGCTGTACACCGCGCGGGAGATGCGTCATCAGTTCAAGGACTCCGGTGCCCGGGCACTGGTGTACCTGAACATGTTCGGGGCCAAGGTCCAGGAAGTGCTCCCGGACACCGACATCCAGTACCTGATCGAAGCGAAGATGGGCGACCTGATGCCCACCGCCAAGGGCTGGCTGGTCAATACGCTGGTGAGCAAGGTCAAGAAAATGGTCCCGGCGTACGCCTTGCCCCAGGCCATTTCGTTCAAGAGTGCGCTACTCCAGGGGCGCGGCAAGGGTATCAAGGCGCCCAAGGCCGGGCTCAATGACATCGCCGTGCTGCAATACACCGGCGGTACCACCGGCCTGGCCAAGGGGGCGATGCTGACCCACGGTAACCTGGTGGCGAACATGCAGCAGGCGCGGGCCTGCCTCAGCCAGTTCGCGGCCGACGGCCAGGCGCTGCTGCGCGAAGGCCAGGAGGTGATGATTGCACCGCTGCCGCTGTACCATATCTATGCCTTCACGGCCAATTGCATGTGCATGATGGTGACCGGCAACCACAACGTGCTGATCACCAATCCTCGGGACATTGGCGGCTTCATCAAGGAGCTGAAAAACTGGCGGTTCTCGGCATTGCTGGGGCTCAACACGCTGTTCGTTGCGCTGATGGACCACCCGGACTTCAAGACCCTCGACTTCTCCAGCCTGAAACTCACCAACTCCGGCGGCACCGCACTGGTCAAGGCCACGGCCGAGCGCTGGGAACAGTTGACCGGTTGCCGCATCACCGAAGGTTACGGCCTGACCGAAACCTCGCCGGTGGCCTGCACCAACCCGTACGGCGACCAGTCGCGCATCGGCACGGTCGGCCTGCCGGTGCCGGGCACTACCTTGAAAGTGATCAACGACGAAGGTGTCGAGCAGCCATTGGGCGAGCGGGGCGAGTTGTGCATCAAGGGCCCGCAGATCATGAAGGGCTACTGGCAGAAACCCGAAGCGACCAACGAAGTGCTGGATGCCGAGGGCTGGTTCAAATCGGGTGACATCGCCGTGATCGATCCGGACGGCTTCGTGCGCATCGTCGATCGCAAGAAGGACATGATCATTGTCTCGGGTTTCAACGTGTACCCGAACGAAATCGAAGACGTGGTCATGGCTCACCCGAAAGTCGCCAACTGCGCGGTGATCGGTGTGCCGGACGAGCGTTCGGGCGAGGCGGTGAAATTGTTCGTGGTGGCTCGTGAGGCAGGGGTCAGCCTTGAAGAGCTGAAGGCCTACTGCAAGGAAAACTTCACGGCATACAAAGTGCCCAAGCACATCGTCTTGCGTGAATCGTTGCCGATGACGCCGGTGGGCAAGATTCTGCGGCGGGAGTTGCGCGATATCGCGTAGCAGGTCGTAGATCGAGGCGGTCCCAAAAGATCGCAGCCTTCGGCAGCTCCTACAATGGAACGAGATCCCTGTAGGAGCTGTCGAAGGCTGCGATCCTTTGCTTTGATAGCCCGAATTTCGGGGCTTTCAGCGACATATAGGTCTTTTGCTCTAAAATGACCGATTAGCAATCTTGAGTCACAATTGTGACCGTAGAGGCCGCTTTTGGCTCTAGTCGACCCTTTTCAAAGCTGCTACTCTCGGCGCGCTTTGTGACTTCTCGGCCTAGTAAAAGCCAGACTCACCTATAGACAAACACCAATAATAATCGCATCAAATGCGGTGTTGAATTCGCGTTGCTGAGGAGTGGGCTTCCATGATCGAAGACTTTTGGAAGGATAAGTACCCAGCTGGAATTGCTGCCGACATCAATCCAGACGAGTACCCGAATATTCAGGCAGTGTTGAAGCAGTCCTGCCAACGCTTCGCCAACAAACCGGCATTCAGCAACCTGGGCAGGACAATCACCTACGGTGAGCTGTACGAATTGTCCGGTGCCTTTGCCGCTTACCTGCAACAGCATACCGATTTACAGCCGGGCGATCGAATCGCCGTGCAACTGCCTAACGTGTTGCAGTACCCGGTTGCCGTCTTCGGCGCCATCCGTGCCGGCTTGATCGTGGTCAACACCAACCCGCTGTACACCGCGCGGGAGATGGAGCACCAGTTCAACGACTCCGGTGCCAAAGCCCTGGTTTGCCTGGCCAACATGGCGCACCTGGCTGAAACCGTCGTGCCGAAAACCGGGGTCAAGCACGTGATCGTCACCGAAGTGGCAGACCTGCTGCCACCGCTCAAGCGCCTGCTGATCAACAGCGTGATCAAGTACGTGAAGAAGATGGTGCCGGCCTATCACTTGCCCAAAGCCGTCAAGTTCAACGATGTGCTGAGCAAGGGCCATGGCCAGCCCGTGACCGAAGCCAGCCCGGCCAGCAGCGATGTCGCGGTGCTGCAATACACCGGCGGCACCACTGGCGTCGCCAAGGGCGCGATGCTGACCCACCGCAACCTGGTGGCCAACATGCTGCAGTGCAAGGCGCTGATGGGCTCCAACCTTAATGAAGGCTGCGAGATCCTGATCACGCCGCTGCCGCTGTACCACATCTATGCCTTCACCTTTCATTGCATGGCGATGATGCTGATCGGCAACCACAACATCCTGATCAGCAACCCGCGCGACCTGCCGGCGATGGTCAAGGAACTGTCGAAGTGGAAGTTCAGCGGTTTCGTCGGCCTCAACACCTTGTTCGTGGCCCTGTGCAACAACGAAGGCTTCCGCAAGCTGGATTTTTCGGCGCTGAAAGTCACCCTGTCCGGGGGCATGGCCCTGCAACTGGCGGCGGCCGAGCGCTGGAAAGCAGTCACCGGTTGCGCCATCTGCGAAGGTTACGGCATGACCGAAACCAGCCCGGTGGCCACGGTCAACCCGATCCAGAACATCCAGATCGGCACCATTGGCATTCCGGTGCCGTCGACCCTGTGCAAAATCGTCAATGATGCCGGTGTCGAACAGCCATTGGGCGAGATCGGTGAGTTGTGCGTGAAAGGCCCGCAAGTCATGAAGGGCTACTGGCAGCGCCAGGAAGCCACCGATGAAATCCTCGACAGCGAAGGCTGGTTGAAAACCGGCGACATTGCGCTGATCCAGGCGGATGGCTACATGCGCATTGTCGATCGCAAGAAAGACATGATCCTGGTGTCCGGCTTCAACGTGTACCCGAACGAGCTTGAAGACGTGCTCGCGACACTGCCGGGCGTGCTGCAATGCGCGGCCATCGGTGTACCGGACGAGAAGTCGGGCGAGGCGATCAAGATATTCATCGTCGCCAAGCCGGGCGTGACCCTGACCAAGGAGCAGGTGATGGAGCACATGCGCGCCAACGTCACCGGCTACAAGGTTCCAAAAGCGGTGGAGTTCCGCGATGCGCTGCCGACCACCAACGTAGGCAAGATCCTGCGTCGTGAACTGCGTGATGAAGAGTTGAAGAAGATCAACGCGAAGAAAACCGCCGCGTAATCAAACAAAAAGCCCCGCAGATGCGGGGCTTTTTGTTTGGGTGATCGTTCCCACGCTCTGCGTGGGAATGCAGCCCGGGACGCTCCGCGTCCCTTTTTACAGCTGGAACGCGGAGCGTCCCTTGAGGCATTCCCACGCAGAGCGTCACTAGTGTCCGGTAAAAACCAAAGGGGGAGCTTGCTCCCCCTTGCTGTTGGCGGCCGTCAGTCATAATCGGATTTTTCAGACTCGATTTTGGCTCATGTTTACCAGCACCCGTTTAGCCCACCTGCTCAGTGCGATCCCGCGCCAGTT